>JARRQT010000054.1:0-34858 GCA_037381445.1 Calditrichia bacterium
GAGAGATACCTGAGCAACTTGTTATCGGAATCGTCCACTCTCATTACGATGCCGTTCTGGTTGTCTTTCAGGGCGGAAAGCGGCATTAAACCGTCCAGCAGCGGCAGCATGCCGGTTTTATCGGGAATAGGCGCGCCATGCGGATCAAATTTTGGGAACTGGCACATCTCTTCCAGGCGGTCTATGAGTTCATCGGAGGAGGCGTGTTCCAGTTTTTCTGCTTCTCCGTGCACTTTGTCCCAGGGGAGTCCGACAACCTTGGCAAGAAACGTTTCCCAGATGCGGTGCCGCCGCACAATATTCAGTGCGAGCTCTTTGCCTTGCGGCGTCAGCTTCACGCTTTTATAGGGAGCATGGCTGATGAGATTTTCCTTTGCCAGCTTTCGGAGCATATCGGTTACAGCGGCGCGGGTTACGTTCAGTTTTTCGGCTATCAGATTGGGTTTTATTCCGCTGTCGCTGTCGCAGTATTTAAAAATGATGCTGAGGTAATCTTCCTTCGACACATTCTGCATAAATTTTCTGTTCCTCAATAATTAAGCACACTTAATTTTATTGTTATAGTAATCATGATTTTATCACAAAGCAAGTTGAAAAATTGGGAAAACGCAGTATCTTGCCGGCCGGCGGGAAAGTAATGGAATATGTCATTTCAAATGAAGTGAGAAATTATCAAATATGCTATGCAATAGAGGTCTCACCGCAGGCTTCTCATTACATAATGATTCTCAGGGCAAAACGGCAAAAATGCTGCTTCATTCAGTAAGGCTCTTCAGGAGAATGTAAATTCTCACCTGCGCCTGTAATTTTAAATAATGGTCGATTCTCCTGACCCCCCCAGCGAACTTTTGGGCAGGTTAGTCCGCGAGTCATTTCATGAGTGAACATCCGTTCGGTTTGGTTTTATATGATGAATCAGAAATGGGCAGATGCGCAAAATTCTTCCGCAATCTCCGGGCTTCATTTGTTATTGAATCATGCCTTTTATCCAAAAATCTCATCGAGCCTTACCCTGCGATAAGCAAAAATCCGTTCTACATCCCGCCCAACAAAAAATTTGTGGATAAGCGGCGCAAAAATCAAACCCGGCACCGCATACTCCACCCGGTCGGTCATGCGGGTCCCCTGGCCGGTTTCTTCGAAGCGGTGCTCATGGACCCATTTCCGGTAGGGACCTTTGAGCTGGGTATCCACGAAGCGGTGAGGCGGCTCCCATACGGTGATTTCCGTCTTCCAGCTTATGGGAATCCCGTAGAGGCGCAGCCGGTAATCGATGCGGGTGCCTGCCTGCATTTTTATGGGCGGCGGCGTCAATATCCGGAAGTTCAGCCAGGGGGGCGTCACCACTTCAAGATTCCCGGCGCTGCTGAAAAAATCAAAAATCTCTGCCACAGGTCTGTTCAAAATTGCTTCCGATTCAAATATGTACAGCCGCATTTCATAAACTCCTTCCCTTGCCGGAATCCGTGATATCGACAAATTCCGCGGGGAAAGGATTGAAGAAAGTCTGCCGGGCCAGATATTTTGCGTCAAAGCGAACGATATAGGAATTCATCACATGAACCGGCACGCTGAGCGGGACTTTCCGGTTCCGGTATTTCTCAAGCGTCTCCAGAAAATAGGATTTCTCGCGGGAGGTCAGTTCTTTCTTGAAGTAGCCCAGTGCATGCATCAGCACGTTAATGTTCGAAGTATGGCGGGGCATTTTGCTGAAAGCCTGGCAGAGGTGCCGGGAATAATCTTCAGTCACCGTGTCAAACGGCTGCCTGTCCGCATTGGCGGTGACTTGTCCCATGGCGCGCGCCTCTTTCTGATTGTATGCCATGTACAGTAATTTATTCTGCGAATGGAATTCCACCAGATTCCGGTGTTTGCCTGATTTTTTCATCTCCCGGAACCTGGCCAGAATGAAGAGTTTGGTCAGGAAGTGTTCGCGGATAGTGAAGTTGTTGAGACGCCCTTCATCTTCCACCGCCAGATGGCCAAATTGCCGCAAAACAGCCTCGCCGAACAGGCCCCTGCTTTTGGCGAGAGGAGCGGATTTTTCGTTTACCGGATACACTTTGACATCTGCTGGTCCGCAGGAAGGAGAACGGCTCTTTAAAATGAAACCGTCAATGGCGCCGAGGGAATTAAGAAAATTCCCGGAAAAATCCAGCATGTGCTTTGTCACATCCCTGCCTGTGGCGGGCTGGACCAAACGTATCTGATTTCCTTTCATGACCAGGCGGATCGGGTCGCGGGGCGTCCCCAACCCGATTTCCTCCTCCGGGCAGACAGGAATGAATTCCACAAAATCCAGTAGCTTGTGGACGAAATTATTGGGAATGAGCTGACCGTTATATCGGCAAGCCGCAATCTCCAGGCATCTGCTCAATCCGACTCTCGGTTTTATGCTGTCTGTCATGTCGTTATTCCCAAATTGTTTCTATTTGAAGATAATTTATGAAAAATCCACGTTCAGAGACCGGCCCCTGTGAAGTGCTCATCCTCTGATTATTCATATCTAAAATAGTGAACAATTGGCGAAGGAAAAAGATTCTTTGTGTGAAATGAAAATTGGGGAGTGAAACGGCCGATCCAAAGTCCGCCTAATCTTCGGTGGCAATTGTTGTCTTAGGAAAAATTTGGAATGATATAAGCTGAAAATTATGCGATGAGGATATGGCTTCTATTTTTTATTTCGGAAAAATTATATTATTTATATTTATATCGGAGCGAAAAGTTAATAACTTTTAAGGATTCCAAAGTGTGTTTGGATCAAAGATGAATACAGCTAATGATTGAAATCGAGGATTGAACAACTGAATTTGCTCTAATATTGGAAGGAGATTTATGTATAAAAAAATTGTGGTTGCGACCGATGGCAGCAAAACGTCCCTGCAAGCGGCCAGACAGGGTATGGATCTGGCCCGGCGATTCAAAGCGGACCTAAAAATTGTTTATGTGATTGATCAGCGTGTATTTTTCTTTCCGCACGAAGTTCAGGAATTGACCACTGAAAATCCATATTTCACGGTACTGAATGAGCTGCGCGACAACGCTCAGGCGGTGATGGACTCCCTGACGAAAGAGGCCGAAAAGCACATGGTGGAATTTGAACCACTCATCCGTGAAGGGCAGATTATTGACGAAATCCTGAAAGTGATCAAAGAGGCGAAGGCCGATCTGCTGATTCTCGGGACACATGGGCAGACCGGAGAGGCCAGGGGCGTTCTGGGAAGCACCGCCCAGGCACTGGTAGTATTAGTCGACTGCTCCATGCTGCTGGTAAGTAATAAATGATAATTTTTTTGACAAATGGGAATCATTTTCAGACGATTCCTATTTAAAATAAAGAGGCAGTAAACACAGTGAATTTCAAATTCATTCTGGAGAAAATCAGGATCCAAGAGACTGTTTAATTTTTCTGAAGTCAATGGGGAGTGTGGATGATGGAAGTGAAGAAAAGAACTAAAATTGTGGCGACAGTGGGTCCGGCGAGTGATGATTCTGAAATTCTTGAAAAGCTTGTTCTGGCCGGCGTCGATGTGTTCCGGTTGAATTTCTCACATGGCGACCATGCATCCCATCTCGAAAATATCAAAAAAATAAAAGAAATCAGAAAAAAACTGAACCGGCCGGTGGCCATTTTGCAGGACCTTAGCGGACCCAAGATCCGGCTGGGCAAAATCGGGAATGAGCCGCTGAAAGTCAGCGAGAAAGATACAATCGTGTTGGACGGTTCTCTGACCGGGACATCGGACGACAACCATATTGGCATCAATCATAGGAATTTCGCACAGGACGTTTTTGAGGGCGCCAGACTGCTGCTTTCGGACGGTGATCTGGAACTGGAAGTCACCAAAGTGGACCCCCCAAAGGTCTATTGCCGGGTGATCATCGGCGGCAAACTCTATTCTCACAAGGGTGTTAATTTTCCCACCGGTTCCTTTAAGATTCCGGCCTTGACCGATAAGGACAGAGAGGATCTGGTTTTCGGATTGAACAATGGTGTCGATCTGGTTGCCATGTCCTTTGTGCGTTCTGCGAAAGACCTTGATCTGGCCCGGAAAATATTCGAACAGGAAGGTGTTACCGTCCCGCTGGTGGCCAAAATTGAGAAACACGAAGCCCTTTCAAACCTGGAAGAAATTGTGCAGGCCGCCGACGGCATTATGGTGGCCCGCGGAGATCTGGGCGTGGAGATAGACCTGGAGCGGGTCCCCATCCTCCAGAAGCAGATCATCAAAATGGCCAACCGGGCCGGCAAACCGGTGATCACCGCCACCCAGATGCTTCGTTCTATGGTCAGCGCGTCCCGGCCCACCCGCGCAGAAGCCACCGATGTGGCCAATGCCATACTGGACGGCACCGATGCGGTGATGCTGTCCGAGGAAACGGCGGTGGGGGATTACCCGGTGAAAGCGGTCCTGACTATGGAAAAAATCGCCCTGCAGGCTGAAAAATATTATGCTGAACTTTATAAGCCCCGGATGGAACGTTTCCGCGAACGACAGTCGAAATTGACAGAGCCGGTTTCCCACTCCGCGGTTATTCTGGCCCATGATCTGGATGCCCGCATGATATTTGCCGTGACGCGCAGCGGATATACGGCGCGGGCCATTGCGGCCTATCGGCCGTGCAGCTACATCATGGCCCTGACTCCCAATGAAAATGTGTATCATCAATTGGCACTGGTATGGGGCGTGACGCCGGTGCAATATCCGCTGCAGAAAAATTTGCAGACGGTGATCAAAGATGCCACCGACATTGCAAAAGATCTGGAATTGATTGAACAGGAAGAAGCCTATGTTTTGACCAGCGGTTTTCCGCTGGGGGCGCCGGGTTCAATTAACCAGGTTACCGCCGGAATGTTCGGGGACTAGCTAAAGCCGCCTCAGGCGGAAGGGATGTCCGTCGGAAGGCTGTCAAACCGCTTTTCATTTTCCCGTATAACAAAGACGCCCGCCGGATTGGGCAGGGGGCATTTGAATTCGCAGATACCGCATCCGATGCACAGGTTCCGGTCCACATAGGGATATTTGACCATTCTTCGTGAACCGTCCGGAAGCTGAGCCTCCCGCACATCGAACTTGATGGCCTTCTCCGGGGTGGGGCAGTGTTCCTCGCACACAATGCAGTCTTCATTCCGCGCGTAGGGAATACAGATATTTTTATCGAAATAGGCCAGTCCCATTGGCGTTTTCTGTTTCACTTCAAGAGACAGGGGAAGGATGGCATCCGTAGGGCACACTTTGCCGCAGAGGTTGCAGTTGTATTCGCAGTAGCCGTGCCGCATTTCCGCCAGCGGCGTCCAGAAATCCAGCAAACCTTGTTCAAAACCGCTGGGCTGCAAACAGCCGCCGTTGGATTCGCAAATTCTGACGCACTCCAGGCAGCGGATGCAGCGGTCCATAAATTCGTTTTCCGGGATGGCGCCGGGCGGGCGGATATGTTTGCCCTTATCTGTTTTGTGCGGGAAGCCAATGCTCAGCAAACCGATGGCGGCAAGTCCCCCGGCGGCGGAGCCCAGAAATTTTCTTCTGGCAAAATCCGGAGCGCTGCGGTACGGTTTAAAGCGAAACCGGAAAGTAATGGATTTGGATTTCGGTGGACATTTCTCACCGCAATTGAAACACTCGATGCACTCCACCTTATGGGTCTCTTTCACATTTCCGGCGGGGATTGCATTCATTTTACATTCCGTCTGGCAGCGGTTGCAGACCGGGCAGCTATCGCCCACAATCCTCTCGTAAAATCTGAATTGGGATAAAAATCCCAGAAGTGCGCCCGCCGGGCAGATATTCCTGCACCAGAAACGCCTGGAAAGTTTCTCCAGTCCGAAAATGACGGCAATCAGCATGAGGATTGAAAAAACGCCCAGTAACTGTGCCTGATTTTCGGGCATGACGGCGGTTTTGAACCAATCATAGGCAGCGTAGGAAGTAGATTGCAGAAACGGCACTTTGGCTCCCGCCAGCAAAAGCGCGCCTGAAATGAAGGTGAAAAAAGGATACAGGATAACGGTTGTGATGCGCGTAAATATTGCCAGAGGATCGAAATACCCCCACAGGTTTACGGACAGGACGGCCAGGATGATGGTGGCGGAGAGGATAGCAAATTTGACCCACCTGAATTTTTGCCATTTTTGCGATTTCCGGTTGTTGGGCGAGCCCGAGACCCGGCTGAAAATATCCAGGGAAGTGCCCAGCGGACAGACCCATCCGCAGAAGAACCGGCCCAGGATTGGCGTCAAAAGCAAAATGATGATGGCCGGCCAGAAAAACAGGGGCAGATTCAAAGTATCGATGAAATAGTATAGCGGACCAAGCGGGGAAAACCTCAGAAATATGTCGCTGGGGATTTTTACTTCGTATGGATAGCGCGCCCGGATGAACAAAAAGGCGAAGAAAAGGAGAAATGCGATCTGGATTAGTCTGCGGAAACGTGCCATTCTTAGCTGAGGGTTACCTTTTCCAAATTGAGGTTTTGCGGATCGTATTTGTTGAGTTTCCTTCTGTAAGCTTCTTTCAGATAGGAGATTTCCTCCAGTTTTCGGTCGAATAGGCTTAACGACAGATAATCGGCGGTTACCGTGCAGGGACTCATGATAAGCGTTTTCGCCAGTTTGACATCATTCAGGTTGCCCCCTACCGGTCCGTTATTGAGAAGAATGCGGTAGGCGTCTATGATGGTAAGCGTGGGCAGAATGTGGGAGCCGATATCGATCAGCTTCTTCTCGAAATGGTTGTGAATTTCTCCCCGGTTTCCTCCCATGGCGCCCATCAGATTCTTGAGTCCGCCAGTCACAATGGCCAGGGAATGGTGTTTGGCGATGGGCACATTGATGACTTTATCCGCCTCCATGTAATCCTGATAGATTGGCCATTTTTTGACCACTTCGCCATTGGGCAGTGAGATTTCCTTGAATTTATAGGGACGAACCTGCTGAACATCCGCTCCGGCTTCCTTCCCGGCCGCCTCGATCTGACTGTTCCGGTAACAGCGCTGCGGATTGTTGCAGGTGTTATCAAATATTTTTACTTTTGAAGCGCCTGCGTCAAAACAGGCCTTCACGAGGGAGGAGATGAGCTCGGGATTCGTGTTTGCGGCGAATTGCGGCGCCCTGTCCCAACCCATATTGGGCTTCACGACGACCACATCTCCTTTGGAAATGAAAGTGCCCAGCCCGCCAAATTGCTCGAAAGCGGCGTTTAGCAGCTGGGCGGGTTCTCCGCCGCTGACCCAAACGGCATCCGGGGTGGCAGCACCGGCAGAAAACAGATTGAGAGGATTCCCCAGCAGGAAGGAACCTGTCCCGGCGGCTATTGAAAACTTTAAAAAATCTCTTCGCTGCATTGTGACTGCTCCCATTTTTCTGGAATATATAAAATATTAATTTTGGAACAAAAGGCAACTTGAAATATTTAAGGGAACCCGGAGGATGATATTCGTTTGCAGAAAACAGGTTTCCACAAAAATATATTGACTTGCTTTCTCATTTCATTAAATTTGCTTAAAAGAAATGGGGAGTGAATGCAGCAGAAGATAATTGAGATTATTGAGTTTTTGATTGCGGAAATCGACCGATTGCAGGAGCCACATTTTCCCGACCTTGATTCTCTGTCCAAAAAATTATTGGAAAAGGGCTACACCGAAAAGGATATAGAGGAAGCAGTGGAATGGATTTCTGAATTTATCGACCGTACGGATGCGAAGGGCGGCGATAAGCAGAACCTTTTGAACAACCAGAGCGCCCTGCGGATGCTTAATGGTTTTGAAAAGAAGATGTTTTCCAGCGACGCCCACGGTTTTCTTCTGCAAATTCAAAAACTTGGCCTTGTCACCGCATCGCAAATTGAACAAATAATTGACCGGTGTATGATGATTGGAATGGAAGGTATTTCCCTGGAGGAAGTGAAGGCGGTAACGGTGCAGTTCTTGATTGGGAAGGAAACTGGTTTTGCAGATACTAAAGCTGTATTTCATCCCGGGAATGAAACAATACATTGACGGAACATCATCCTCCCGTGATTTTATCCGGAACATTCTCTGATCTATTAAATACCAGAACGTCGGGTACTTCCGGAAAACGGCTAATTGAACTTAAGACGATGGAATTATTCTTTTATGGCAAGTAACAACAAAAAGCTGGTTATTGTTGAATCTCCAGCGAAAGCAAAAACCATTAACAAAATTCTGGGAAAAGATTATAAAGTCACGGCTTCGGTGGGGCATATCATCGATTTGCCGAAGACCAAGCTGGGAGTGGATATCGAGGAGGGATTCCGTCCCGAGTACGTGACGATTCGCGGAAAGAATAAAATCATCAAAGACCTGAAATCCGAAGCTTCTTCCGCCTCGGAAGTATTGCTTGCCACCGACCCCGACCGGGAGGGTGAGGCGATTGCATACCATATCGCTTCGGTGTTGGATGTAAATCACAGGAATATCAAGCGCATCGAATTTAATGAAATCACCAAAAATGCAGTTTTGAGGGCCATTGAACATCCCCGGACGCTCGATATTGACCGGGTGAACGCCCAGCAGGCGCGCCGCGTGATGGACAGGATTGTCGGTTATCAGGTCAGCCCGTTTCTGTGGGAAACCATTTTTCGCGGTCTTAGCGCGGGCCGTGTGCAATCCGTGGCACTTCGACTGCTCTGCGAAAGGGAAGATGAGATTTCAAAGTTCCAGGCTATTGAATACTGGTCCGTGGACGCGATGCTGGAAACCGCAAAGAGGGAAGTCTTTAGAGCCCATCTGATTAAAATAAACGGCAATTTACTCGTTCCGCAGAAATTCCGGATCGCCAACAAAGGTGAAGCAGAAACTCATCGCAAGGCTCTCCTTCAGGAAAAATACCGGGTTTCCGAAATCGAGAAGAAAACTGTCGATAAAAGGCCGCCTGCTCCTTTCATCACCAGCACCCTGCAGCAGGAGGCTTCCCGGCGATTGCGGATGACCACGGCCCGGGTGATGAGCATTGCCCAGCAGTTGTACGAGGGCATCGATCTGGGCCAAAAGGGGAATGTGGGACTCATTACCTACATGAGGACCGATTCGACTCGCATCAGTGAGGAGGCCATTGCAGGGATACGGAAATATATCGCCCAGGCCTACGGCACCAATTATCTTCCGCCAAAGCCTAATATTTACAGCCGCAAGAAATCGGCGCAGGACGCCCATGAGGCAATCCGGCCGACCTATCTCGATGCGGAATTTGAACCGCGGAGACTAAGGAAATATTTGTCCGCCGATCAGTATAAATTGTACGAATTGATCTGGAGGCGCTTCCTGGCCTGCCAGATGAAACCGGCAAAAGTGGACAAAACCACCATTTACATTCAGGCGGGACCCTATGAATTCAGGGCAGAAGGTGAAGTGATTACTTTCCGCGGTTACCTTCTGGCCTATGATGAACAGGTAGAGGAGCCGGAATCAGGTAATGGCGCCGCATCGGAATTTGTGGCAATCCCCAATGAACTGTCCGTTGATGAAATATTGAAACTGAACGAACTGCTGGTTGAACAAAAATTCACCCAGCCGCCCCCGCGCTATTCCGAAAGCACGCTGGTAAAATTGCTGGACAAACTGGGTATCGGCAGGCCGAGCACCTACGCGCAAATCATTTCGACCCTGTTCACCCGGAAATATGTGGACAGGAGTGAAAGGACGCTGGTCCCCACGGAACTGGGGCAGACGGTGAACAAACTGCTGGTGCATCATTTTCCCAATATTTTCAATGTGAAATTCACCGCGGACATGGAGAAAAATCTCGATAAAATTGAGCAGCATGTCTCCAATTATGAGGACACCCTGAATGGTTTCTACATACCGTTCAGAGAATCCCTGGAAAAAGTAAAGGAACACAAGAGCGATATCAAGAAAGAGTTGCAGGAGGCCACCGAGGTTACCTGTGAGGTGTGTGGCCGTCCCATGGTTATCAAATGGGGAAGAAACGGGCGCTTCCTGGCGTGCTCGGGATACCCGGAATGCAAGAATACCAAACCGCTTGAGGAGCCGGAAGAAAAGCAAACCGGTGAAATATGCGAAGTCTGCGGGTCGCCCATGGTTATTAAAAGGGGACGTTTTGGTGAATTTCTGGCATGCTCCAATTACCCGGCCTGCAAAAACACCCGCCCCATCAGTACCGGCGTAAAATGCCCCGAAGAAGGCTGTGACGGCACTATTGTTCAGCGGCAGTCCAAAAGAGGGAAAATCTTTTATTCATGCAGCAATTACCCGAAGTGCAAATTTGCTTTGTGGGATAAACCGGTTAATCAGAAATGCCCGGATTGCGGCCATCCGTTTTTGATTGAAAAGGTGACCCGGGCCCAGGGCTATTATTTGCAATGCCCGAAATGCAAATACAAAAGAAAAGAAGAAAATCTCAATTAATGTGGATTTATTTAGATAATTTTGCCGATTATCTGAAAAATGAGCGCCTTTATTCGCCGCATACGGTCAAATCCTACCGGACCGACCTTGCCCAGTTTATAGAATATCTGGAGGATGAAGTTTTTTCACGTCAAGTCCGGCCTCAAATGGTCGATAGTGATCACATAAAGGAATATGTGGAAAAATTGTTTATCCATGGGCTCAATAAAAAAAGTATCGCGAGAAAATTATCAACCATCAAATCTTTTTTCAAATATCTTAAACGAATACAGATTCTGGAAGGCAATCCTGCGCTGTCCGTTTACGCGCCAAAACTGGACAAGACCCTGCCGGTGGTGCTGGATGAAAAGCAGGCCAGAAAGCTTATGGAACTTCCCCGTGAAAAAACGTTTGAGGGTATCCGGGACAGGGCGATTTTGGAGCTTTTTTATGGCTGCGGTATTCGCCTGGCAGAATTAATTCAATTAAGGGTGAAACAAATTCATCTTCAAAGTGATTATATAATAGTACTGGGGAAGAGGAATAAAGAGCGAATTGTTCCTCTTGGAAACTATGCGCGCGATGCGCTGGAAAAGTATTTAAAAACCAGGAACGAAAAAATTAAAATTTTTATAGATCCGGATATAGTATTTGTGAACAAAAAGGGTAAGTCTCTATATCCTTTGGCAATACAAAAGATGGTGAAGAAGTATCTGACCCAAATTTCCGAACAGGAACATCTGAGTCCCCATGTTTTGCGGCATACCTTTGCAACCCATCTCCTGGATCGCGGCGCGGATTTGTTGGCAGTAAAAGAACTGCTGGGACATGCAAGTCTTTCCACCACCCAAATTTATACGCATGTGAGCATGGAGCGCCTAAAGAATGTATATCAAAAAGCGCACCCGCGGTCCGATAGAGATGTATAATATACACACCCTAAACCTATAAGGAGGTTTTTATGAACTTAACTATCACTGCCCGCCATTTTAAGCTCAAAGACGAATTGAAGGATTACGTCGAAGAGAAGGTGCTGAAACTGGACAGGTATTATGATGGAATCGTCGATCTGGAGGTGATATTAGGTTGGGAGAAACTTACGCGGTATACTGAATTCCGGATTAATGTGCACAGCAAACAGATTATTATCAAAGAGGTTTCCGACGAGATACGTAAATCCTTTGACGCGGCATTAAACAGGGCAGAACGACAGTTAAAGAAGTATAAGGAAAAACGGCAATCGCCTGTAAAGGCCAAACCTCTAACCGTTTGAATTTTAATAAATATTTTCGAGCTTAAAACTCCCGCACTTTTTGCGGGAGTTTTTTTATGTCAAAAATCAGATACCAGGGAAATTGTCCGGTGATTTAAAATGAGGTCGGGAACATTTGGCAAAAAACCAAAGCAGGAGCTTCGGCTAGGCGATAAATTTGTGAGATTCGTCCATATCTTCCTGGCGTGGGAAAATTTTTATCCCGATCCATTAATTAATAACTGAAACCAAATTCTCAATCATTTTTCAAAATTCATAAAACTTTAAAAATAAGCCTGCATTTATAAAATATGATTGCAAGAAACTTTAAAATTTTTAAATTAGATAGTTGTTAACGAGGAGGGATGAAATATGCTCAAACGGACTTTGAATGTCGGGACCTTTTTCTCTGACAACCAGAAGAAATTGAAGCTGCAATTGCTCAATTCCAATTCCGGTTTTGAGCGGCTCATCAAAACGGAGGAGCTCAACCGGCCGGGACTGGCGCTGGCGGGCTTTCTTGACCTCTTCACTTATGATCGCATTCAGGTGTTAGGAAATACGGAACTGCAATACCTTTTCGCGCTCTCTGATGTAAAAAGACGGGAATGTCTGGAACCGGTTCTAAGTTATGAAATTCCCTGCATTATCGTGACGGAAGACAATGAGATTCCTCCCGAGCTTTTGTCTATTGCAACGCGCCGGCAAATCAGCGTGTTCAGAACCAAATTTGCGACCACTGTCTTCTTTCATTATTTAAGCGATTACCTGCACAATGAATTTGCCCCGAAGACCACCGTTCACGGAACTCTGGTGGATGTTTACGGAATTGGTGTTCTGTTTACGGGGCGAAGCGGCATCGGAAAAAGTGAAATTGCGCTAGATTTAATCGAAAGGGGGCACCGGCTGGTTGCGGATGACGTGGTTATTATTACGAAGAAGGCAGAGGAAATCCTCATGGGAGAGGGGCGTGAACTCGCCGAGCATCATCTAGAGGTCCGGGGTTTGGGACTCATCGATACCCGCAGCATTTTCGGAATTCGGGCCGTGCGGGTCCATAAACGGGTGGAAGTGGAGGTCCAGCTTGTCGAATTCGATCCCAATGTCGATTACGACCGCACAGGGCTGGACGAACAAACCACAACCGTTTTGGGAGTGGAAATTCCGCTGGTTGTTTTGCCGATCAATCCCGGGAAAAATATCACGGTGATTGCGGAAACCATTGCTTTGAACCAGCTCATGAAAATTTATGGCCATCATACACCTAAAGAGTTCAATAAACGGTTGATGGAAAAAATCCGCCAGCAGGAGCGGAAGCACTTGCTGGAGCTGAAAATGCGTGATTTTTTGGATAAAGATTTCGAATAAGATGACCGGTATCGTTATTTGCCATAAGTCCCTTGCCCACGAATTGCTTCAGACAGCCCGCGCTATTGTCGGCCACCAGAATGATCTGTATGCATTCAGCAATGACAAAATCACCGGCGAACAGCTCGTCAAGAAGATCGAGGAATTCCTGGTTTCGCAGAATAATCCCGAAGATGTGGTTTTAATGGTGGACTTGCGGGGCGGCAACTGCTGGTCGGTGGCCAGAATGGTGAAACGCATGCATCCCGGCCATTATGTGCTTTCCGGGGTGAATCTTCCCATGCTTTTCTCCTTCCTGACCAAAAAGGACAGGCTGTCCTTCGAAGCCCTGATTAAGACAATGGAAGAAGACGCCCATCGTGGCATCATTTTGGATAAATAAGCGGAATAATCACGACGACCAAGGATTTGTTATTTCAGGAATGCTGAAGCAGTTTTCCCAATCAAGTAAATGGAAAAGATTATTAAAGCTGCTCCTGCAATCGTTACCACTCCCGGAATCTCTTCCCAAAATATAAAACCCAGCATTGTCGAAAAGACCACCGCAAGATAGGAAATGTTGGTCGATTTTGCGGCCATTTCCAGGTGCAGGCTGCGCATCAAAAAAATCTGGGCAAAAAAAGTTATAATTCCGATTAGCAAAAGAAAAGGCCATTCCTGCCCCAGCGGAAGAACAAAATTTCGGGCCACAGTAGGTATCATGTGCGGAATCGAAACCAGCGTCCAATAATTTATTATGTTTTTGGAAAATGTTGTCTGGTGTTTTAAGAAAGCGGGAGTTAAAGGTTGTTCATTTTCATCCGATAGTTTATATTGCAAGGAAAGCGAGAATCTCCGTGACGGAACGAAATAAAAAATTCCTGTATTATATTTATGTCTTGCTAATTCTTCTTATTCTCTGGGCAGCCTTCCAACTGGTTAAAATCTCTCAAAAGACAACCGAATCCCAGCCGGTCAAGCACGGTGAGGTTTTTCAGGATACCCTTACCTTTTATGTTTCTCAGGTTCCCCAGACTTTTGACGTGTTTAATGCTCTCTATGACCAGGACATCTTCGTATTCTCGCAAATCTACCGGGGACTGACGCGAATTAATTCCAATCTGGTTGAGGTACCAGATCTGGCGGAATACTGGGATGTTTCCGACGATCATAAAACTTACACCTTTTATTTAAGGCGCGGTCTTTATTTTCATGATGGCATGCCAGTTACCATGGATGATTTTATTCAGAGTGTGGAATTTTTCTTCTCTCATTATCCCAAGAGTTACACCATCTCGTATTTTAAGATAATTGACGGTGTTGAAGAATTCATGAGTGGGCGCTCCAAAAAGATTCGCGGGATCAGGAAGATATCAGATTATGCTGTCGAAATTCGTCTGACCAAACCATATGTGCCTTTTCCCAAATTGCTTTCTCTCCCTCAAATGCGCATTCTTCCTCATCGCTATCTTGCATCCGATTACAAAGCGCTGTGTGAAACGCCAATCGGAACAGGTCCGTACCGGGTTGTAAAAAAATCCAATGAATATCTCGTTCTGGAAGCGTTTTATCTCAATAAAATTTATGAACCCTCCGTCAAATATTTTAAACTGATTCCGGTTTTGCTAAGTAAAAACCGGGCAGAAGTGATGAAACAGCACTCCCGGAGAAAATTCGATATTTCATTTATACCGGACAGTTCGTTTTTGCATTCTTCCGGAGATCTGAAATTCCGAAAAAATACCACCTTCAACCTGGTGTTTCTCGGATTCAATTGCATGAAGGCGCCGACCGATCAGGCTGATTTCCGCAAGGCCCTGTTTGCGGCATTCAATTCCCGGGAGATTTCGGAAAAATACCGGGGGAACGCAATTCCGGCGGAATTTATCTCTCCGATTTTCCTGCCCAAAGAGCCGGGTGAAAATCACTCGATTTCATCTGTTCTGAATGGGGAGAATAAAAAGTCGAGCAATCATTTAAGCAGCCTCGGGCAATTTCGGGAGATTACTTTTCTTCTGGATACAACCCACTATATTCGGGATTTCTCCGATGAAATTAAGCGGATTGGCGATACACTGGGTTTTAAAAGCAACCATGTTTTTCTGAATGATCTGGATATAGAAACCCAGCAGTCGCTGCTGGACACTGTGAATACTTTTATATTTGATTGGCAGCTTGACTTGCCGGATCCCGAGTACTTCTTTAATTTGCTGTTTAAATCAGACTCGCCCATGAACCTATTCAATTACAAAAATCCAGAAGTGGATTCTTTGCTGGAAGTGGCCCGTTTTAAGGATATAAGTTCGGATAGGCTTAAATTATACTCACAGATTGAGGACATTATTTATCAAGATGCTCCCATGAGACCAATTATTTATTTTGAGGATTATATGTTCTATAAGGACTATATTGAAGGGGCATACCTGAGCCGGCTGGGTATTCCCAGCCTGGAGTTGGATAAAATATCAGTCGACAAAGAGCTTTATGAAAAACATAATTGGAAAAAATAAATGGGCAGAGCAGATATCGATGAATTTTTTGGGAGGATTTATCGCGAAGCTACCTCGCGCACGGAATCAAGCCTTTCGCCGCATGCCACTCTCAGCAGCGAGGCGCAACGCCTTCAACCGGAGCCGGAAGGACCCCGCAGTCCATTTGCCCTGGACCGGGACCGAATCCTATACAGCGGAGCTTTCCGGCGTTACTCAGGCAAAACCCAGGTAATTTATTTCGCTTCCCAGCTGGATGAAATGCTTTCCTCCCGTAGCATCCACACCCTCAGCGTGTCGCAGGTATCCCGCACCATCGGCAAATTTCTGGGTTTGAATACGGAACTGATAGAAGCGATTGCACTGGCCCATGACCTGGGGCACTCGCCCTTCGGTCATGATGGCGAGAAATACCTCTCTGCGGTTTGCTGGGAATATGGCATCGGTCAATATCACCATCATATTCAAAGCCTCCATATTGTGGATCATGTTGCGAAAAAGGGGAAGGGGCTCAACCTGACCCTGCAGGTACGGGATGGTATACTCTCCCATGACGGCGAAGTGCACAACCAAAAGCTGGAGCCGAAGACTGATAAGAATGAAGCCGACCTGCAGGAGTATATTCGTGTTCGAAAGGCTGGAAATTATTTTGATATGATGCCGAAGACCCTGGAAGGGTGTGTGGTCAGGATTACTGACACAATCGCCTACGTTGGGCAGGATATCGAGGACGCTATCCGTATCGGTTTGATCAAGCGGTCTGATATTCCCGCGGATATCCGGCAGCGCATCGGTGCAACGAACGGAGAGATTATTGACACGCTGGTGAAGGATGTGGTCTTTAACAGTTACGATAAGCCCTATGTGTGTTTCAGCAAAGAAATTTCCCGGCATTTGCTTCGCTTGAAAAAGTTCAATTATGAAAACATCTATCACAGCAGCAGGCTGAAGAAAGACCAGAGAAAGATAGAGCTTGGATTCAAACTTTTATTTGAAATATTTCTGAAAGATTTGAAGGAAAAATCAGCGAAGTCAAGAATATTCCGTGATTTTCTGGAATCCAAGGCCCCCGAATATCTCAATATGACAAACGATGCCGAAAAGGTCCGCGATTTTATCGGCGGGATGACTGACCGCTATTTTGTGACAGTTCTGCAGGAACTGGTGATACCGGAAATGAATCTGCTGTGATATAAAATGCCGGCAGTCCCCCCAAAGGCCGAGAAAGCATTCAAACGCCGCCTGATTCGGCATAATAATATTTTTTTACCCCCTGACTTGATAAATTCCAAAATTTTCTTAAATTACTGGTGAAGAATTTCCTGTAAAAAATAGCAGGCGGCAATGTGCGTACTATGATCCTGCACCTCGCCGGGCCTCATGCTTTAGCTTCGCGGTTTGATTTTAATATTTCAGAAAAACTAAAATTATTTCGGGAGCTGGAAATGTATTTTAACAAGCCTATGTCCAAATCCTTTTTTCTGTTTGAAAGGTTTCCCAGCATCGGGAGTCTGATTTTGATTTTGCTTTTGGCTCAAATATACGGATTATCGGCGCAGATTGTCTTGACAGAAGTGATGTTCGACGCCGATACGCTGGAATATCATAATGAATATGTGGAGATATACAATTCCGGTGACGCGGCTGTTGACTTGAACGGCTGGTCCATTGGAGACAGCCTGGAACTGGACAAGATTATAGGGGGCGAAAGTGGTTCCCTTCTGGCAGCTGGACAGTTTGCCGTCATACTGGATGCCAGTTATTTTGAGAATTCCACCACTTATGACAGCATTATACCTTCAACCGCCTTGATACTTACCATTGATGACGGGAGTTTTGGAAGCTTTGGCTGGGCCAACTCCGAATCCGAGCCCGTCTATCTGACAAATCCCATGGGGGATACAGTTCAATTGTACCGCTATTCACCCGACAACCAGCCCGGTTATTCGGATGAAAAAATATTCTGCACGGAAGATAATTCCGCTTCGAACTGGGCGAATTCGATCAGGTTCCGGGGAACACCGGGTTTTCTGAATTCTGTCTCTCCTCCGGATTGGGACCTCTCGGTTGATTCTCTATGGACTGATCCCGTTTACCCGCTGGCCGAAATCGGCATACAGGTCAATATGATATTAAAAAACCGGGGCAGAGAACCTATACAGGATTGCAGTGTTGTGCTTTTTGACGATCTGAATGAAAATTCCTTACCGGAAGAATCGGAAATCATTACCAGTCAAAATTTCTCCCGGGCGATTAATTGGTCGGATACGGTCAGGCTGAACCTGAATATTGATGGACTGCTGCAGGGGAAGCACCGTTTGGGGATTCAGGCAATTCTCCCTTCCGACCAGAGACCGGAAAACAATATACGTATAATTGAAATTTCCGTGGAAGACCTTCAAAATCCGATTATTCTGAACGAAATCATGTATCGCCCCCTTCCCGGAAATCAGGAGTGGGTGGAACTGTATAACCGTGGCGAATATTCAATTAATTTGAAAGGATGGACATTTGCCGATGCCCGGGACACGGTGGTTCTGGCGACGAAAGATCATTATTTGCCTGCGCAGAATTATCTGATAGTAAGCAAAGATTCCGCTGCAACTTTCCAATACGGAATTTCTCCGGATATTATCCTGATTGTTAAATCCATGCCGGTTTTGAACAACGATCAGGATGACGTGAAACTCTGCAGTGTGTCTGGCCGATTGATTGACAGAGTCAATTATTCCGACGCGTGGATGCGTCGCGAAACTGATGCAGGGATTTCTCTGGAGCGAATCAATCCTGAAATATCCTCCCAACTGGCAGACAATTGGGCTGCCTGCACCGATCCCAAAGGAAGCACTCCGGGCAAAGAAAATTCAATTTTCGTCTCAAAAATTTCAACGCAGTCCTCCCTTTCCATTACTCCCAATCCTTTCTCACCGGATAATGATGGTTATGAGGATTATACGCTTATTCAATACCGTCTCCCGGCAGCCACCTCTTACATCACGCTGGACATTTATGATATCCTGGGAAGACGCTTGCGGCGCCTCTCGAATATGCTGCCGGTGGGACAGGAGGGGCAGTTGATCTGGGATGGCAGGGATGACAATGGCCGGATGTGCAGAATTGGAATTTATATCGTTCTGTGCCGGATTTTTGAAAGCAGCCGCAACCTGAGCAAGGAATTTAAAACAACCGTTGCCCTGGTGAAGCGATGATGTATCCTGTTTAATATGTATGGTGAGAGGATAGCTGATTCGATTCCTTCGCTGCAAATGCAGCGACCAACTATATTTCTATAGTCATTCCTTCTCTGGCGGCATTGCACTCAATCGGGAGATTTTCCCCGGCGAGGATTTCGCGGCTTCTTTCCTGAATCTGATCGATCATTTCATCGTCGTGATTGGGGTCGTGATGAAAGAGAATCAGATTTTTTACATTGCTCTTTGCTGCCAGATCGACAGTGTAATTAAATGGAGAGTGCCCCCAGGTGACCTTGCTTTCATATTCCTCCGGCAAAAATTGGGTATCGTGAATCAGTATGTCCGCGTTCTTGCAGAACCGTATGAGGCTGTCATTTCTATCTTCAATAAAATTGTCGAAGAGATCTTCAAGTCTGGGTGATTTACTTTTGAAATTATTAAAATCGTGGGTATAGTTTGTATATTGGAAAGGTTCATTGTCGCTGATGTAGACAACGGTTCTGTCCATGTATTGCATCCGAAACCCCAGCGCATAGCCGGGATGGTTAAGATAGATAGTCTGGACGGTCACACCCTCAATTTCAATTGCTTCCTCTTTGATAGAGCGAAAATGGATATCCGCCCTCAAATCTTCAATGGCGACCGGAAAGTAGGTGGGGTCCATCTGAAATGCGATAATCTGGTCCAAATTGAGCGACGCATCATCGCTGCCTAAAATGGTAAATTTGTTTCCGGGTTCATAAGCCGGGCGAAAAAAGGGGAGTCCCTGAATGTGATCCCAGTGAAAATGGCTGATGAAAATATAGGCGCTCACAGGATTAGGGCGTTTCAGCAAATTTTTTCCCAATTCCCTGATGCCGGTTCCGGCATCCATAATGAATAAAGGACCGTTCTGGAATTGGATTTCTACACAAGGCGTATTTCCTCCATACCGAAGTGTGGAGGGTCCCGGAGTAGCTATTGAGCCCCTGGCACCCCAGAATTTAATCTTGATGTACTTCATCAGCGGCGGGGAGTAATAAATTTTTTATGGCGTCTAAGAGTATATATGAACGGGTGGGTTTGGTCAAAAATAAATCTGCGCCCAGTGCAAATGCCTTCCGGCGATCGGATTCATAAAGCTTGCCAGAATAGATAATAATGCGAGTATTTTCTGTGGCAGGATTTTCTTTGATCATCTTGCAGAGCCGTAGTCCGTCGATTTCGGGCATCATCAGATCAAGGATCACGAGACGCGGCCTGGCATCCAGAATTTTCTGATAGGCCTCTTTGCTGTCGGTGGTGAACTGGGCATTGAACCCATACTGTTCTATTAATAATTTTATTATATTTGCCTGCTCTAAATTGTCATCTACAACCAGGATGTCAAAATTTGCAGCATTCTGCGTGTCTTCAAAATGCATGTTTTTCCTCAGGTTATTCCTTGTCGCTGTCATCATCTTCGCACCATTTATAATCTGTCTGCTTGAAAATTAGATTGATTAACAGGGCGGAAGGGTGACTAAAGTCACAAGTGAAATCTCCAAAATTTGGTGTATCACAATTCTTTTATTTGATTTATTGAATGTCGCTGGATCTACCCTTCAAAAAAACTCAGTTCTGTTTCCTTCAAACAAACATTCAATAAAATAATACGATCTGTTTAACGGCTCTTCCTGCAAAATTTTATTGAACTCAGGATTTTCAGGTGTGGTTTGCTTTAGTGTTTGCCGGAGATAATCGATTCTGGTCTGAAAACGCGTGATTTTTATTCTTTCAATGCAATCGTTTAGATAACGGCCCGGATTTTGAATGTCCTTTAGGAGATCGGCAGTAATCAGACTGACTATCTCCTCATTCCCCTCCTTTTCTTCGATGGAAGAAATTACCGTATGAACAGGGCTTTCGCCGGAATTTCGGAGGTCATTCCGGATATGAACAAAAATATTGCGAAAAGCCTCATTCAGGAAATCTTCCGGTTCAAGCAGGCTGAATATAATTGCTTTCAAATCCTGGAAATGGGTGAGCAAAAGAACGATTACATCTTTTTCGGCACTCCATGCCCCGGTGAGCGGGATTTTAGGCCGGGTTTGCGAAGTAACCGACGGCTGCCTCTCTGAAAAATTTCGCTCCCTCGACCGCAGCGTTCTCTGTTTCTTCTGCATTTCCTCCAGCAAAGTATTTTCCTGCAGGCCGAATTTGTCAGATAAATATTTGATGTAAAAATTCTGTTTTAGCGGATCCGGATGGGATGCCAGGGTCTCCAGCATTTCACTGACGATGCCGGACCGCTTCGCTACTGTGTCCAGCCCTCTGGCTTTTCCAAGGTAATCGGATTTAAATTCGAAGAAATCCCTGGCCGATTTTATTAGGGCGTAAAAAGCGGAAGAACCATTGTTTTTTACATAACTGTCCGGGTCTTCATTTTCCGGTAATATCAGCACCCGCACATTCAAATTATTCTCGAACAGGATTTGTCCTCCCCTAAGAGCCGCGTTGATTCCCGCATTGTCAGCGTCATAACACATTACAATATCCGCAGAATAGCGACGGATTATTTTGGCATGATCCGTCGTTAATGCCGTGCCGCTGGTCGCCACCACATTTTTTACATTATTCTGGAATAGCTGCAAATAGTCCATGTAGCCTTCCACGAAAATGGCATAGCCTTCCTGGCGGATCCAGTCTTTGGAATAATTAAGACCATACAGGATCTGACTTTTTTTATAGATCGGAGATTCCGGAGAATTGAGATACTTGGGAGTCTGCGGATCGTCCGATAGTGCCCTGCCGCCAAAAGCAATAACCCGTCCCGATACATTATAGATCGGGAAAATCAGGCGATTCCGAAAACGGTCGTATTTCCGGTTCGGATCTTTCTCACTCTGCATTATAAGTCCGGCCTGCAGAAAGGATTCAAGACTTATTTTTTTCGATTGAATTGTATTATATAATCCATCCCAGGAATCGGGGACGTAACCGATTTTAAAGAAATCAATGGAATCCTGTGAAATCCCTCTTTTCGCGAGATACTTTTTTATCTCATTAAAATGTTGCTTAAGAGTGGTGTGAAAATACTCTGCCGCGAGGTGATTTGCTTTGTAGAGCCGGTCATATTCGCTTGCTGCTTTTTCTTCAGCCTGGTACCGCGGCAGCTGGATTCCTGCTTCTTCAGCCAGTTTATTAACCGCCTCGATGAAGGTTATCTTTTCATAGCGCATCAGAAAATTGAAGACATTTCCGCCGGCCCCGCAGCCGAAACAGTAGAATATCTGCTTTTCACTGCTGACGGTGAAAGAAGGGGTCTTTTCGGTATGGAATGGACAGTGAGCGATAAAATTTCGCCCCCGTTTTTTAAGGGAGATGTAGCGTGAAATAAGATCCACGATATCAACGGAATCCCGAATTCTGTCAATTAAATGTTCAGGTATGGGTGCCATTTGAATTTATAATTCTCCAAAACTGTTGAAATCAATCATTTTTTAGCTGCCAGGTACTACCCATTGCCACAATACGCTGTATTCAATTTTGTGCCCGCTCTCCCGCTTTCCTATGTCAGAGTTTCCTTGACTTAATTTTTGATCTATTGTAAATTAAACGCTTAATAAATTTAAAATATAAAAACTAAATCATTGTGGTGAAAATGGATTCCAAAAATCAATCAACAGTTCCACAACAACAAATTAATATCGAATTAAATCCCGAACAAGCAGAGGGCATTTATTCGAACCTGGCTTTGATTACCCACTCCCCCGCGGAATTTGTAATCGATTTTACCAGGATTCTTCCGGGAGTGCCCAAATCAAAGGTATATGCCAGAATCATAATGACTCCTCAACATGCCAAAAGTCTGTTGAAGGCTCTTGAAGATAACTTAAAAAAATTCGAATCGCAATACGGGGAGATCAAACTTCATGGATTCCCGGTGGGAAATAAACCTTTCGGTTTCCAGCCCCCGGATGAAGAGAAAAAATGAGATACTAATTATTTGTTCTATTTATTTGTTGAGCCGGTCACAATTTGGGGTGGGATAATTTGTAAAGTAGGGTTCTGCAAGGGACTGCATTTCCAAATTAACTGGTTAACCGGGGTGTCAAAATTATCGGTGTCTGAAGCAGATTGGATATTGCTTCATAACTTGAATCAATATTTCCAAAATTATCTGAAATAATAATGAATAGTGTAGCGGACAATTTAAACCGGATCAGAGAAAGAATTGCAAATGCGGCGACCCGAAGCCGGCGACAGCCGGAAGATATTACGCTGATAGCTGTCACAAAAACAGTTGCTGCCGAACAGATCAACCATGCGATAGCAGCCGGTGTAAAGATCATCGGGGAAAGCCGCATTCAGGAAGCCATGGATAAAAGAGAAGAAATTCAACCGGCAACCTGGCATATGATAGGCCATCTGCAGACCAACAAAGTGAAATATGCGGTCCGGATTTTTGATATGATTCAATCGGTTGACAGCATTCATCTTGCCCGGGAAATCAACAAACGCTGCGCTTCAACGGATCGGAAAATGCCGGTACTCATAGAAATCAATACCAGCGGAGAAGAATCGAAATATGGCTGCGGACCGGGAAAGGCGCCGGAACTTGTTCATGCGATTTCCGAAATGAAAAATTTGCAGATCAGAGGCCTCATGACCATCGGTTTATTCAGTGATGATCCCGATGCTGTGCGGCCCTGTTTTGTATCCCTGCGGCAATTGGCAGAGCGGATAGCAGAAATGAAAATCCCGGGAGTCGCTATGGATATCCTTTCCATGGGCATGTCATCGGATTTCGAACTGGCTATTGAAGAAGGCTCGACCATGGTTCGTATCGGCTCTGCGATTTTTGGCGCCAGAAATTGAGCGCATATATCGATGGAATGAAACAACTGAGTTTTTTATCAAATTTTGATATATGACAAACCCTCAAAAAAAGAGGAGAGGGAACCATGAAATTAACACCGCTTGAGATCAGAAAACAGGAATTCCGTAAAGGTATCCGCGGATACGACCAGGTTGAAGTGCAGACTTTTCTGGAAATGGTTGCCGAAGAATATGAGCGAGTTCTGGAAGATAATAAACAAATCAACCGGCGGATCATTGAACTGGAGACCAAGCTGCAGGACTATCAGGAAAATGAAAAGAACCTCCGCGAGACTTTGCTCAATGTTCAGGAAGTGAAAAAACAGTCTGAAGAGAGCAGCAGAAGGCAGGCCGATTTGATCATCAAGGAGGCGGAACTGAAGGCGCTTGAAATCATTGAAATGGCTCGTAAGCAGTCCCGGCAGATGAGGGACGAAGTGAATATCCTGCGGACGCAGAAGGAATCTTTCATCAATCGCCTGCGGCAAATCCTGATTTCCCAGATAGAATTACTGTCTGTTCTGGAAATTGATGATGCGCTGCCGGAAGAGGCCCATCAGTTTATGGATAAAGTCCGCACGCGCAAGAAGGCGGCCCTGAATCATCGTGTTGAAGCACAGAAAACAGAAAAAGAGCCGGGCGGAAAAGAAGACGAGCAAGCTACGCTGATTGAATTCGCGGAAGATGCCAAAGAACAGGATACACCGGAAGAACAGCCTGCCACAACCGATGATGAAGAATTCAGCGTGTCTGCAGACTTCATTGAAACGGAACCTGACAGCGGGGAAGTTGATATAAAGGAACCTTCGGACAAGCTGAATGATCAGAATGAATTGAAAGAAAATGATGAAGATAATGATGATATAAATGAATTCTTCAAGAAGGGTATTCAGATAGACGATCTGATTAAGAATCTGGATAAAAAGAAACAAAAGTAGAAATGGGAGGCACAGTGCACGGGAAGTTGTGGATGTGGTTTATTCTTGCAGGAATTCTCCTGTTTGCGGGATGCGGAAGCAGCAAATATATATTGATGAAAAATCTGCATGCTGAACAGACGGTTAAAATTGTTTTTAAAGATGGCAATTCCGTGACCGGACTTGTTAAATCGAAAAAAGGGAACACAGTTACTTATGTATCCGAAGTCGATCATAAAGAGCATGCTATTCCGATAACCGATATTCATCGAATAGAAAAGACGGATAAATATCTGGATAATCAGGCATATCCCATCAGCGGGGCGGAAATTGAAAAGAATCGCAGTAATCGGAATACATGGGGATATGCAATTGGCGGAGCAGTGATTGGAGGGGCGGCCGGAATCGTGGTGGGCCTCCCGTTCTGGTATGCGGATGTAAAAGGAATCCCGCCCTACTTTGTGGGCGGCGCCGGCGCAGTGGCGGGAAGTATTTACTTTGGCTATCTGGGGCAGAAAAAGGACAAAGAGGCTGCCATCGATAAAATTCGTTTCATTCGGGACCGAGACCGGGAGATGGAAAAGGAAGTGGAAAAAGAGAAACAGGAGATAAAAAAGCTGGAAGAAGAGAAGGAAAAGCTAAAAGAACAGCTGAAAAAGCAAAAACCGGAGTGAAATTCTTACAAACTCAGAAAAGGAATTGTGATGAGCGATTTACGAAAAAAGATTGATGAAACGCTGTCTTACATTGAGAAAGCAACAGATTTGAAACCAGAAATTGGGATCGTGTTGGGAACCGGTCTCGGGGAACTCGCCACAAAAATTCATGCTGTTGCAGAATTGTCATATAAAGACATACCGCATTTTCCGGTTTCTACTGTGGAAAGCCATGCGGGAAAATTGATATTCGGCAAACTCGCGGGTCAGTGTGTCATGGCCATGCAGGGACGCTTCCATTTCTATGAAGGCTATTCCATGAAAGAGATTACTTATCCGATCCGGGTGATGAATTTTCTGAATGTAAAAACATTGGTTATTTCCAATGCCGCCGGAGGGATGAATCCTATCTACCGGAAAGGCGATATCATGATCATGAATGATCACATCAATTTGCTGGGGGACAATCCGTTGATCGGGCCCAATGAGGATGAATTAGGCCCCAGGTTTCCCGATATGTCCGAACCCTACAGCCGACGGCTTATTCAACTGGCCGAAGACATCGCAATTGAGAATAAAATCAAAGTGCAGAAAGGTGTTTATGTGGCTGTTTCTGGACCCAACCTGGAAACCCGGGCGGAGTACCGTTTTCTGCGCGGAATTGGCGCAGATGTCGTCGGAATGTCCACCATTCCGGAAGTCATCGTGGCCCGCCACATGGATATGGAGGTTTTTGGTGTATCGGTTGTGACGGACGAATGTTTCCCGGATGCCCTGGAGCCGGCCAATGTGGACGATATCATCCGGACGGCAAATGGGGCTCAGCCAAGACTGACGCTTTTAATGGAGAAAGTGATCGAAAGACTATAGGTGTTGTGTGGTTATGGAACAATTTCCCCTGCATCCGCTGGCAAAAATGTTAATTATTGTGGGAGGAATTATTGTCCTGATCGGTGTCATCCTTCTTTTTGCCAATAATATACCTTATATTGGGCGGCTGCCGGGCGACATTATCATAAAAAGAAAAAATTTTACTTTTTACTTTCCATTAACCACTCTCATCATATTAAATTTAGTGATTTATTTAATTGTTTACCTGTTGAGAAAGTAGTGAAAGATAGCGAGGCAAGAATGTTTAAAGAAAGGACCGGGAAGGTTAATTTAACTGAAACTGAAAAAGACATTCTGAAATATTGGGAAGAACACGATATTTTCAATAAAAGCCTGGAATTAAGGAAAGATTCCCCCCACTTCGTATTCTATGAGGGACCTCCCACCGCCAACGGGCGCCCGGGTATTCACCATGTGATGAGCCGGACGGTGAAGGATATTGTCTGCCGGTATAAAACGATGCAGGGTTTCTATGTCAGCCGCAAGGCCGGATGGGATACACATGGTCTTCCCGTGGAAATCGAAGTGGAAAAGCTGCTCAATATAGAGGGAAAAGAGCAGATCGAGGAATACGGGGTTGACAAATTCAATGAAAAATGCAAAGAAAGTGTTTTTAATTATAAAAAGGAATGGGACGATCTGACCAAACGCATGGGATACTGGCTGGATTTGGACGATCCTTATGTCACATTCCATAATAGCTATATTGAGTCGGTCTGGTGGATCCTGAAAAATTTCCATGAGAGGGGATTGATCTACCGGGGATTCAAGATATTGCCATATTGCCCGCGCTGCGAAACACCGCTTTCCAGTCACGAGGTGTCCCAGGGGTATCGGGAAGTGAAAGATCCCTCCATTTACATAAAATTCCGTGCAGAGGATGAGGATGATACTTATTTCCTGGTTTGGACCACCACCCCCTGGACGCTGATCTCAAATGTGGCGCTGGCCGTTCATCCCGATGTGGAATATTTGAAGGTCAAAGCGAATGGCGAGAAACTGATTATTGCGCAGCCGCGCGCGCAGGAGGTGCTGGGTGAGGATTTCGAAATCCTGGAGCGATTCAAAGGCTGGGAGCTTGAACATAAGCGGTATAAGCGCCTTTTTGATTTCGTCCCTGTCGATCAGGATGCCTTTTATGTGGTATTGGGTGATTTTGTTACCACCGAAGACGGCACCGGCATCGTTCACATTGCGCCTGCTTTTGGCGAAGATGATAATGAAGTCGGAAAAAAGTATAACCTCCCCATTCTCAGGCCGGTTGATAAGAGCGGTAAATTTGAAGAGGTGGTAACCTATTACAAGGGCAAGTTTGTAAAGGATGCCGATCCTGAGATCATAATGGATTTAAAGAAGCGCAATATTCTTTTCCGGAAGGAAATGGTAGTGCACAGCTATCCCCATTGCTGGCGCTGCGATTCACCGCTGCTCTATTACGCCCGGGAATCGTGGTATATACGCACAACGGAATTCAAAGACAAAATGATTAAAAATAACAATCATATACACTGGTTCCCGCCGGAAGTCGGGGAGGGCAGGTTTGGCGAATGGCTGAAAAACAATGTGGACTGGTCTCTCTCCCGGGACAGGTACTGGGGCACCCCGCTGAATATATGGGTTTGCACCGAATGCGGGCATCAGGTATCCATTGGCAGCATCGAAGAATTGAAACAGAAGGGGCAGAATCTCCCTGAAAATATTGATCTGCACAAACCCTATGTTGATCAGATAACGCTGGCCTGCCCCGAGTGCGGCGGAAACATGAAACGCACGCCGGAAGTCATTGACGTCTGGTTCGATTCGGGAAGCATGCCCTACGCGCAGTGGCATTATCCTTTCGAAAATAATGAGATTTTCAAACAAAATTTCCCCGCGGATTTTATCTGTGAAGGTGTTGATCAAACCCGCGGGTGGTTCTATTCCCTGCTGGCAATATCCACCATGCTTTTCGATGAACCGGCTTTCAGGAATATTGTGGTGAACGAACTGATTCTCGATAAAGAAGGTCAGAAAATGAGTAAATCCCGCGGAAATGCGGTGGTACCGGAAGACATAATTTCACGCTATGGTGTGGATCCCCTGCGCTGGTATTTCATTACGGTGAGCTCGCCCTGGGTGCCAAAACGGTTCGACAGCGAAGGCATCTCGGAAATTTACCGCAAATTCTTCGATACGCTTTTTAACACCTATGGATTTTTCGCCCTCTACGCGAATATCGACGACTTTAGCGCTGATGCCGAGGCAGTTCCTTTCGAAGAGCGACCGGAAATTGACCGCTGGATTCTTTCGCTTCTCTATTCCGTGGTTGAACAAGTCGGCGACAGGATGGAAAATTTCGATATGACGCGGGCAGCCCGCATCGTATCTGATTTCATCATTGATGATGTTTCGAACTGGTATGTGCGGCGGAACCGGCGTCGGTTTTGGAAAGGCGAAATGAACGCCGACAAGCTTTCCGCTTATCAGACTTTATACGAGGTTCTGCTGACGACCGCCAAACTGATCGCGCCCTTCACGCCGTTCGTGAGTGATGAACTGTATCTGAATCTGAAAACGGATGACATGCCTGCCTCCGTCCACCTTGTGGATTACCCCAAAGTCTCGGATGAGATGAAGGAAAAACGGAACGTACTGCTGGAAGAACGGATGAGGGTGGCACAGGAAGTGGTGAGCCTGGCCCGCGCCATGCGGAACGAAGTGAGAATAAAAGTACGGCAGCCGCTGTCCCGGCTGATTGTGGCTTCCGTTTCGAAATCTACACGGGAAGCTGCGCTGCAGATGGTCGCCATCATCAAAGACGAAATAAATGTTAAAAATGTGGAAGTGACCGAAAAAATTAGTGATATTGTGCTGAAGAAAGCACGTCCACAGTATAAACAATTAGGTCCAAGGGTTGGCAAGTTGATGAAGAAAGTAGCGGAAATAATAGAGAACCTGAATGAAGAGTCGGTCAACCGGCTGGAATCGGCAGGTGAAATTACGCTTGATCTGGAAGGCTCTCAGATTCATGTATTTCCGGAAGATGTGGAAATCTATGATGAGAAAAAGAACGAAGACCTGGCTGTGGGACGGGAAGGACAACTGGTTGTGGCGCTTGATACCCGGCTGAATGCGCAGCTAAAATCCGAAGGTGTCGCGCGCGAGTTTGTCAACCGCATCCAGAACCTGAGAAAAGAGGCGGGATTTGAGGTGACCGACAGAATCAATATTTATTTCGATGCCCAGAAAGAAATTAGTGAAGCGATCAGGAATTTGGACGATTATATTAAGACTGAAACGCTTGCACTTGAAGTCGCCCCGGTATTCAAGAAAGCGGATATCTCAAAAGAAATTAATATAAACGAAGAAAAAATACTGGTTTCACTTAAAAGAATTAATAATAAATAAGGTCTTAATTAGGAGTTAACGATGGATGCAGAAAAATTAGAATTTTTCAGAAAGTTGCTGTTGGAAAAACGCAAGGAAGTCCATGAAAGAATCGCCCATTTACGGGAAGTTGCACTGGAGACTCCTGCAAATACCGGTAACAACTCCGGATACTCCTTTCATATGGCAGACCAGGGAACGGACGCTATGGAGCGGGAAAAGGCTTTTCTGTTTTTGTCCCGTGAGGAAAAATATTTGCAGCAGATTGAACGTTCACTCAGCGCCATCAATCTGGGCGAGTACGGCATATGCCGGGTATGCGGTCGGGACATCGACGAAGAACGTTTGAAAGCAGTCCCCACGACCCGAATTTGTGTTCCTTGCAAACAAACAGAATCGCGGAGAAAGTAGTTGCCCAATAAATTATTTTTACGATATCCACAGCTGAAATCTATTTTTGTTATTATTTTTTCGGTTCTTTTTCTGGATCAAATTACTAAAGTGCTGGCGCGGGTATATCTGGAGCCTGTCCATTCGGTTTCTGTGATTGGTAATTTCTTCCGGTTGACATACGTCGAAAATCCGGGTATTGCCTTTGGTATCCGGATTGATAACAAGGTGTTTTTCACCATTTTATCAATTGTTGCGGTAGTAGTCATATTCTATTACCTCTTCTCACTGCGCGAACGAAAAGGAATCAGCTATGCATTCGCCACAATTCTGGGCGGTGCATTTGGTAATTTAATAGATCGATTTTTCTACGGCAGGGTCGTGGATTTTATGGATTTTGAGTTCTTCAACATTCATATCCCTCCCTTTAAGTTTCTGTTTTTCAATTTCAGCGGTTACTCAATGGACCGCTGGCCGGTTTTTAATGTAGCAGACATGGCAGTCAGTTTGGGAATGATCATGGTTATTGCCATTGCAGTATTCGATAACGATGAACAAAAAGAAACCTCCACTGATGTCGTTCCCGAACAGGATTGAACTCACCGTCGGTTCTTCAGAAACCGGAATGAGAGTGGACAGATTCCTGCATCATAGATTTCCGGAACGCTCACGTTCTTCCTTCCAAAATCTTATCGATGAAAGTTTAGTAGTGATAGCAGGCATAAGCGTAAAGTCTTCCTACAAGGTAACGGAAGGCGAAGTGGTTTCCGTTACCTTTCCACCTACCGCTGAGCCGGAGGTTATCCCGCAGAAGATCCCGGTAGATATTATCTACGAAGACCGTGATATCATCGTGTTGAATAAACCGGCAGGCCTGGTGGTTCATCCTGGTGCAGGCGTCAGAGACGGAACGCTGGTAAACGGGCTGGTGTATCTTCACAAAAGTTTATCAGGGGTCGGAGGCCGGCTGCGACCGGGCATCGTTCATCGCCTGGACAAAAATACCAGCGGTCTGCTGGTGGTTGCCAAGAATGATGAGGCCCATTGGAATCTCACTAGACAGTTTTCCGAAAAGAGTGCTTACCGCATTTATTTTGCGCTGGTCTGGTTTCCCATGAAGGAAAAGGAGGGGAAAATTGAGACCTATTTGAACCGCAGCAAGCGGGACCGAACCATGTTTGCTGTTGCCGAGAGCGGCAGAAAAGCGATAACCTTCTTTCAGGTGGAAAAGTCATTCCAATTTCTCACGCTTCTGCGGGTCCGCTTGATGACCGGACGGACCCATCAGATAAGAATTCACCTCAATCATATCCATCACCCTGTTTTCGGAGATCCGGAATATCATGGCCGGCTCAAACAAATAAACCAGTTGGAGCGGCAGGCCGATCATCAATTTGCCAGGCATTTGCTGGGAATGATTCCCCACCAGGCTCTGCATGCCAGGGAACTGGGTTTCGTTCACCCCGCCACCGGCCGTGAAGTGCATTTTGAAGCACCCCTGCCGCCCGATTTCAAAAATGTGCTTAATGCACTTGAAAAAAGAGAAAATGAAGCCGATAGAGCGGAAAAATGACTTTTACGAAGACGAAAAATATCATTAATTAGTTATCGGATTTCCGGAAAAAACATTCTTTTGGGAAAATAATTTATGAAATGGTCTTGCCGTCAACGGAGAAAAATAATAATTTTCAATGTAATCCGTCGTCTAAAAGCTGGAGTGTAGAATGAGACTGCAAAAATCTTCCCTGATAATAGTACTGCTGCTTTTTGCCCTGACCGCATGGGCGCAGGATTTCGAACTGCTGACACCCCCGGTGCTGGATATCGGAACGGTTCCCAGCGATACTATTGCCGGCGGCGTCATACGGTTTAAAAATGCCGGCGACTCAACCATTGTGATCGGAAGAGTTGAAACGAGCTGCGGCTGTACCGTCGTTAACCTCGACAAATTAACTTATAATCCCGGCGAAGAAGGGATGCTGCCGGTCCGGTTCAATACGAAGGGCTATTCGGGAACCGTCCGGAAAAGAATTGATATCATGCTGGAAAAAGGGGAGCCCTCTGACACCCGGGTGATTCTGCAGGCCAGGGTGATTCCCCAGATCGAAATTGAGCCGCGCTTTGTGGATTTTCAGAACGCTTCAATAAAAGAGAAACCCATCCGGCGCGAGATCACCATCAAAAACAACATGGACCGAACCCTATACTCAGATCAGATTATGGCGGCCAATCCCGAACTTAAGATTGAACCGGAAAGCATATCAGTTGCGCCCGGAGATTCCGTGAAGCTGTGGGTGAATTATAAACCGGAAAAGCCGGAAAGAAACAGCAGCACCATCATGATCAAATTCAGCAAGCCTTTTAAAATGGAGCGCCGGATCCCGGTATTTATGTATGTTCATGAATGAAGAAATAGATCAGTTAACCTGACCTGAGTTATCAGGCGCAGGTAGGAATTCTGTTTCATCTCCTCCAAAGATGGAGAGATATGAAAAGACTTTTATTCAGATTATTTTTTATATGTCTCACCGCATTGGTCATTGGATTAGTCTATAACCAGATTTATCCTAACGGGATAAAGTGGCCCATGTTGTCACCCGGGCTGACTTCTTCAGCAGATCATTTGGACATTACGCTGATTTCCGCCGATTCGGCTTTCGTCTTATGGAATCGGGAGGAAGCGATGTTTTTGGATATCCGCTCCAGGGAAGACTTTGCGTTGGACCATATCAAGGGGGCGCATAATATTCCGCTGAATGAGCTCGTGCGAGGGATTGTGCCGGCCGATCTGATTTCCGGAAAAAAATGGATCATTTATGACGAGGAAGGGGATATGCGCAATCTGCAGATTTCGGCGAGATTTCTGGTCAGCAAAGGGATTCACCCTGCTTATATTCTTTTTGGAGGGTTTCTGAATTGGCTGGACAGGGATTATCCCATTGAACGCGGGGTGTCCGTTTGAAGAAAGCCAACAGCGCTATCCTATTTCTGCTTCGGATCTTTTTCGCAATTCTGTTCTTTTACTCCGCCTATTCCAAACTGGCTGCACCGCTCGATTTTGCAGGCGCCATTGAAAATTATCAGGTGTTTGGTCCTCTGGCGGCCCGCTGGATCGCTGTTTTTGTCCCGATGCTGGAATTGCTTGTGGGATTTATGCTGCTTACCGGATTGTACAAACAGGAAGCTTTTGTACTGACCATATTTCTTTTCCTTATATTTGATGTTATTGTTCTGCAGGCGTATCTGCGGGGACTGGACATTTCGTGTGGCTGTTTCGGTGAATCACTCAATGCATCGGTAAATTTCTGGAAAATCACTGAAAATACTGTTCTGACTTTACTGGCGCTATGGGGCTGGGTGCTGCTGGGGCGGCTCCGAGAAATCCGGGAAATCCAGCAATGACTTAATGTATTGAATGAAGAACAATTAGAAGGTATGCTTTGATAATAAAAAAGGCGGGCTATCGGACCCGCCTTAATTTTTTCGATCAGGATTCCCGCCGCATCTGACGCAATACGGTCTGCAGAATTCCGCCGTTTTCATAATATTCCACTTCAATCGGCGTATCCAGTCTCACAATCACATTGAAGGTCGTTTCGGTGTTATTGTCATCCACTGCTGAGATGCTGATTTCTTTGCCCGGCGTAAGACCTTCCTCAATTCCTGATATAGTATAGATTTCCCGCCCGGACAGGCCCAGTTTTTTCCAGGAGTCTCTCTTTTCAAATTGCAGCGGCAGCACTCCCATTCCGATAAGGTTGCTGCGGTGAATGCGCTCATAACTTTCCGCCAAAACCGCTTTCACGCCCAGCAATGTCGTTCCCTTGGCTGCCCAATCCCGCGAACTGCCGGTGCCGTATTCCTTTCCGGCGATCACAATCAGGGGAGTGTTATCCTGCTGATATTTCATGGCAGCGTCATAGATGAACATCTGTTTGCCGCTTGGAAAATAAATCGTGTACCCGCCTTCCACATTCTCCAGCAATTGGTTCCGAATGCGGATATTGCCGAATGTTCCGCGCATCATCACCTCATGATTGCCGCGCCGCGAACCGAAAGAATTGAAATCTTTTACTTCGACGCCATGATCAGTCAGATACTTGCCTGCAGGACTGTGGTAAGGAATGGCCCCGGCGGGAGAGATATGATCGGTCGTGACTGAATCGCCGAACAATCCCAGCACCCTTGCACCTTTTATATTGCCTGGTTTTGCCTTCTCGGCGGGCATATCAACAAAGAAGGGAGGATTCTTAATGTAAGTGGATTTGGCATCCCAATGGTAGAGCTGCGTTTCAGCAACATCCAGTGAACGCCAGTTTTCATCACCGTCATATACTTTCCCATATTTCTCTTTGAACATTCCGACATCCAGGGAATGCTCAATCGTTTTTGCGATTTCATCCTGTGACGGCCAGATATCCTTTAGAAAAACAGACTTTCCTTCCTTATCCAACCCCACAGGTTCCTTCTCAAAATCGATATCAATCCGGCCGGCAAGAGCGTAGGCTACCACTAGGGGAGGGGATGCCAGGTAATTGGCCCGCACGGACGGATGAATGCGCCCTTCGAAATTACGGTTCCCGCTCAAAACTGCTGCGGCGACCAGGTCCCCTTCTTTGATTCCGTTGGCGATTGCCTCCGGCAAGGGGCCGCTGTTCCCGATGCAGGTGGTGCAGCCATATCCAACCAGGTTGAATTTCTGGGCATCCAGCGCTTCAGTTAAGCCTGCGCTCTTCAGGTAATCCGTCACCACGCGGCTCCCGGGAGCCAGACTGGTTTTTACCCAGGGTTTGGTTTTGATGCCTTTCTCCAAGGCTTTTTGGGCCAGCAGACCTGCTGCGATCATGACCGATGGATTGGAAGTGTTGGTGCAACTGGTAATGGCGGCAATGACGACCGAACCGTGGGTGATTTCGAAATTTTCCTTCCCGATTGCCACGTTGACAAAATCCTGATGTTTGGGTGAGGCGGAACCTCCCTCATATTGCATCCTCGACTGGTTCTTTTCTTCATCCGGCGGAGCGGATTTGCTGAAGACCTTTTGCAGTGAATCATAAAAAACAGGCTTCATTTCTTTCAAAGGAATGCGGTCCTGGGGCCGTTTGGGACCTGCCAGGCTGGGTTCAATTTCAGACATATCCAGTTCAAGCATGAC
>JARRQT010000055.1:0-14594 GCA_037381445.1 Calditrichia bacterium
CTTCGGCTGGCTGCTGAAGCAGACTGACCTGGGACCCAGAAATCCGGGATCGGCGGGCCATGAGGCGGCGATGCAGCTTCTGAAAACCGGTTTGCAGAACTACGGCGCCCGGGTGACGCTGCAGCCTTTTATGCACTATGATGCGAACAATAAAATGACGCTGACCATGACAAATATCATCGGTTCTTTTAATCCGCAAAATCCGTCCCGCATTCTCTTGTGCGCCCACTGGGACACCCGGCCTTTCGCTGATCAGGACAAGCCGCAGAATCAGGCAAAACCTATTTTGGGCGCCAATGACGGGGCCAGCGGAGTGGCTGTCCTGCTGGAAATCGCCCGACAAATTCAGGCGCAATCTCCTTCCATCGGCGTCGATATCGTTTTCTTTGACGGAGAGGACTACGGGCACGAAGGACATCTGGAAAACTACTTCCTCGGTTCCCGCTACTTCGTACAGAATAATTCCCGGTTCTTCCCGCAATTTGCCATTCTGGTGGATATGGTGGGGGATAAGGACCTGGAAATTCCCATCGAAGGATACTCCCAGCAATATGCTCCCGATGTCGTCAGCAGGGTATGGGACACCGCTGGCCGGCTGGGAATCAACCAGTTTGTAAACAGCGTTAATGGTTACATTTCTGATGACCATGTGATATTAGACGAAGGCGGTATTCCGGCCATTGATATCATCGATTTTACATACCCCTACTGGCATACACTGCAGGATACCCCCGATAAATGTTCCCCCGCCAGCCTGAAGGCGGTGGGCGATGTGCTGCTGAATGTGATTTATGATATGAATCCCTGAGGATGTCACTCAGGCTAAAATTTAATTTATCGAAGAATAAGAATAAATGACGACAAAAAAGAAAGATTATCTGCGGGCACGGCTGGAAATAGCGGGTTTTGATCCCGATGTGCTTTCATCAGTATTATTCGATGGAGGCTGTCTGGGCATTGAAGAATACTCGGAGGACATCTGGCTGGTCTATTTCCCGGAGGATTACGACAGCCGTACGATTTCGGAATTAAATGACCGCCTGCAGGCCCTGAATCCCGCCTTCGGGCCGGGGAAACTGGCTGTCGCCTCCCTTCCCGCAATGGACTGGAACGCCGAATGGAAAAAGCATTTTGAACCCTTCAAAATCGGTGAAAAAGTGTGGGTGGCGCCGCCCTGGGATCAGCCGGACGTTCCCGGGGATGAAATCCTGCTGATTATCGATCCCCAGATGGCGTTTGGCACGGGCAGCCATGAGACAACGCAGCTTATGATAGAATCGTTGGAACGGCATCGCCCGGACGGACAGGCGGTGCTGGACTGCGGGACCGGCTCCGGCATTCTGTCGATACTGGCAAAAAAGATGGGCGCCGGCCGGGTCATCGGATTTGACATCGAGCATGAATCGATTGAGAATGCGGTGCACAACGCCGAATTAAATGCCGTGCGGGGAGTTGATTTCCGGCAGGGAGATGAGAGCGCGGTGAGCGCCAGCGGCTTCGATGTGGTGCTGGCCAATATTAACCGCATCGTGCTCCAGGATATGCTGCCGGGATTGGCTGAAAAGATGAAAACCGGAGGCCGTTTGATTTTATCCGGTATTCTTGACACCGATGAAGATGTGATGATGAATGTGGCGCCGCCTGAACTGAAACTTTTAGAACGCCGTCAAAAAAAGGAATGGCTGGCCCTCGTATTCAGAAAAGAACAGCCGGAAAATTGAGAATCGACGGGCTTGTCAACGCCGCTCTCAATGAAGGGCAGATGCTTCGCTGGAATCCCTTCTTCTCAAATTTCCCTTTTCCAAACAGGTTTCTGAAGCAATAGAACGCCTCAGAACGGAATAAATCTCAGGAGTATTAAATGTATAAAAAGCTATTGTTGTTTTTACTGATCCCGGCAGGCAGCCTGCTGCTGATGGTTTCCTGCCAGGATAAGAAAGAAGTCGTCGGATTTCAGTCGAACTATGAAATCCAGTCGGTGGATCTGCCTGAATTGCTGAATACAAATTCGGCCAGCCCGGTCCTATTCAGTGCCCGGGTTACGCATCCCGAGGGCAATAAGGGAATATCATCCGTAAAAATGGTCATCACCGATTCCACCGGCAGCGAATTCACCGCCCAGGAATTATATGACGACGGGGGGGCGCAGCACCCGGAATCCGGCGATCTGATCGCATTCGATCAGGTCTACAGCTATAGGGTTGTGCCTTCGCAATGGGACCTGCCGGTAGGCAACTACCGGATAAAAATAGTGGCCACCGCGGCGGATAATAAAGTGCTGGAAAGCGCCGCACAGGTCCTGGAGGTCCTGCTGAATCAGCCGCCCGAACTGACGGAATTCTCCTTCCCGGACAGCATCTTTTCGGACATGGGACCGGTCCAGATCTCCTTCACGGTGAATGACGGCGACGGATTGAAGGATATCCGCTGGGTATTGATCAGGGGTTTGAAAGAGGGATCGTCCGCGGTTTCCTTTCAGGATACGGTGTTTAATCCGCTGAATAATTCCCCGATCTTTACGGCAAATATCGACTCTAATTTTGCCATCGGGAAAACCGGCAATTACCAGCTTGAATTTCTGGCCCAGGACAGATTCGGCGACAAATCGGAGGTCAAAACGCACAATATTTTTGTGGAAAATCCCCCGCCGGTATTTGTCGGGGTTTCGTTGCCCGACACGCTGGAAATTCCGGCCACTGGAAGCGTGATCGCCGCCTTTACCGCGAAAGTGGCCGACCAGCCCTCGCTGGCGGATATTGATTCGGTTTATTTTGATTCCTACCTGCCCAATGGCAACGCCTCCAGCAGCAATCCCTTTATCATGTATGATGACGGGACTGTGGAATCGGGGGATGTGCAGGCCGGGGACGGCATCTACACGGTAACCATTCAGCTTCCGGCCGGGACGCCTTCTGGTGACTATTTGTTCAAATTTTATGCGACCGATAAAGCGGGACAGCGGACCGCGGGACCAGAAGAAAAGCTGCATGCGAAATAATATATCTGCTTAATAAGGAGTTAAAAGAATAATGAAATTCCTATACTTGTTTGTTTTCATCTCTTGCTTCGCTTTTACAGCCCTCCGCGCCCAGGTGGTGATGGATTACCGGATGCCTGCAGCCAATCCGGACCGCAACGGTCTGATTGGCAACAGCATTACCGATCTGGTATGGCACGGTTCCTCGCTCTATGTCGGCACCGGCTACGGACTCAGCATTACCGATGACGGCGGAGACAGTTGGCAGAATCTGACCACCAAAGATTACAGCGGGAAGGGCGGGATCTCCGCCATGACCTTCGGACCCGACGGCACCCTCTGGATAGCAACCGGGTTCGATACCACTGTGCAGGATGACCAGTCGCTTTCAGCCGGGGGCGGCCTTCATTATCTTGTCCCGGGGAGCGATGAATGGGTCTATATTCCCCAGCCCAAAGACGCGAAATCCGATACCGCCAACGGCATGAACCCCACTACCACGGTGGTGCAGAATATCACCTACGATATTGCCGTGCTCGATACTCAGGTATGGATTGCCAGTTTTGGGGGCGGAATCAGACGATCGCTGGACAAAGGCGAGACCTGGCAGGTCATTACCACCGACGGGAAACCGTTTGGCGCGCTGCAGTACCTGAATCACCGGGGATTTTCCGTGCTGGCCGAAAACGGCAATATCTGGGTTGGAACGGCGGACGGCATCAGCAAATCCGCGGACGGGGGAAAAACCTGGCAGCGTTTTACCGTGCGCGATCAGGAACCGGAACCCAACGGCATCTCCGGAAATTGGATTATTTCCATGGCCCACAACAGTTGGGACAATAGCGTCTGGGCTGTCACGCTTACCACCGGTGGTAATGAATTTAATTCAGTCAGCCGCACGCTGGACGGCGGCGCGACCTGGCAGAATTTCCTGGTGGACGAGCTGAGCGACGGCACTTTTGCCCGCTATATCGCTTTTTATGATTCCGTGACCTATGTGGCCACCGAGAAGGGCGTTTACAAATCTGCGGACGGCGGAGATAGTTGGCTTAAATTCCCGACGATTAAAGATCGCATCAGCGGGGAAGAATTGCTGACGGATAAATTTTATTCGGTGGCAGCCTCCCCGGCCCCTGCATCCTTTCACACCGTATGGCTGGGCAGCGCCGACGGCCTTTCCGAGAGTGCCGATAACGGCTATGACTGGACGGTTTTCCGGAGTTTCGTTTCCACCCGGCAGCGGACTGATCCCCCTGTCTATGCCTATCCGAATCCCTTTTCCCCCGCGCGGGGCGATTATGTTCGTTTCCAATATGATATTACCCGCTCCGGCATGGTGGAAGTGGACATCTATAATTTTGCCATGGAAAAGGTCACTTCCATCAAGGAATATGAAGAGTATACCGGAGGAGGGGCCCCGGATCGTTCCGCCAAATGGGACGGGCGGGACAATAACGGCCGCATGGTTGACAATGGCGTCTATTTCTTCCGCGCCAAAGTTGAAGGTAATGTGAACTGGGGAAAAATTGTGGTGCTAAATTAAAAACCGCCTCTGGTGAAATTTTATGATCGCCCGGAAGGCTGATAAATTGATTTTAAATTCTGAATATTTGAGGACCATAGAATGCGAACATTGTTTCTGGTAATTCTTACCACCGGATTTTTAAGCATGGCCCTGGCGGAGGGCAACGGCGGATATGCGGGGTCATTCCTGCGCATTGGCCTGGGCGCCCGCGGGATTGCCATGGGCAATGCCCAGGTTGCGAATCCCCAGGGAGGTTTCGGCTTTTATTACAACCCGGCCGGACTGCCGTACTTGAAAAATTTCAGTGCCAATTTTTCATACAGTTTTCTGTCGCTGGACCGGCGCTTCTACTATGCCGGGATATCCTCGCCCATAAAGCCGCAGGCAGGTTTCTCTCTGGGATGGATTTACAGCGGTGTGGGAGACATTCAGGGATATAATTCCCGGGGTGAGCAGACCGGTGATATTCAAAATGGATTGCACGCGGTTTATTTCTCCTTTGGCGCCATCATGATTCCCAACCGTCTGAGTGTGGGGGTGAATGCCAAATATCTGCTGGAAAAAATTTCCGACGAGAGTTTTGATTACACCGGCAAAGGTTTCGGGGCTGACCTGGGCGTGATGTTCAGGGTGAATCCGTCGCTGATGCTCGGCTACGAACTGAAGGATGTCAACGCCAAATTGAAATCCAATACCGATAAAATCTATGAGCGGGGTATGAGCCTCGAAAATAAATTTCCGCTGACCAGCAGGATTGGCGCCTATTACATCACGCCGCTGAAGTGGGCCCGGCTGGCTTATGATTTTGAATGGAGCGATGCGGGATCGGAGAAAAATCATGTGGGAGTCGAATTCGTGATCCCCGGGGCCGCCATTCAGGTGGGTTATGATAACAACCATTTGACATTCGGCGGCGGGCTGCAGATTGCCACCCCAATGGGTACCAAAATGTATCTGAATTATGCCTTTGTCAATTCGGTGGTGGATGAAGGCGTCAGCCACGTTTTCTCCTGGCAGTTTGCCCTGTGATCTCAGAACAGGAAAAGAAAAACCGGAATAAACATTGGGAATACGATGTAATTTCAGCTATTTTTGAATCGGAAAAGACTGAGAACAGAATGAGGAAAAAATGAAACGATATCTTGCGGTCATAATTTTAGTGCTTTTAGCGCAGGTTGTGTTCGGTGCTGACACCAATCAGGGCAAGGCGGGAATGTCCTTTCTGAAAGTGGCGATCGATGCCCGCGCGGCAGGCATGGCCGAAGCGTATACCGCGGTGAGTCAAGACGCCTCGGCGACCTATTGGAATCCCGCCGGTTTGATGCTGTCCCGGCGCGCCAACGTTCTGTTCAATCACAATGAATGGATTGAGGGAGTGCGGGGCGAATTCGGGGCCGTGGCGCTGGCCGGAAAACGCAGTGCCTGGGGCTTTCACATCCGGAGCTTTAATATTGGCGACATACAGGTGCGGGGCGACATACCGACGACGGAGCAGCTGGACAATACCTCCGCCAATTACCTTTCGGCAGGATTGTCCTATGCCCGCCGCCTACGTTCCAATATTGATGTTGGCGTCACCTTTAAATATCTCTTCGAAAAAATCTACATCGAATCCGCCTCCGGTCTGGCTGCGGACCTGGGGATCATGTACCGTCCCGCTATCCCGAACCTCCGGTTTGGCGCCGCGCTGCAGAACCTGGGCAAAATGAACAAATTCAAAAATGAAGAAACCGTTCTGCCGGTGGTTTTCAGAATCGGCGGACTTTATGAAATTCCCGCCGGCTCCGGCATCGTTTCCGCAAAACTAGCTGCCGACGTGGTAAAAACATCCTACGAAAATCTGCGCGTGCAGGTGGGCACCGAAGTCCTGCTGTGGCGGCAGATTGCGCTTCGGGGCGGTTTCATGAGTGGTTATGAAGCCCGGAATTACAGCTTTGGGGTGGGCTTCGTGCGTTCTTCCATCCGCCTCGATTACGCGCTGACGCCTTTCAGCGACAATCTGGGAGTCACCCAGCGGTTCACGGTCAATTTCAATCTGTAAAAGCCGGATTCGGGAATTTCGGAAATATATCGCTTGTTTCCCAAATTCCGAATTCGCCGTTCAGCCTGTTATGGTTTGGGCGAGGCAGAGGTATGAATCCATACAAGGTGTGGTCTCGTGAAGAAGGACTATGGAAGAGCATCTTGCATTCTAAGGCCCCAAGGCACTATTGTTCAAAGACCAACGCCAGCGGGCTATTATTTTACCCCCATTTTGACTTTTTTGAAAAATAAAAAATCCATTTCTTGAATTTGGCGTAAAAAGTGTTATTTTATGATTAAATTATATCAAAAATGCATAGGAGGTCTAAATGAGTTACGAAATTCTTCGTGACAATTTATTGGAACTGATCCGGCGTACCTCGGCATACCTGCCCCCAGATGTGGAAGAAGTAATCAATCTGAAAAAGAATCTGGAAGCCAAAAGTTCAATGGCCGAAATGGCGATGGATATGATTAATCAAAATGTGGGCCTGGCGAAAAAACGTTCTTTGCCGATCTGCCAGGATACCGGAACAATTTCATTCTACGTGAAATGTCCTGTGGGATACGATCAGATGCTGCTGGAAAAAGCGGCGGAAGAGGCGGTGGTAATGGCCACGGAAAAGGGATACCTAAGGCAGAATTCCGTGGATTCCCTCTACGGCAAGAATACCGGGAATAACCTGGGGAAGGGCAGTCCGGTGTTCCATTTCGAACAAACCCGCGGAGACGACGTGGATGTTCGCCTGATTCTGAAGGGCGGGGGATGCGAGAATATGAGCACCCAGTACAAACTTCCTGCGGATGTTGACGGAAAAAAGTATGGGCGCGATCTTAAAGGCGTGCGCGCGGTTATTCTGGACGCCTTGTACAAAGCGCAGGGAAAAGGCTGCGGACCCGGATTCCTGGGTGTGTGCATCGGCGGCGACAGGGCATCAGGCTACGCCTATGCCAAGGAGCAGTTGCTGAGGGCACAGGATGACGTGAGCACCTATCCCGAGCTGGCGCAACTGGAACAGCAAATTATGAAAGAGGCCAATGAACTGGAGATCGGGCCGATGGGTTTTGGCGGCAAATTTACCCTGGGCGGAATCAAGATCGATTACCTGAACCGCCTGCCGGCATCCTATTTTGTGAGCATTGCCTACATGTGCTGGGCCTACCGCCGCCGGGGCATGATTCTGGACACGGAAGGGAAGGTGAAGGAATGGCTCTACCAGTCGCCCGGCGAGTTTGAAAAGGATTATTCCGGGATGCCTGAAATGAAAATCGATACCAAAAATGTGAAGGTGCTGCATACGCCGATCTCCGAAGAGCAGATCCGCGGACTGAAAACCGGTGATGTGGTTTTGCTGAACGGCGACATGTTCACCGGCCGCGATGCCGTTCACCGCTATCTGTATGATGGCGGGGACCTGGACGTCATAAAAGGCGGTATCATCTATCACTGCGGCCCGGTTATGGTCAAAGAGGGCAATGAATACAAGGTGATGGCTGCCGGTCCAACTACCTCCATCAGGGAAGAGCCTTACCAGGGCGACATCATCGGAAAATTCAATATCCGCGGTGTCATCGGTAAAGGCGGGATGGGAAAGAAAACCCTGGATGCCTGCGGCAAATACGGTTCAGTATATCTCCATGCCATCGGCGGCGCGGCACAGATTTATGCCAGCTGCGTGAAGAAGGTGAAAGGCGTTTACCTGGAACAGTTCGGCAGTCCTGAAGCGGTTTGGCATTTTGAGGTGGAAAATTTCCCGGTGGTGGTGACCATGGACAGTCACGGAAATTCGCTGCATGAAAAGGTTGAGAAAGAGTCCAAACACCAGATGGAAGAAATACTGAAATCCTGATGGACATTTACGAAAATAGAAAACAAAAAAACCCGGCTCAGGTTTATCGGCCGGGTTTTTAATTTTTCTGCGAAAGAAGTGTTGAGTCACATTTATTTTACAGTTTTATAGCTTCGGCGCTTTTCCCGGGGCGGTATTTTCAAATCCTTCATCTGTTTTTTCCCCTGTACCTCAAATTTGTCCGAAGCCTGCCGCATTTCTTCGGAAATATTCGTTTCCACTTGTTCCAGAAAGGCGCGGTTTTTTGATGGTGTGCCGTTCAGACATATATCATAAAACAGTTTATATTCATCAATATTTATGCGGTTTTTTTCAAAGATTGTTTTGATCCTGGCATATTTCACACTATCGGGGGCATTTGAGATCAGCGCAATTTGCATATCCTGCACAATTGCCGCCCACGGCGTTCTGCCTGTTTTTTTACCAGAGGACTGGCAGGATTCAAATAGCAGAAAAATGCCCAGCAAAAGAATCAAAAATGCGGAGAGATAAACCTTCAAGTAATGGTCCTTTTTTGTTAAAAATTTAATGGTGTGGCGGGTTCAATTCAAGATAATTATCAATTACAGCCGTTGATTTCCCGCCGGGAGCTGTTTCCATTTCAATCAGGCTGATTCAACAGCGCTCAGGAAATTTGATCGGAATCAAAATTCTGTAATTATTTAAAAATGGTACTAATCCCGGAACCGCGGAACTCCCGCCGGCCAATTTGTGTTTTGATATTCTATCTCTTTCCCGCGCTGAACCTGTTCCGGGTGCATAATAAATGGCATAAACAACTTGAAATCCCGCTGAACCAGAATTAATTTTAATGAGAATGAAATCTATATAATTCCCTTTTTGGAGGAGAAATGAAGTATCGTTTTATTGTTCTATTTTTAATGCTGGTTTTCTCCGCAAACCAGCTTTTTGCGCAGAATTTCGGGAAGAATAAAATACAGTACAAAAATTTTGAATGGTATTTTATTCAAAGCAAGCATTTTGATATATACTACTACCCGGGGGGCAAAGAACTGGCTGAATTTACTGCTGAGGTCGCCGAAGAAGCCTATCAGCAGTTGAAAAGAGATTTTTCCTATGAACTCCGGGAACGTGTTGTAATCATCACATACAATTCCCATAATGACTGGCAGCAGACCAATGTGGTAATTTCCTATCTGGAAGAAGGCGTCGGCGGCGTAACGGAACTGTACAAGAATCGCGTGGTGGTGCCTTTTGAAGGATCTTACGAACAATTCCGGCACGTAATTCATCATGAACTGGTGCATGCGGTGATGAATGATATGCTATATGGCGGGTCGGTTCAGTCACTCATAATGGGTGAAGTCATTCCGCTGCCGTTGTGGGTCTCGGAAGGTTTGGCGGAGTTTGAATCCAGCGGGTGGAATACCAACACCGATATGATTGTTCGTGACGCGGTATTGACCGGCTATATGCCCCCTATACAGTATCTGGAATATATACTTGCCTATCAGGGCGGGAATTCGGTATTCCGCTATATTGCCGAGACCTATGGCCGGGAAAAAATCGGGGAGATACTGAACAAGTCAAGGGGTAGGATTTCATTCCAGCAGATATTAAAATCGGCCGTTGGTCTGGATTACAAAGAATTTGACGAGCGGTGGCATCGCTGGCTGAAGAAACAGTACTGGCCTGCCGTTTCGGACCGTCTGGTGCCCAAGGAATTCAGCAGGCAGCTCACCGATCACGAAGAGCAGAAAAATTTTCTGAATGTAAGTCCGGCAATTACCCCGCAGGGCGATAAAATAGCCTATATTTCCGATCGCGACGGCTACCAGAATATTTACCTCATGTCCGCAATCGATGGCAAAGAAATCAAGGTATTACTGAAGGGGCAGCGGTCCGAAAGTTTTGAAGAGCTGCATTTCCTGCGCCCCGGCATGAGTTTTTCGCCGGACGGGAAGAAGCTGGCATTTACGGCCAAAAGCGGTCCCTGGGACGCTATCTATATTGTGGATGTGGAAAGCAATGAGATCGAGAAACACCTGATGCAGATGGACGGTGCTTTTACGACTTCCTGGTCTCCGGACGGCAAAAAGATTGCCTTTGTGGGAAATAATCACGGTCAGAGCGACATTTATCTTTTTGATGTGGAAACTGACAAAGTGGAGCCGGTCACCAACGATGTCTTTACCGATGATGAGCCGTCCTGGTCTGCGGACAGCAAGAATCTGGTGTTTGTGTCCGACCGCGGGGATTACACGGATGACAAAAATCTGCCAGCCGATTTCGATATGAGCAAATATAATTTTCAGCACCGGGATATCTATACCATCAATCTCGCAACACACAAAATGGTGCGAAAGACAAATACTCCCTGGGAAGAATCCTATCCCAAGTTCTCGCCGGACGGCACTAAACTGGCCTTCACCTCCGACGAAAACGGTATTTTTAATGTTTACATTCAGGACCTGCAATCCGGCGAATACCATCCCATTACCAATATCATTACCGGGGTGCTGCAGATCGGTTGGGATAAAGATGCCAACAAGATGGTTTATACAACCTTCTATAAAGGCGGATTTGACATCTTCATGATGAGTAATCCCCTGGAAGCTAAGCCATTAGAACTGAAAAACACCCAATATGCCGATGAAATGCGTCAGATCAAACCCCCGGTTTATGCCGTGAACTGGAAACCGGACAGCACAGCCAAAACAGTAAAGCAGGAGAAGAAAGACACGCCGCCCGAAGTAAAAGGCGAACAGCCTGCCGATTACAGCAATTATGTTTTTGGAAGATATCGCCCTAAGACCATGGAGAAAACAGCCCGCGATATTGAACTGCCCGAGAAAGCGTCCAAGGACTCCACGGGTTCGTACAGGGCCAGAAAATATAAACTGAAGTTTTCTCCTGATTTCGTTACCGGCGCGGCGGGTTACAACACCTTTTTTGGGCTGCAGGGATACACTTCCTTTGCTTTCAGCGATTTACTGGGGGACCACAAGATTCTTCTCAATCTCAACCTTTGGGCTGATCTGCGGAATAGTGATTTCACGCTGTTGTACTACTATCTCAAACACCGCATCAATCTGGGCTTTGGCGGCTATCACCTGGTATACCTGTTCCAGGACAGCTTTTATGGCGTCGTGCGCTACCGGAATTTTGGAACGGTAGTGACAGCTTCCTATCCGCTGAGCCGCTACAACCGTTTCGACCTGAGCGCATTATGGTACAATGTTTATCTGGAATATCTGGATTTTGAACTTCCGACGGAAAAAGTGAGTACGGTCCTGCCCGAACTCAGTTTTGTTCATGACAATGTGCTTTGGGGTTTTCAATGGGGTGTGTTCTCGCCGGTAAGCGGATCACGCTATAGTATCACGGCCCGATTCAGTCCTAAATACAACAACAGAGCCCGCGATTTTCAAACCATAGAGTTCGATTACCGCAAATACTTTAAACTAAGCCAGCAATACCAGTTTGCCTTCAGAACCACGGCCGGGGCCAGTTTCGGGAAAAATTCCCAGCAGTTCTTCTTGGGCGGTATGGATAATTGGATTAACCGCTCCTTTGCCGGCGGACGGCGGATTGACCGTATCGATGATGTGTTCTTCTCTGAATTCATCACGCCCCTGCGTGGTACTTCATATTATGAAAGAATAGGGGACCGGTTCTTCCTGACAAACATGGAATTCCGTTTCCCCCTGATAGAATATCTTAAAATCGGATTTCCGCCGCTGACCTTGTTTAACATCCGCGGTGTTGCCTTTTATGATATTGGAAGCGCCTGGTACAACCACAGCTCCGACTGGTGGAGCCTGTCCGGTTTCCGCGCAACGCAGAAAAATCAAAACGGGAAAACGGTCTTTAAAGATATTGCCAGCGGATACGGCACCGGGGCCCGGATTTATTTTCTGGGATTTCTGCTGCGCTTCGATGTGGCCTGGCCGTTCGATCTGCAAAGTTCCGGCAAGCCGGTCTATTACTGGTCGCTGGGGCTGGATTTTTAATATGTTGTCCTGCTGCGTCGGGCTGTTGGGAATCATATTGGTTATGGAAATACACGATTAGAAGTGATGGGATGGGCCCGGTCGGTCAAGCTGGGCCCTTATTTTTATAAAAGGATGATTTATTTACTGAACATTTCCTGATTTGGGTGTCTGATAGTGAATGGCAATTCGTCATTGGTGAATTCCATCCTGATTTTGGCGGTCAGGAAATAATTCTGTAAATTATGGGAGATGTTAACCATCGATAAAGATTGAGAGTTTATGGCGAAAGCGAAAATCGTATTCGTCTGCAATAACTGCGGATATGAAAGCCCCAAGTGGGCCGGGAAATGTCCCGAATGCGGCCGGTGGAACAGTTTCGAAGAGGCGGAAATCGCTCCCGCTTCCGCGAGAACATCAGAACGTTCCTCCCGTAATACGCCGTCTCTGCTGCCGGACATCGAAGAAGGACTGGAAGATCGCCGGCAGACCGGCATCGGGGAACTGGACCGGGTGCTGGGCGGCGGAATTATACCGGCTTCGGTGATTTTGATTGCCGGTGATCCCGGCATTGGAAAATCTACCCTTTTGCTCCAGATGGGTGCGGCGCTGGCAAAAAAAGATACCTCGGTGCTGTATGTGAGCGGAGAGGAGTCGCTGCAGCAAATCCGCAATCGGGCCCGGCGGCTGGAGCTTGAGAAAATCCCGCTCCATCTGATGGCGGAAACCGAGCTGGAAAACATTCTTTATCAGATTGAGGCCACCCGTCCGCAGATGGTAATTGTGGATTCCATACAGGCAGTCTTCTCTCAGAATATCGCCGGGGCGCCGGGGAATGTGGGACAGATCCGGGAATGCGCTTCCCGCCTGTTCCGGGCAGCAAAGGAAAACAACTGGACGCTGTTTATCGTCGGCCATATCACCAAAGAAGGAAGCATCGCCGGTCCCAAGATACTTGAACATATGGTGGATGTGGTTATTTATTTTGAGGGAGATAATCTCTACCGCTACCGCATCCTGCGCTCGCTGAAAAACCGTTTTGGCGCCACCAATGAAATCGGTCTCTTTCTCATGGAAAAATCAGGACTGACGGAGGTCGGAAATCCCTCCAGCCTTTTCCTGTCCCATAACGGGAAAGCGCAAACCGGGGCCAGCGTGGTGTGCAGTTTCGAAGGTTCGCGGCCGATTCTGGCGGAAGTTCAGGCGCTGGTTTCGCGCAGCAATTATGGCGTGCCACAACGGACAGTCAGCGGATTTGACCACCGCCGTCTGGCGCTGCTGCTGGCCATACTGGAAAAGCACTGCGGCCTCAATTTTGGCTATTCCGATGTCTTCATTAAAATTGCCGGCGGATTGAAAATTGAAGATCCAGGCATCGATCTGGGAATTATTATGGCGATTTCCTCCAGTTTCCGCGATATGCCGCTGGCGGACCATTCGATCTACATTGGGGAAATCGGGTTGAACGGGGATGTCCGGCCGGTTTCACAACTGGACCGGCGCATTCAGGAGGCGGCCAAATTGGGTTTTAAAAAAATATACATTCCCAATACCGGCGACGGAAAAACCTTTGCCCAATCGGCGGGAGCTTCCCGGCTGATCGGCGTGGATAATGTGGCGGAGTTGATTCATGGGACATCGCCAAAAGGATAAATGCATGAGGTATACTTAATTTGTTTTTGAACCGATTTTCATTAATACCATATTTGCCGGCATTCTTAATTGCCGCATTTTTTTCCTTTTTCGCCCGGAACGTCGTAGCGGCAGACAGTACGCAGCAGTGGATCGTCGTCGGTACATTCGACGGCGCCGATTCACCTTCCGGTTCCTTCCGTGAAGCGGTGGCCATCGATCTGGATTCCGAAGGAAACGTTTATATTGTGGACAGGGGATTAAACCGTTTGCTGAAGTTTTCTCCCCAGGGAATTTTCAAAAATGAAATCGGCGGATACGGCCGCGGAACGGAGTCTTTCAACGATCCCCGTGATGTGGACGCTCATCTGACCCTCAATATTTTTGTGGCGGACTATAACAACAACCGCATTGTCCGGTTTGATAAAAATCTCAATTACCTGAGCGATTTCCGCCCCGACCCGGATAGCCCCTATTATTTCGAAATGCCGCTAAGTGTCCGGGTATCCAGCCAGTACGATATGTTCATTTTAGAGGACCTGAATAAACGGGTCATAAAATTCAACCGCTTTAACCAGCCCCAGGTGGCTTTTGGAAATGCAGCTGACAATCTGGGGCAGCTGCTCGGTCCCTGT
>JARRQT010000056.1:0-19043 GCA_037381445.1 Calditrichia bacterium
ATGCAGAAATATTTGTTTTTAAATAATTTATGAATGATTTTCGCTTTATGGTGATTTTTTCCGGAAAAAAACGTTTTTCTTGACACCTAATCTGTTTATTATTATTAAAGAAAACGAAATTTGAGGTTCGATAAGGAGCACTTTCTATGGCTGAACGCATTACACCGATGAATGAAGATTACAGTCGCTGGTATACGGATGTGATTATTCAGGGTAAATTAGCGGATTATTCTCCTGTAAAAGGATGCATGGTCATTCGGCCGAACGGCTATGCAATCTGGGAGCAGATACAGCAGAAACTTGATAAAATGTTTAAAGACACAGGGCATGTGAATGCCTATTTTCCCATGTTCATTCCTGAAAGCTTCATGCAAAAAGAAGCCGAGCACGTCGAGGGCTTTGCACCGGAATGCGCAGTGGTGACTCATGGCGGCGGTCAGAAGCTGGAGGAGCCGCTTTACGTGCGTCCCACTTCAGAGACAATCATCTGGAGCATGTATAAAAAATGGATTATGTCCTACCGCGACCTGCCAATTCTGATCAATCAGTGGGCAAACGTGGTGCGGTGGGAAATGCGCACCCGCCTATTCCTGCGGACAACGGAGTTCCTGTGGCAGGAAGGCCATACCGCGCATGCCAGCTATGAAGAGGCGGAAGAGGAAACCCGGAAAATTCTGGAGGTCTATCGCACCTTCGCGGAAGAATATATGGCCATGCCGGTGATTACCGGCCGCAAGTCGGAAGCGGAAAAATTCGCGGGCGCCCTGCATACCTACAGCATAGAGGCGATGATGCAGGACAAGAAGGCACTGCAGGCGGGCACATCCCATAATCTGGGTCAAAATTTCGCGAAAGCCTTCGATGTGAGATTCCAGGATAAAGATGGCGAACAGAAGCTGGTATATGCCACAAGCTGGGGCGTTAGTACCCGCCTGGTCGGCGCACTGATCATGACCCACAGCGATAACAACGGTCTGGTGCTTCCACCCCGACTGGCCCAGACGCAGTTGGTCGTCATTCCCATCTGGAAAGAGTCCAATCGTCAGCAGGTTTTTGATTTCACCGAAAAAATATACAGTGCCCTGAAAACAAGATTTTCGGTGCAGCTTGACGACCGGGATCAATACAAACCCGGTTTCAAATATGCCGAGTGGGAAATGGTCGGCGTTCCGCTGCGGGTGGAAATCGGTCCGCGGGATGTTGATAACAATCAGGTCATGCTGGTCCGGAGGGACACCCGGGAAAAAATCCAGGTTTCCGCGGGCGACCTCCTGGAAAAGATTGACGAGATTCTGAAGCAGATGCAGAAAGATATGTTTTCCCGGGCGCTGAAATTCAGGGAAGAGAATACATTTCAGATTGATGACTATTCGGAATTCCGCAGAGTGCTGGATGAAAAAGGCGGATTTATCGAATCGCACTGGTGCGGTTCAGCCGGCTGCGAAGAAAAGATTAAAGAAGACACCAAAGCGACCATCCGTAATATCCCATTTAACCGCAAACCGGAAAAAGGCAAATGCATTATCTGCGGGAATGAATCGGACGGCAGGGTGATTTTCGCAAGAGCATATTAAATAAAACAAGGGCGACCTATGTATTATCAAATGGGTTTTGGAATGATGACCCCGGGGGTAAAAAACCTCCTTTTCGCCAACATTGCGGTTTTTCTGGTTCAAATGCTGGCGCCGGGTTTGGTACCGATTTACTATTTCGGATTGGTGCCGGTTCTGGTCATAAAAAAGCTGTTCATCTGGCAGCTTGTCACTTATATGTTTCTGCATGGCGGATTCGGACATATTTTCTTTAATATGTTCGCTCTGTGGATGTTTGGTGTTGAACTGGAGCGTACCTGGGGCACCCGGGAATTCCTGAAGTTCTATTTTCTTACCGGCATTGCGGCAGGTATCTCCATGGTAGTTTTCAATTGGGGCTCCATGGTTCCCACGATTGGCGCGTCCGGCGCCATTTACGGAATCTTGGCCGCCTACGCTTTGTTCTTCCCGGATCGCTATGTTTATCTCTACTTCCTGTTTCCGATAAAAATGAAATATCTGGCCCTCATTCTCGGCGGGCTGGAATTTCTGTCCTCCTACAGCCAGGATGGTATCGCCCATATTTTTTCAAGAACTTGTTCAGAAAACGCGGACCTTTTTCTTAGTCGGAAAGCCCAAGTTTTAAATCCAATCACTTAAGAGGATCTGCATGGATTTTATTGAGAATTTAGTATGCGCCAACGAAGAATGTCATTTTAACCATGATGGGTATTGCTATAGAGAAACAGTTACGCTGGATATTACCGGTAATTGCGAAGACGCCGAGACCTGCGAAGATTATGACTGCACGGAATGCGAATTCTTTGATTTCTGCTCCAAATCCAAAAAATACAGTAGTTCTGCCTTTTCAGGCGACGACAATATATTTTTATCCGAAGAATGAATAAATCACGCTTAAACAACAGAACTAATTAATATTTATTTCACATATACCCCGATAAAATGCCCTCGTTTGTATTAACGCTTCAACGGATCTGTCAAATAACGGAATCTTGAAGCTTTATTGATATCAAAGCCCGCTTTTTTTCTCAGATAAAAGAGAATCGTTTAATAATTCAACGTAGTCCATTGATCAGGAAGGCCTGTTATTACTGCGTTTTCTGGCATTCAAGCGTTGCCAATGTAAATTCGCCCTTAAAGACCGTTAATTTTTTAAACACCTCCTATTTCCATTAATAACTGTATTTTGAGATTTTATAATGTATGATGGCGGTTTCGCCGTTAATTATTTCAACGTACCTGCCGAATTATTTTCTGTGAATTTTCGGGACGAAATACAAGTTATTTTACTGTAATTTCTATATTTACGAATCCGCTCCGTTTTTTTGGCACTTTATTTGAATTATAATAAGTGAAAACAATAACGTTACATAGAAAGGAGAAGTAAAATGGTCGTTCTATTCATGGTACTCACCATCATCCTGTTCGTTACTGTGGATTATTTTATTCAAAGAAAGAAGAAAATCGGCTTAGCTGCACAGCCTCAGCTGAATAAACTTTCACTGTCAAAAATATTCCACATGTTACCGACAGGTGTTTTTCTTCAGCCGTCCTTTACCTGGAGCAAAATATTGGATAGCGGAAATCTGATTGTGGGGATTCACCCGGTCCTGATGGGGCTGATCGGGGAACCGGATGAAATCCAGATGCTGCACCAGAGTGAAGAAGTCAGGAAGGGCGACACCCTGCTAAAGTTGCGGAAAGGCAACAAAGTGTTGAATGTAAAAAGTCCGGTGGATGGGAAAATATCAGGGCTTAATGAGCAAATCCTTGAAGACGCCACCTGGGAAAACATCAGCCAGAATTGGCTTTACAGTCTCAAACCTCGGAACGTCGCATCGGAGATTCCTAGCTGGTTTATCGCGGAAAAAAGTCAGAACTGGGTAAATGAAAAATATCAGCAGATCAAGGCATTTTTCATGAATACCATGCCTCAGACCGAGATGGGTATCACCATGGCCGATGGCGGCGATATTCCAGTGGGTATTCTTTCTCAGTTTGATGAAAAAACCTGGCAGAAGTTTGAAAAAGAATTTATCGCGATTTCCGAGAACTAATTTTATGAGATTAACTACCCTGATGTTTCATTCCTGAGACGGTTTATCTGATTCAGTCTCAGATTTGAAAGAAAGGATTTACGGAGGAAATTATGGGCTATGGCTATTTATTTGATACGACACTTTGTATTGGATGCGAAAGCTGTATGGATGCCTGCCACGAGGAACATCAGCAGCCTGATACAGAAAATTATGAATTATCCGACAAAAATTTTACCGTGGTGAAGAATAAAACAATTTCAGATGAAGATATTTACTATCGCCGCATGTGTATGCACTGCGAAAACCCTTCCTGTGCTTCGGTTTGCCCGGTAGGTGCATTTCAGAAAACAAAAGAAGGACCGGTAATTTATGACGGTTCGCTCTGCATGGGCTGCCGCTATTGCATGGTTGCCTGTCCGTTTGACGTTCCGAAATATGAATGGAGCAAGGCGCTGCCCCTGGTTAAAAAATGTGATATGTGCTACGACCGCATTAAACAGGGCAAACAACCTGCCTGCGCGGAGGCCTGCCCAACCGGCGCCACACTTTTCGGAAAACGGGAAGAACTTATCGAAATCGCCCGTGAGCGGCTCAAAAATGACAAAGATAAATACTATCCCTATATTTACGGGCTTAAAGAAGCGGGCGGGACTTCCCTCCTCTACATATCTTCGGTTCCCATAACCGAGCTTGGTTTTAAGATGAAAGGTTTCCAGGAAGCCTTCCCGCAGTATACGTGGAAAGTCATGAAGGAAATCCCCAATGTGGTCACTTTTGGCGGGGTCTTTCTTTACGGACTGTCATGGATAATAAACCGCCGCATTAAGCTGGAAAAAATGAATGCTGATGGTAATGGTAATAACGGAATTCATCCGGAGGAGGAAGAATAATGGCACAGATTAAACTGGGTTCTAAATATTCAATTAAACTGACTTTCTGGAATACCGTATTCTTCATTTTGGTAGCGGCGGGATTATATTCTACTTATGTTCGTTTTTTCCATGGGCTGGGGGCTTCAACCCATCTGTCCGATAAGTTTCCCTGGGGAATCTGGATCGGATTTGACATCCTTTGCGGTGTCGGGCTGGCGGCGGGCGGTTTCACCCTGGCGGCCGTTGTTTATATTTTTAATATCAAAAGATATAAACCGATTGTACGGCCGGCGGTACTGACCGCATTTCTGGGCTATCTGCTAGTCATATTCGCGCTGATGTTCGACCTGGGTCGTCCCTACCGTATCTGGCACCCCATCCTGCATTGGAATCCTCCGCATTATTAAGAACTTTCTTATTCCGCTTGTTATTCTGGGAGTTATTTTCTCAACGCTTCACCAATCTTCGCTGGGTTCACTTTACCTGATCGTGCCTGAGAAATTGTACCCCCTGTGGTATTCCCCTCTTCTGCCGGTTTTGTTTTTCGTCTCGGCGGTAGCGGTGGGATTTGCCATGGTCATATTCGAATCGTACCTCAGTTCGCGTGCATTCAATAAACAACTGGAGCGCCCCCTGCTCATGGATTTGGGACGGGTGGTAGTCTTCATTCTTTTATTATATGCGACACTGAAACTGCAGGATTTCGCACGGCGTGATGCCTGGCAGTATCTTTTCCTGAATCGCACAGAAACCTATTTTTTCTGGGGAGAGACGCTGGTTGGTGTCATTTTACCCATCATCCTTCTGTCCATTCCCAAAATCCGCAAAAATCAACTGGCGCTTTTTGCCAGCGTGCTCATGGTGGTGGTCGGATTTGTGATGAACCGCCTGAATATCGCGGTCACCGGAATGGAATCATACGCCCATGCAGGTTACTTCCCTTCCTGGATGGAAATAAGTATTACCTTGATGATTGTAGCCATTGGGTTTGCTGTCTTCCGCTGGGTTGCCAAGAATATGCCGATATTTGAGAATACAGAACAGGAACCCATTACTTCCCATAAGCCAATTCGCGTCCGGATTTTAGAAAAAGAAGAGCTGTTAAAAGATGACATTCTCAATTAAATGGTAATAAAATGAACTCGTCACCAGAAAAAAATAAAATGGACTTGAAGTGTATATGGATGTCGGCCGGCATTGTCAATTACAAGCTCTGCGATAAAAACATGAATTGCGAAGAATGTGATTTTGACAGGGTCATGCAGGGAATGCTGCCAAGTCGGGAAACAGAGACCGCTACACACCTGTCTGTTCCCCAAAACGAAACAGATGTGAATCGGCAGCTCATCAATTCCTATCTTTCGGGTCTGTTATCTGGATGTAAAATTCACCTGGATCGCTGCTATCATCCGTCCCATTTCTGGTATAAAGCCCAAAATGATAACACCATCGATGTGGGACTGGACAGCATTCTTCTGAAAATTCTGGATCCGCTGGATCGTGTCATTTTGCCGGAAAGAGGCGAAAGCTACCACACAGGTCAGTTGATCGCCTGGATCGTCCGCAAGCAGAAGACACTGCCGCTCCACTCGCCGCTTAAAGGCGAAGTCGTTGAAATAAATCCGGCTTTTCTGCTGAACGGGATTGATCAGATACTCGAAGAAGATTCATATTTGTTCAAACTAAAAGATAATGCGACCAGACCGCTGCCGAGCCGCATTTGCACCGAAATTTCCGGTCTGCAATGCATTGCGAAAAAAGTCGCAGTTATTCAAAAACATCTGCAGAAAGCCTTTGCTGAAACTGTTCCTTCACATGTGGGCGTTACTCTGGCAGACGGAGGAAATATTCAAATTGGACTTGAAAAGGTGATTGGAGAAAAAGCGTTTAACAGATTATTGAAAGAACTCTTTTAATGCCACATCATACAAAGGGACGGGCCTGTCCGGGGTGCACCTCCTTAAAAATGGACAGGTCTGTTCTTCTTGTATGTTTTGCAGCCTGCCCCAATAAAATCCGTCCCTTCAGGATTTGGAACAATTGACTCCAATAATATTTTGACACCTGGCGCAGAAGAATTCGTGCTTCAGATCAATATCTTCCACATAGGTCGATGAATGCATGATGCATTCAAAATTCGGGCAGTGGACCAGTCCTAGGGTATGCCCCAGTTCATGAAGGATTTCTTTCAATGTCCGTTTATAAAGCAACAACGGATTGGGCGGAAGACCATAAAATTCATTTCGCAGGCGATAGGTGGAAACAACAGCTCCAATGCCGTTCAATTGCGCCTCCCCGAACAGAAATGTCAGGATCGGAATAAAAATATCCACATCCGTAATCCCTATGATTTTGCGGCCGTCATCTGGCACATGCTGCAAAATAGTGGAGAGCAGATAAGTGGAGTGGTATTGATTCCGCTCCCCTGAATAAAAAAGACTCAAATCCAGATCGAGATGAAGGTGGGAAAAAGGATACGGTACGCAACGATTTAAATCTTCCGCCAGATTTTGCCAGAAGGGCGGAAAATGATTATTGATAAAAGCCAGATAAATTGTATTGCTGCTCACCTATCGCTGAATACCATATTTTTTCAGTTTATTATAAAGGGTTACCCGATCAATTCCCAGCAGACTGGCGGTGCGGGTTACATTCCCCCCGGTTTCTTTTAATACTTTCTGAATATGCAGGCGCTCTACTTCCTCCAGACTGACGCCGTTTCCGGAGCCGTTTGATCCGCCATTGAGATGAAGCGGCAAGTCCTCTGTGTGAATTTCCGCCTTTTTCCCAACCACCATGGCCCGCTCAATTGCATTCTCCAGCTCTCTGACATTACCGGGCCAGGGATAACTTAACAACATCTGCTGGGCATCCGCGGAAAACTTCTTGACCGGTTTGCTCATGGAGCGCGCATATTTGCGCATGAAGTGCTCAGCCAGGGGAAGAATATCCGCCCGCCGTTCGCGCAGCGGCGGAATAACAATGGTAAAAACATTGATCCGGTAATACAAATCTTCCCTGAAAATTTCCTGCTCCACAAGTTTTTCCAGGTTTTTGTTGGTGGCGCAAATCAGGCGGAAATCCACCTGGATCTCCTCATTTCCGCCCAGCCGGGTAAATCTTTTGCCTTCCAGCACGCGCAGCAAGTCCACCTGCATTTTCGAGGTAATGTCACCGATTTCATCCAAAAACAGCGTGCCGCCGTTGGCAAGCTCCAGCTTCCCCTTTCGGCGGTACTGGGCGCCGGTAAAAGCCCCCTTTTCATGCCCGAATAATTCACTCTCCAGCAACGTCTCCGGGATCGCGCCGCAATTGACGGCCACTATCGGGAAATATCTTCTTTTGCTGTGGCTATGAATGGCCCGGGCAATCAGCTCCTTCCCGGTGCCGCTTTCCCCGCGGATTAGCACTGTTGAATCGGTTTCCGCCACCGTCTGGACCATTTCGAACACGCGCTTCATTTCTTCGCTCTGCCCGATAATCTCATCAATTCCGGTCAGCTCGGAAATCTTCTCTTTGAGGTTTTGATTTTCCTCCGTAAGGTCCTTCTGCTTCAGCGCATTTCGAATCAGCCGCGATAAATCATCAGGATCGAACGGTTTGGTGACATAATCAAACGCTCCCAGCTTCAGCGCTTCCACCGCCGTATCCACCGAAGCATAGGCCGTCATGATGATAATGATGGCATTGGGATCGATGTCTTTAATTTTCTTTTGCAGGGTGATGCCATCCATACCGGGCATTTTGATATCCAGCAAAATAAGATCATAAGGTCCCGCATGCATTTTAGTCAATGCATCTTCGGCACTTTCCGCACTTTTTACGTTAAATCCGTCTTCCAGAAACCACTCCTCCAGAGAAGATCTCACGGAAAGTTCATCATCAACGATGAGTATTTTGGTTTGTCTCATTTTCTACAGTCCCCGAAATCTTTTAATTTTCTTCTTTTGGCTGTATCGGCAATTCAATAAAAAATGACGTGCCTTCTTTTTCTTTGGACTCTACATAGATTTTTCCATTGTGCCGCTGAATAATACCGTACACAACCGCCAAGCCAAGACCAACGCCTTTCTGGTCTCTTTTGGTGCTGAAAAAGGGCTCGAAGATCTTGTCCTTTACACCCTCTGGGATTCCTACCCCGGTATCCTTCACACTTAGCAGAACGCGGTCCGGATTTCGGGGCATATTTCTGGCGGCTATTTCCAGTTCGCCGCCATCCGGCATCGCTTCCACTGCATTGACCAAAAGCGCCACCAGCGCCTGAAGTAACTGGTCCGGATCGCATACAATTTTATCGGGATTGATCTCAATGGAACTGCGACCTTCAATTTTTCCTAGTTTCATATGATGCTGCACAATCCCCATGGCCCGGTCCACGATCTCCTTCAGAGGCCATTCCTGGAAATTCACTGATGTTCCCCGTGCAAAAGCCAGCAGATTTCGCACAATGTTTCCGCACCGCATGGATTCAGATTCAATGAGCTGCAGCTCTTTGAGGATTTTTTCGCAATCACCGTTTGCAGAATAGCTTTTGGAAATTCTTTTTTGAAGCAATTTCGAATAGGTCACAATACCCGCCAGGGGATTGTTCAGCTCATGGGCAACCGTCGCAGCCATTTTCCCCAGAGAAGACATTTTTTCCACCTGCAGCATACCGCGATGCATCCTTTCCAGTTCCTCAGTTTTCTCCTCCACCCTGACTGCCAACCGGTTGGACCAGTTCTTAAGCTCGGTATAAGCCCGCTTCAGATTTTCTGCCATGTTGTTAAAAGAGCGTGCCAGCATTCCCAATTCATCTTTACGCTGCATGTCAATTCTGTAGTCAAGATCTCCCACCGCGAGACGAACCGTACCGGTTTTCAGTGTATTAATAGGACGGTAAATGATGAGGTAAACAACAATCGCAAAAAGAATCATCGCCAGAATGATAAGCCCTGTTGAAAGGGTGAAAACCGTCAGCCGCGTCTGGGATAGCGCCTGGTCCAGTTCTTCAAGAGACATCTGAACGTCAAGCACGCCGAGAATGGTCTGGTCCTTCGAGTGCGCATGACAAACCTGATTGCTGCATTCAGGGGCATTTCGTATGGGATTGATCAAACCCATTATCCGCCTGCCATCCGTAGCCCGGTAGATACGTGTTTTTTTCTGCATGGGAAGCGAAACGATGGGTTGGTTGGCAGCATGACAGGCGTAGCAAGCCTCAGCTTTCATATCAACAATCCTTCCGGTTTCGGATGGCTTTGTCGAAAAAGTAATTTCCCCTTTTTTATTATAGATGCGGACCAGTTCAATCCCCGGCTCGTCACCGATACTTACGATTGTATGAAAAAGTTCTTCCCTTTCATTCTGAAGCATCAGACGGTACAGGGATTTCTTTATCACATCGCTTACACGATAAGCGCTCTGTCCGACTGTGTTTTCGTAAATGTGAACCTGCCGCGTTGAATACAGCGTGCTGTATAAAACGAATAATACCATCACCAGCAATAACAAGATCATAAACAGTTTAAAACTGAGCGATCTGTAAAATCCTATTATATGTTTTTTAGCTTTGCGGCGCATATACCATGTAAAATTTTTCTCTATTGAAATTAAAATATTTTGTTATTATTCTCAACATATTAAATTTTTTCTGCAATATTTCATAATAAGATTCAAAAAGAAACAATTAAGCGTAAAAAATAACAAAACTCACTCTTTGCGTATGACAATTGAAAATTGCTTGCTGTGCCCGGCATGTATCCAACATATATTCGCCTTTAAATTATCATTTTAAACTCTTAAATTCGAACAGACAGAATGGCCATTTCTTGCTTGTTGCCGCATGCTGTCAAAGATTCTAGCACTTATTGGAGGAACAGGATGAAACAGCGTTGTGCCTGGGGTACGAAAGACCCGCTCTATTTGGAATATCATGACAAAGAATGGGGCGTTCCCGTTCATGATGATCGTTTGCTTTTCGAATTTCTGATTCTGGAGGGGGCGCAGGCTGGCCTGAGCTGGTCAACCATTCTCCGGAAAAGAGACAACTACCGGAAGGCCTATGATAATTTCGACGCCAAAAGAATTGCCCGATATCAGGAAGCTAAGGTCGCCGAACTTCTGTCGGATTCCGGCATTGTTCGAAACCGCCGGAAAATTGAAGCGAGTATTCAGAATGCCAAATGCTTCCTCGAGGTTCAGAAGGAGTTCGGCAGCTTCGATGCTTATATCTGGCGGTTTGTGGGCGGGAAACCTAAGATCAATGCCTGGAAGCAACTTAATGACATCCCTTCCAAAACACCGGAGTCGGACGCGATGAGCAAGGATCTGGTGAAACGGGGATTCAAATTTGTGGGATCGACCATTTGTTATGCTTTCATGCAGGCGGTGGGAATGGTGAATGATCATACTGTGGATTGCTTCCGCTATAAGGAATTATCATAAAACGAATTTGGGCTGGAAATAAATTATTCGCCGCTCCGGTGTTCGATTCCGAAATCAATATTAATTTTACGCGAAATAGAGGAATACGATAACGGCAGTTAAGGTTTTCGCCATAATTTTTTGAACTAAGAAGAAACCGCAGAAATCCAGTTAGTTCTATTTTAATTGGCACAGTTTAATCCTGCTCCAAAGAATCAGCCGGCGATTGGCAAGTGCGAAAATTTTATATTTTTTGAATAGAAAAGTAGAATATTTTGCTTATTTTTGGACGGTAAAAATTGATGCCGTGGTTCTTATAAAAGAAGCAATATGGAAGAAATCAATCATCGTACGCAGGAAGCCACCCGGGTAACCTGGGTTGGATTTTTTGTGAACATTTTTCTGACCGTTTTTAAATTCGCGGCCGGAATCCTGGGACAGAGCGCGGCAATGATAGCCGATGCCATTCATTCTTTGTCCGACTTTGCCAGCGATATCGTGGTCCTGCTTGGTTTCAGGATCGTAAACAAACCCATCGATGAATCCCATGATTACGGGCATGGAAAATTTGAAACGCTATCCACTACTTTTATCGGCCTGATGCTCTTTTTTGTGGGATTGGGAATCTTATGGTCCGGAATCGAAGAGATCTGGCGGGCATTCCACGGGATCAGAATTCACGCGCCGGGGCAGATTGCCTTATTTGCTGCCGTTGTATCTATCATTTCTAAAGAGTTGCTTTTTCGATATACCAGAAAAGTGGGACAGCGCATCAACAGTTCCGCGGTTATTGCCAATGCCTGGCATCACCGGACGGACGTTCTCTCCTCCATCGGCACCATGTTTGGAATCGGGGGCGCGATTATATTGGGTGAAAAATGGCGGATTCTGGATCCCCTGGCAGCGGTGGTGGTCAGTTTTTTCATCATCAAAGTGGCGGTTGAGATCACCCGGCAGAGCCTCAATGAGCTTCTTGAGGCTTCTGTGGATGAAAAAACCAAAAACCGGATTATCCGGATCGCCCATGAAATTGAAGGGGCTGAGCATCCCCATGATTTACGGACCAGAAAGATCGGCAATTCCATTGCCATTGACCTGCACGTAAAAGTAAACGAGAAACTTACTATTGTGGAAGCCCACGACATCTCCACGAAAATCGAGGAGGCGCTTCGCAAAGAGTTCGGTAACGATACTTTTATTTCTGTACACGTAGAGCCTCTGAATGATTAGCGCGAATGAATCCGCTGTAATTGCCTCTGGTCTTCCCTCACATTTCACCAATAAATTTCAGCACTATGTTGGAAATCGGATCAGTATCAGGAATGCCTGGGACGAAATTAAACGATTTTTCCAATTTCCTGGCACCTGCGGGCATACCGCTTGATAAAGCCAACTTACAGTTTCTTTTCCAGATATTCTTTCAGCGCCCTGGCGTTGTTGTGTTCGAGATCTTTCGCCCCATAAATCAGTGTCACTGTGCCCTCTTTCGCCGCTTCCAAAATGCCTTGCCAGCTTTCAGGCTTCTTATCCAGTTCTTCGAAATAATGCCGGCAAAACTCATCCCATTTTTCCGGATCATGATGAAACCGTTTCCGCAGATCATTGGAAGGAGCAACTTCTTTGTCCCACTCTTCCACCTTGAGGTCTTCCTTTTTGATTCCTCTCGGCCAAAGCCGGTCCACCAGAAAACGCATGCCATCGGATTTTTCAGCAGCTTCATAAGCCCGCTTGATTTTAATCATGTTAAAACACCTCCGGTTTTGCTTTTCAAACGATCGTAGATTTGTAAATCTGATATGATGCAAATGCTGGAATGTTCGGCCTGCCGGATTCACCGGATGGCACTATAGCATCTTCTTCTCCAGATCAATCGCTTTCGGAAAGAGAATATTGTTCTCCAGGTGAATATGCTGATGCAGATCGTCTTCAAACGCTTTCAATTCGCTGTAAACCATACTGTAGGTGGCGCAGCCGTCCGCCGGAAGTTTGTAATTGCCGCTCAGCCGGCTGATTTCCTCCATGGCCTCGCCCGCCGACTGGTGTTCTGCTTCCATCATGCGGACGGGATTTTCGATAGTGCCGAATCCCGGCACAGGAGCGGAACCGCCATTCCGTTTTGCTGCCGCAAGCTGCCTGATATATGGAAACAGAATGCGCTCCTCTTTCATCATGTGACTTTCCAGTTCTATTTTTACCGCCGAAAACATCTCGTTAATACGGCTCAGTTCATGATGAGTCGCGCCGTGCGCCTCAACCAGCTTCGACAGGTATTGGGGCAATTCAGCCAAAGCTCGCCTCACATACGCATGATGATTGTTCACGATGTAATCCGCCAGGAAATCAAGCTCCCAGGTGTCAAAGTGGTTCACCGAATTCATTTCCAAAATACCTTCCATCTCCTGCAATGCTGCACGAACCTTATCGGGATCAATTCCTTTCTCCTCACAGGCCTCTGTAACAGTCTTTTTGCCGCCGCAGCAGAAATCAAGTCCGTACCTTTTAAAAACTTCCGCCGTGCGAAAATCCCTGGTGACAATCTTCCCTAATGTCTCTTCCACCGGTTTTTCCAACCTGGCAATCTGCACCTTCCAGGCTTCCGGACCTTCTTCCAGATAATTCCAGGAAAACTCACCCGGACGTTCTTTTGAGAATTTGTAAAATAATGGTTTGGGATCGTGGTCGTTTACCAAAATGAACTTTTCTCCCTGCGCCATTTGGCTGAATCTGTCAAATATCTCGGTGTGTTTTTCGCCCGATTTAAGCAACCTGACATCTAAAATATCTGTTGTTTCCATGATATATCTCCTTATTTACATTTTGTTTTTCCGGTAGCAAAGTGCTTAGATCCAAATATTTTTAATATTAACCATTAAGACTCTTTTATCTTATTTATGAATGGTCCTTAATTCTATCAGAATGTTTGATGGCACTCACTGCCTCCGATTAATTGTGAATGGGATTTGGACTGACATTGATATCGGTGAGACGCAGGTCATTATTCCTGATTTTCACCGCCAGATTTGCCAGGCTGGTCGCCGCAAACATGTCCTTCAGTTCTTCGCGGGTCTCCGCCCACTGGTCGTGCAGCGGACATGGTTTTTGTTCTCCGCAACCGGGCAAACCAAGAATACACTGTTGAAATATTTTCATGCCGTCTATGGCAGAAATGATCTCCAGGATGGTAATTTGCTCCGCCGGGCGGGACAACGAAACACCGCCATTGGGTCCGCGATATGAATGCATGATATCGTTTTGCGTGAGAATCTGCAGTATCTTGGTCAGAAAATGAAACGAAATATCCAGTTTCTCGGAAATCTCCCGGATGGGAACAAATTTTCGCTCCTCCATAGTGGCCACAAACAGAGAAGCACGCAGACCGTATACGCATGTTTTTGATAAGAGCATTTTTTCAATCCTATATTTAAGACTGTTTTGTCTTAAATATAGGGATTCCTGCTGCAAATGTCAATATGCAATTTACATTTTATTGAACATCATCCAACAGGTCTCGATATAGGGGCGTTCCCACGGGATCATATATTATTTTCTTTTAGCGCGCGGTGCAAAAAAAGGGGGAAGCTCAGACTTTCCCCAATAAAATTGAAAATTTATTTGATGTGCCAATTTATCCTGAATAAAACATTTTTAAAGCCCGGTAATTGGCTTCCACAGTTTTTTGGATATCGTCTTCCGAATGAGCCGCCGAAAGGAATGCCGCCTCAAACTGGGATGGCGCCAGGTAAATACCCTCTTCAAGCATGCGGCTGAAATACCGCCCGAATTTTTCGGTGTCCGATTTCATGGCGCTGCTGTAATCCACCACGCTATCCGGCGTGAAGAACAGACAGCTCATGCTGCCAACCCGGGTCATATAAAAGGGCAAATCCAGTTTTTTCAGATTATTGCGCAAGCCCTCTTCGAGCATTTGCGCTTTTTGTTCCAGATTCACATAAAATTTATCATTATTAATCAAACGAAGTGTTTCCAAACCGGCCCGTACTGCCAGTGGATTTCCGGACAGTGTTCCGGCCTGATACACCGGTCCGCTGGGCGCTACCTTTTCCATAATGTCACGTTTTCCGCCATAAGCGCCTACCGGCAGGCCCCCGCCGATCACCTTTCCCAAAGTGGTGAGGTCCGGGGTTATTCCATACAATTCCTGCGCCCCGCCGCGCGCTATCCGGAAACCGGTCATCACCTCATCGAAGATAAGAAGAATTCCGTTTTCCCGGGTGATTTTCCGCAGTGCTTCCAAGAATCCGGGTTCGGGCGGAATCACCCCCATATTGCCGGCAACCGGTTCAACAATCACTGCCGCAATCTCACCGGGGAATTCCTCAACCAGTTTTGTTACCGATTCAATATCATTGAAATCAGCCAGCAGCGTGTCGGCAACTGTTCCCGGAGTTACCCCCGGACTGTTTGGAATTCCAAGGGTTGTGGCACCGGAACCGGCCTGGATCAGAAAGCTGTCGCCATGGCCGTGATAGCAACCCACAAACTTGATGATTTTATTCCGCCCGGTATAGCCCCGGGCGAGCCGCACTGCGCTCATGGTAGCTTCGGTGCCGGAGTTCACCAGCCGCACGACCTCGATGGAGGGCACCATTTCAATGATCAGCTCGGCCAATTCGATTTCAATTTCAGTTGGAGCGCCAAAACTGGTCGCTTTGGCAGCTTCATCCTGAATGGCTTTCACCACCCGGGGATGGCTGTAGCCCAGAATCAGCGGTCCCCAGGAGCCCACATAATCGATGTATTCATTTCCATCCACATCGTATATTTTTGAACCTTTGCCATGAGACAAAAACAGTGGATTTCCGCCCACCGATTTAAAGGCCCGAACCGGTGAATTGACGCCGCCGGGAATACTTTTATTGGCACGTTCAAACAAGGTTTTGCTTTTTGAATAGTCTCGCATCGATAACTCCTCTTACGATTTCAGATTGCTGAATTCAGATTGCAGATTGCTCGTCCGTTGTCCATTGTTAGTTGTCCGTTGCTTTTTTAGCTAATTTCATTTCAATCCGATCGAATTTATATAAGCACTTAGCTTCGGACTCAATTCATCAATCAGAACCTTCAGGCATTGCGTTTGGTCTTCATTGATAAGCTTTCTTTTGTAGGCCCGACGAAGCCAATGTTTTACTTCGAACATCGAACCGCGGGCTATTTTGGCAAATCTCTTATTGTCCCCAGAACTGCCCCGACCGGTTCCCTCCGCCATATTTGCACCAATACTATCCACAGATTTTACCAGTTGTTTTCCGACAGTATCCCGAGCAAAAAATCCCCATTGAACGACCATATCCCAGATAGCATCAGCCAATTGTTCTGTAAGTTGATAAACTCTTAAATTTTCAAAATTAGTTCTCTGCATTCCAATGCCCCATTTGATGTTTATCAAAATGACAAAGAAATAATTTCGTTCGATAACAGCAATGGACAACTGACGACTAACAACGGACATCAAAGCTTATCGACGACTTCCTTCGCAAAATAGGTCAGAATCATATCGGCCCCGGCGCGTTTGATGGAGGTTAGCGATTCCAGCATAACCCGGTCGTGATCAATCCAGCCCCTTTCGGCAGCAGCTTTGATCATGGCAAACTCACCTGACACCTGGTAGGCGGCCGTGGGCAACTGAAACTCTTCCCTTACGCGGCGAAGAATATCCAGATAAGGCATCGCCGGTTTCACCATGATGATGTCGGCGCCCTCATCCACATCCAGCGCCACTTCCCGCATGGCTTCGTTGCTGTTTGCCGGATCCATCTGGTAGCTGCTGCGGTCACCAAACTGGGGCGCCGATTCAGCCGCATCCCGGAAGGGACCGTAGAATCCCGATGCATACTTGGCGGCATAACTCATAATGGGAATATTGATGAATCCTTCGTCGTCCAATGCTTCACGGATGGCTCCCACCATGCCGTCCATCATGCCGGATGGTGCAACCATGTCGGCGCCGGCGCGGGCATGCACCTGCACCTGCCTGCCCAGCAATTCCAGGGTTGCATCATTGTCCACATCATTGTTGATGATGGGGCCACAATGGCCATGATCGGTGTACTCGCAGAAACAGACATCGGTAATGACATACATCTCCGGAATGGCATCTTTCACTGCCTTCACAGCCTGAGCGATGATGCCCTCGTCGCTGGTGGCATCGGTACCGACGGCGTCTTTATGTTCCGGAATCCCAAACAGTATGATGGACTCTACGCCGCGGCTGTAAATATCTTTCACCTCTTTTACCAGATGGTCAATGGAAAGCTGGTAATTGCCGGGCATGCTGCCGATCGGATTTTTCTTGTCCTTTCCAAATACGACAAACTGGGGAAGGATCAAATCGTGACGTGTCAGGTTGGTTTCGCGGACCATGTTACGAATTCTGGGATTCACCCGCAGCCGGCGAGGACGATAATAAGGGGTAAACATAAGGAATCTCCTTTTGCAAAATATTGGAATTCTTATCTATCTTTTTTTATTTATGTTCAAAATTTTCTTGATAACAGGCTTTCAATTAAATATTCAGCCAGAATAAATTGAGCATTAAACATTCACTTCCCGGGCTGCTTTCTCCGGCTTTATTTTCAATTCGCCACTAATTCGTTCCGCCATGCCCTTTGCGTTTTTAACACAATCGGATACTGAGATGCCGCCCCGGAAATTCCCCGAGAGAAAGACACCGCTATTCGCCCTTTCGAATTCTTCCACCTTTTCGATAATGTGGCTGTGTCCGATGTTATACTGCGGAATGGCTTTGGACCATGGTCTTACAACCACCACATCCGGTTTAACCTGAATACCCAGCAAATCTTTCAAGTCGGCAGAGACCAGATCGACGATCCGGCTTTCCGGCAGTAAGGCATTTTCAGGTTGACGGGTGCCTCCGATAAATGTGGTAAAGGCGGTATCTCCCTGGGGAGCCCTGCCGCTGAAAATGGTGGAGCTCCATATACTGCCGAGGATTTGTCGCTTTTCCTTGCGGGGGACCAGAAATCCAAATCCATCTAGGGACCTCGCGGCAGGATTTCCCTTGTATCCAAAATATACCATTGTCACAGGAGGATACGGGATTTTGTTTAATTCCGGCACTAATGGCTGAAACAATGCACCCGGCAACTCGGAGTAGGCGTGAACCGGAATTGTCAATAGCAGGGCTTCAGTCTCCACAATATATTTTTCCTGGCCTCTGAGGAATTGAATTTCCCAGCCGCCATCTGTCCTTTCTACCCCCTCGAGCCGTGCTCCGAGATAGAGGTCATCGGCAAATTCAGTCTGCAGGGAATTGATCATGGTTTGCAGCCCTTCCCTGAAGGAAAACAGCCTGGCGGATTGTTTGGAGACTTCATTGCGTTTTTTGCGCTCCCTGGCCCCCATGAAGGTTCCTTTAATAAGACTGCCGTATTTCTGTTCGAGGTCATACAGCTTGGGGAACGCGCTCTTTACACTTAACGCTTCCGGCACCCCGGCATATACCCCGGAGACAAACGGATCGATCGCATAATCCAGAAATTCCCGTCCCAGCCGCCGCTCCACAAACTGCGCCAATGTTTCCTCCTTATTGGGATCGCACGGAGAGATAAAAGGCTCTTTCAGCAGGCGAAGTTTAGCAGAAGTACTGAACAATCTGGTTTTGAGAAAAGGACCCGCTCCCATGGGCAGGGCATTCAAATCGCCGTCACGCACGATGTAGCGGTTCTTGGACCGATCATTGGCAAATTCCCGTTCCGATTCAATGCCCAGATCCTCAAACATTTCACCCAGGATCGGGGTCGTATCAAGCGCATTATTCGGGCCATGCTCCACCAGAAATCCCTCAACCCGCTCACTTTTGATGGAACCGCCCGGCTCATCTTTTTTCTCAACAATGATGGTCTTCAGGCCTCGCTTCTTCAGAAAATGTGCGGTAGCAAGTCCGGATATGCCGGCCCCGATGATAACGACATCTGTTTTCATATTTTTTTGCATATTTTCACCATTTTTTCTTTATTAGAACTACTCCCAACTCAAACCGTCCGCGAATAGATCGGCTGATTCCTGGCTTGATCAGCTTTCAGATAGCTGTCGAAAGCCATGGCAATATTGCGCACAATTAGCCGCCCGGAATCACTCACCTGGATTTTTTCAGTTGTAACTTTCAAAAGATTATCTTCTACAAATTCATCCAG
>JARRQT010000057.1:0-22892 GCA_037381445.1 Calditrichia bacterium
TACTGGGTATGATATTCATCCGGCCCCACCACGCCGCGGATCTCATAGCGGTCGCGGTCCGGATTATAAACAGCAATGCTTGACCAGAAGTGGGCAATGCAGAGAATCATCTCCGCACCGTAAAAAGACAGGAACTCCATATCATCAGCGGCCTGATAATATTGCCACACGTTATAGGCGATGGCGGCATTAACATGTCTCTGCAGGTAAGTATTATCGGGATCCCATTTACCGGACTTCGGATTAAGGTGCAGGATCTGATTCTCTTCCCGTCCGTTGCTGCCGCTCTGCCAGGGAAACATGGCGCCCTTGAAACCTGCTTCCTGCGCGGCATGGCGCGCTTCTCCCAGCCTTCTGTAACGGTACATCAACAGCGTCCGGGTCAGTTCCGGCATCCGCAGATTTAAGAACGGAAAAATGAAAAGTTCATCCCAGAAGATATGCCCGCGGTATGCTTCGCCATGCAATCCCCGGGAAGGCACGCCCACATCCAGGTCGATGGTATTCATGGAAGTGGTCTGAATGAGATGAAATATGTGCAGGCGCAGGATAAGCCGCGCTTTATTGATTTTGTTTATATCTATGTCCACCCGGTGCCAGAGAGTAGACCAGGCCCTCTTATGGGATTCAAGCAGCTCCGCGAATAAACCGGCGCGACGCAGCTCTTTGCGGGCGTCCAGACCGGGCTCGGAAATTGCATCATCCCGCGAAGTATAAATGGTGACCACTTTTTCCACCCGTATCGTTCGATGCTTTTCGCACTCAAAGGATAATTCCTGTGCAACATAACCGCTTTCCTGCACTGTTTTTCGCTCTACTGTGATGGGCTTTGAATCATAATACGCTTGTGTCCGGGCCGCCTGCACCATCTGAATATGTGACTGGCGGGTTTCGACCCGCAGAAAAATGCCATCCTCCCCTTCCCTGCCGGTTTCCAGCGGCTCAAGATGGTTTTGGTTCAACTGGCTGTAACGCTTAACCCCCGCATTAATTACTTTGCCATCCAGAGCGGAATGAATGCAGATTCGTCCGGACCAGTTTTCCGGGGTTAGCGTCCACTCAATGGCAGCCAGGTGAGGATTTTCCATGTGGACAATCCGGCGGGAAACTAGCAATGTCTGCCGGTCCTTATCATCCCGGAAGCGGATACGACGCTCAAGAATTCCGTTTTGTATGTCCAGCTCCTGAACATAATCCAAAATTTTTACGGAATCAGGGGTAAACCAGCCCCCATTCTCGGGCCGGAAATTCAGATACAGCCAGTTGGGCCAGTTAACCAGAACTTCATTCTCGATAACGCGTCCCGCCACCTCCGATTCCATCCGGTTGTAACCTCCTGCCAGATACGTGCCCGGATAGTGCGGCTTCCCGGCTTTCACTTCTTCCTCCGCTCCCCGCGTGGCAAAATAGCCGTTTCCCAGCGTGCAAAGCGCTTCGCGCAGCGGCTGCTGCTCGGGAATCCATTTATCATAAACCAGTTTCCAGTCCGTCATGATCTTTCATCCTCCAGTATTTCGATTAACTTCTGCAGAAATTCACGGGTTTGGGGAACATTTTTCAACCCATATTTGGCGCTGGTGGGCTTACCGTGATCTCCCACCAAAATCCCGATTCCTCTCCCGGAAAGCGCCGAGAAAGCATCTTCATCCGTGATGTCATCACCGATATAAAGGGGCAGGACATCGGGTTTGTCCAGATCAAGCGCATGCAGAAGCCACATCACGGCTTTTCCCTTGTCCCAATCGATGTCCGGCTGCAGCTCCAGTATTTTCTTCCCGGTCCCTTTTCGCAGTTTGGGATGTTCCTTCAAAACTCCATTTACTATTTGCCTGAATTCCGCAATATTCTCTTCTTTGACATTCCGGAAATGGGCCGCAATGGAAAACCGCTTTCTTTCCACCTGAGCCCCTTCTATTTTCCCAAGTTTTTGGCGAAGCGCTTTCTCCGCCTCCTCCAGGTCCGGCAGACATTTCTTCCCCCCTTCATTTTCCATATGCATACCGTCCGGCCCGCTGATGTCAAAACCGTGGCTGCCGGCATAATAGAGCTGATCCAAATCCACCAGATGCATCACATCCTTACGGTCCCGCCCGCTCACAATGGCCAGCTTGCACAGCCCTGCCAGTTTGCGCAGGACAGACCGCACCTCGCTGGAAAGTACGGCATCCTCCGGTCGGCTGACAATGGGTGTCAGCGTTCCATCATAATCCAGAAAAACCGATAAGGTATTGCATCCCAGCCGTTTTTGAATTTCATCTTCCTTCTGCAGCGCGGACGGCAGATCTTTAAAAAGCATTTTTCCGTATCCTCCTCATCTTTCAGATTACAGTTCATCGAAATTGTGTATTACAATATCAGCCCCGTTTTCTTTTAAATCATCATCATTCCCGGTGCGCGCGATGCCGATCACCAGGCCGAACTTTCCGGCATGGCCCGCCTGCACTCCCGCGACAGCGTCCTCATATACAACCGCATGCTCGGGTTCCACCCCCAGTTTGCGGGCGGCATCAAGAAACAGATCGGGCTGGGGTTTGCCTTTCAGTTTCTCCTCCCGCGCGGTTACACCATCTACCCTGACATCAAACAAATCAGTAATACCGGCGGCTTCCAGCACCTGCGCGCAGTTTCGGCTGGAAGAAACCACCGCGATTTTCAGCCCTTTTTCTCTCCACATTTTGATATGTTCAACAGCGCCCTCATAAGCATCGACGCCATTTTTATTACCGGCTATTTTCTGATCCGGAGGAAAAGAACAGCTTTCTGGGTCAAAGCCGGGTCGTTTATTCTCAATCTCTTTCCACGCACGGGCATGTACCCTGGAAGTCTGGGTAACCACCCCATCCAAATCCAGGATCATGGCCTTATACTTTTTCACATCCGGTATGCTTTGCCTGTCGGTGTTCATCTTTATCTCCTCCCGTCATCTTGTTCTGGGTTATGGCCGCCTGACCCGATTAACAACCTATTAATACGACAGTAATTCTTTTGCAAAGCAGAGGTTTCCCTAAAAAATTCCATGCTTTTCTTTCAACGTATTCAGAAGATTCTTTTGACCAACTCCGTTACAACGGCTTCCGGATTCAGAATCCGGATAGCGAGTTTCCTGACGATCAGAATCCATATTCCCGAAGCTTTGTCTTCCCGTCCGGAAACCCTTTATTTTAAAGCATGACGTATTTTTCTAACGATGGAGTGATTGAAAAGTTTTAACGGGAAGGATGACCGCATTTATACCAGAAGCATTTTCTTCAAAGGCAAGCAAAAGATTCCAGTTTTTAAAACGCGTCTGGCGAGCAAGCAACGCCAGGACGATTAATGAGAAATATTGACTCACCGGGACTGTGAAATGAACCAATAAATCTCTCGATCCGGCATTGAATCCGCCATATCTTTTCAGATACAATCAATTTTGATGAAAGCTATTCCAGCCGCTTAAATCCCCTGCAGCTCTTCCAGCTTATTTTGAAGGAGGTCCCATGCCAGGCGGATATGCCGCTCCTCGGTGTGCAGATTGCCAATCGCCATCCGGATGACATAATTTTCACCCAATTTGGTATGGGACAGAAAAACCTTTCTGGTATCGTTCACCGCCTGCAGCAGACGTTCATTCAGGCGATTCAGCGATTTGGTGTCATTCATTCCCACAGGATGGGCGCGAAAACAAATGGTGCTGAAGGGCGTGGGCGCCACCCGCTCAAAATCAGGGTGTTGGTCAATCCATTCTGCTACTGTCGCAGCATATCCGATGTGGTTCCTGATCCGCCTGATGATACCTTCCTGCCCAAAATAGCGCAGCACAAACCACAATTTCAGGGCCCTGAAGCGGCGTCCCAGTTGGATGCCATAATCCATCAGATTTTCTACTTTGCTGTCTTCAGTAGTTTTCAGATACTCGGGAACCAGGCTGAAAGCGCGCTTCAAAACTTCCGGTTTTCTGGTATAGAAGGCACTCAGGTCGATGGGAACGAACATCCATTTATGGGGATTCACAACAATCGAATCGGCCTGCTCGCAGCCGTCCAGAACATAATGCATTTCAGGGACAACCGCCGCCGAGCCGCCATATGCCGCATCCACATGCAACCACAAGTTCTCTCTTTTGCAGATTTTCGCGATCTGCGGCACCGGATCGATGCTGGTAGTGGAGGTCGTCCCGACCGTCGCCACCACACAAAAGGGCATCCATCCATTCCTGCGGTCTTCAGCGATGGCGGCTTCCAGCGCCCCCGGCTTCATGCGGAATTGATCGTCAACCGGAATCTTCTGTACCCCCTTGGTTCCAATTCCCAATGTAATTGCCGCTTTCTCGATGGAGGAATGAGAATGCTCCGAGGTATAGAGCCGCAAGCGCGGCGCACCATTCCGGCCCGACAATCCATTTTCGCGAATGTTCACATTTTCCACCTGCTCCCGGGCCGCAGCGATGGCGTGCATGCTGCTCACCGAGGCAGTGTCGTAGATAATTCCCCAAAACGCTTCGGGCAATCCAAGCATCCGTCGAAGCCAGTCCATGACGGTCTCCTCCAATTCCGTAGCGGAAGGACAGGTCTTCCACAGCATCCCATTCACATTAAATGCGGCGGAAAGCAGTTCACCCAGAATGCCGGGCCCGCTGCCGGTTATGGAAAAATACGCAAAAAAGTCCGGGTGATTCCAATGGGTCATGCCGGGCATGATGATGCGATCCACATCCTCAAGGATTTTTTCCATGCTTTCGCCCTCGACCGGTGCAGAAGCAGGCAATTTGTCACGGATATCTCCCGGCTGAACTTTCGGCAAAACCGGAACCTCATCCAAATGATTAAAATGGTCAGCCAGCCAGTCGATGAGCTGATGTCCGTACTTTCGGAATTCCTCCGGCGGCATGTCGCCAGTAATAGCAGATTGCGGAGGTTTAGTTTTGCTTTCGGACATTTTGTCTCCTTTCGCCATTGCAAATTATTCCTGTATATCAACTATTCTTTGATTTAATCAAATAATTGTCCATTCCAAAATCCCGCGCTATATCATCCAATCAGATTGTTGACATTGGCCAAAAGCTTCTGGGCTGGAAAGCTTATGGAGTGTATACTTTCCGATTTCCGAAGAAAACATAATTTTGGTAAAACTTGAGTTGATGGTCCGGTTTTTCCGGAAATGAAATGCTGATAAGGGAAAATATTCTGAGTTAAATACGAAAAAGCCGGAATGCACCCGCAGGCCAATTTCATTGCTAGGTGCGAGAGTTCGCCGAGCGCTGCGGCGGATTCTGCCTGTACATGCCGGCCTGCACAGCGAAACCGATGACAAATAGAATCACGAAAAGCAGCCAGGCGACATTATTGGCAAATCCGATGGCCTGGACAATTAAAGCCGAGCCAATAATAGAAGAGAGAAAAATCAGGGCCCAGTCAAAGAGGGAGATGACCAGCGCCAGGCCGATAATACCACCAACCACAAAGGCGATCCAAAAGGTTACATTGGTTATTTGGGACAGATGATTAACGAGACTGACAGCTATATAGGCGCCACCGATAAAACCGGCGATCCCGATGGCCGCGCCTTCCAGAAAAACGGCCAGAAGTGCGCCTGCAATACCAGCAAGCAATGCAATCACAAAAACAACCCAGAAGTGTTCCGTTTGCAGATAATGGGATGCCAGTGCCATCCCGATAACAAAACCGGCTCCCGCTACAAAAAGCCAAAAGAGCTGTCGTCCCAAAATAAGAAGCGCCACTCCAACCAAAACAGTAAAAATTATCATGGTTTTACTCCTTGCGGTTCACACACCTTGGTTTTGCAGGCCTGAATGCAAAGACCAACAAATGTCTTTCAAAAAAACTTCCAATATTAAATGATTATTTAAGTCACCTAAAAAGTTTGTCATATTCATCCGAAAAGCCTGAAATTCACATTCAAAATCTTTATCTTCAACCACTGCTCATATAAAATTGTTCATAAGTAACTTTCAAAGCAGGACAAAAATTAAGTGACATTCGAATGCATTTGAAAATTTTGCAAACTGAACTTATTGATTTGCCTGCTGACAGACTTTAATTTTTAAATTAAGAAAATGAATATCCGGGAAAAAATTCCAGACATCCTCACGCTGACGTATGTATTTTTAAATACTAAAAATGTCAAATTCTCATGACTTTGTATCTGCAACGAATAAGTGCATAGAAATGTTTCCTGGTGGGCCGAAGAAGAGTATTCTGATATAGGGACCGGACAATCCTGTCCCCGTCATTAATCCGCATAAACCTTTTAATGGGATAACGGGCTCTGTTTCAATTTCAAAGAATTTCAGGATGCAGGTCGCGGGCGAGCTTTAATTTTTCCCATTTTCTCCGGAAATTTTCCGGTCTTACCTGCATAAAACTTCCGTATCTCAGCCAAATCCTGATCAATGTTGCCGGTGGGATAAAAAAGCGGACCAACGCCTCCTGTTTTGCAGGAATAATCCATAAATCCCAGTAGAACTGGAACTCCGGCGCCCAGGGCAATATAATAAAAACCAGTCCGCCAGAATTCGGTATAGCTGCGCGTGCCTTCGGGAGCGATGACTATTACCATTTCTTTGTTTTCACGAAATACATTTATGGTATTATCAACAAAATTGCTCGAAACAGATCTGTTGACCGGAATTCCGCGCAGGAGTTTCAGCAGCCATCCTCTCGGGCCATGGAACAATGAATCCTTCCCGATCCAGCGCAATTTAATGCCCAGTGCCGTCATAACCATCAACCCGATGGGGAAATCCCAGTTGGAGGTATGGGGATATCCAATCATAACATACTTTGGTGCATCCGGTTTTATTCCTTCAGCTTTCCAACCGATGATTTTCAGAAAAATTTTGGAAAAAATCCTGGCAAAAGAAAGCCGCTTATCAACATACACAATAAACTCCTTTACTCATCCACCCAAACAAACCGAACTTATTGCTGAAAGAACGCGCCAAAACTGAGCAGACAATAATAAAAGAACGAGCACCCGATTGCAAGGCAATCTTTTTTGCAATTTATAGTCGTCCTAATATGATTGTGGGATTATTTATAAATGCAGGAGAAGTACGAACAGCATCATCGGAAATGCCATTTCAAAAGGCATCTCTGTCAACACATAATGCTGGATTCAAAGAGATGATCTCAGATTATAAAAACCATAAATAATCTTGTCCAACACCACGTATACTTTGCGGCACCGGTTTGAGGAGGCAAATTAAAACAAGCAAGGCCTCAAACTACAGGTCGCGAAGCATGACATCTTTTTTAAAACTCCGGGCCATTTGGAAGGCTTCCTTGTCGCCAAATTTTTCAATGGAAAAGAATCTGGTCTTTACCTTGCCGTCATCTTTCCATGTAACCCGGTAAGCACGATAAAACCCGCCTGTTTTTCTTTTTCTTTTAATTTTCTGAATGCCGACAACTCCCGTATTATTATTCCTGTGTTTGGTTACAAGAATGGTGTCAGGGATTTTGTCCACAGGCTCGCCGGTGATTTTTTCCATAATTTTTTTCATCTGCTTTTTGTAATAGCTTTTTGCTTTCATGAAAGCTTTGGCCTTATCACCGTGCTTTTTATCGCTGAAAAATTTGGACTTCACCTTTCCTTTATACCGCACCCGCACATACCATCCAAAAGTAAATTTTTCTGGCTGGTCAATCCTGCTAATACCTTTGGAAGTAAAAACACCTACATTGCCCTCGTCTCTTTTAGCCATATCCTGTTACTCCTGATTCGCAATTTCATTTAATTAAATTTTTACATCTTTCGGCTCTGGCACTTAAAAAATTAAGTTTTCTGCTCCTGACTCAGCTCTTCTAGCATGTTCGAAAGAATTGGCGAGAGTAATTTATCTATCATTTCCGATATACACCCTTTTTAGAACTGTATCCTGGAATTTTCATCCTTATTTTCAGAATATTAGGGATTCGACCGTCAAGTAGGGCTGTGAAGACATCTCCTTTGACGCCTCAGCCATCTTCAAAACCTTGCTTTTGCTAAATCGGTTTCCCCGGTGCATTTCCGAAAATATTCGTCGTTGATTCTTAATAAATTCTTGTGCCCTATTGAGATAAAAAGCGAAACTTTGTGACCTCATCCCTCATTTTGGATTAATTGCATTGGAATATTATTTCAATTATAACTAAAGACATCCAAGGAAAAGTTAGAGATACTTTGCACGTCCTGTGAAAGAATTTAAATTATGTTATCATCATTATTTAATAACTCCAAAGATGTATACCACTATCCGATAGAATGGTTTCCTGAAAACCCCGATTTTTTTGATCCCGATTACAAACATTTATTCATAACAGCATATTTTTTTGAGTCTTGCATTGAGCAAAAATTATGGGCTAAAGTACATCGAATAATCCAAATAATGTTTTAAATGAAGCAGCAGTCTTTAGTCAGGGTGATTGATGGTGCCAGCCTCACTTTCTCTGACATCTCTACATAACAATCATGCAGAAAGGATTTAAAAGATCACTTCTATTAAGAACAGGGCGGAAATTAACACTAAAGTATTATGGCAAAACATCCACAAAAAGATATTACTAAAAGTTTTAAAAAAAATTAACTTCACTTACCCTCATTTCTTTATGCAATAAGTTCGACACCTGCGCAGCGGTTAATATTATTGATATTCGATACCTATTGCAGATCGAAAAATTCTAATCCGCGATGAGACTCACTGCCTTTCCAGGCTTTTGATAAAATCGATAAATTGTTGTCCGCTGTAATTGGCCAGCCCCTTTCTTTCCATGACAATTTTTCCGTCCGGTGATATCACGAAAGTTGCCGGAATAATGCGGCTTTCATATTGCACAGGGAAATTCCCGGCTGGAAAAAAGACCGGAAAGGTATATGCTTTTCTCTGAATGTAATCTTTAGCCTTTCCGGGATTCTCATCAAGTGAAATCATGACAAAGGCAACCTTGTCCGAATGGGTCTGTTCGTATAAATTTTGGATCGTCGGCATTTCAGCAATACAGGGGGGACACCAGCTTGCCCAAAAATTCATGAAGATGACTTTCCCCTTGAATTCCTCCAGGCTAATGGGAGCCCCTTTAGGTGTGACCAATTGCAGATCATACGCCGCAGGTATTTGCTTTTCCGGCGGCAGGCTGATATCGGGTTTGATAATCCCGGTCCATAGCAGCATTCTCTGCATTTGCCCAATCACTTCAATATGAAGACCTGTCAGATAAAGAAAAGCAGGGATGACCAAAATGATCGCCCACTCAATCAAATTTCTTTTTAAAGATTTTTTCTTTCCCAAAATACCTCCATAATCATTTGAATTCTCCACATCTGAATGCCTGTCTCATCGCAAAATATTCGGCGGCGGACTATCGTGATAACTTCCATAATTCTGATGCAGGTTTTTCAATACCGTTACAATTCCTCGAAAATTGAGATCCTGAGCCTGGTGGATTGGAGGAGAACTGGAAAACATTTCTCAGTTTCGCAATGAAACTGAAGGTTCAACCGTTGTCTTTTATAAGTTCGATACGGATTCCGGAAGCGGCTGCGCTTGTATTTTAATTCGTTTGACCAAATGAATTAATCTAAAACCGAACCTCAGAAACCGATGAGGGAAGATTCCAACACTGTGACCAACAGATTAAACAGATCCTTCAGTTTGATACCAGAAGATTGCAAAACGCTGGTAATTTTATCTTTGCTAAAACATGCAAAATGGCCCGCAAGCATATTAATCCAATTGCAGCAGTTTTGAAGATGAAGTGCGTTTTTGGGTATTCATATCAGTTACTTCAACATGAAATTCATATGTTCCGGACGGTAATTTGGAAACATCAAAGGAGAGAATCACAGGTTCGTTTCTGTTACCGAACTCCATCTCATTGACGATGGCCACCATGGTCTGGGACTGCTTATTGCTTTTGAACGGATTGATTACATTAAGCAATGCGCTCAAATTCTTTCCGGTTTGGTATTCTTTTATTCGGTATTCCACCTGGCAGCGGCCTGTTAGTCCTGATGTCTGCGCAATATTATAAAGCTCAAAATAACAAAACAGGGGTTTCAGTTTGTCGAAGTGCCGCGCCGGCAGCGGCTGTATATAAAAACCATTGCGGCAATATATAGAGTCATCTCTTTCAGCTTTCGGATGAATCTCCGGGGACAGCAGCAGATCGCTCATCATCAGATTATTTGCCGGGCGGGAGACAACAACGTCCTTCTGCACAATTCTGAATTTTTCGGAGGCATTATTTTTCAATTCGAAATATACCGAATTCTTACCCAGCGCCAGCGGCACTGAAGTTTTGTGGACATAATATTTCGCAAAATCTTTATCCTTAGAGACGAAAGAAAGTGTTTCTGCGTATTTGTTTCGCTGCAGTCGGTTATCCGACGGAGCGACCACAACGTCCTGGAGCAATTCGCCCAGATAGTGATCCTCCTTGAAATTGAAAGCAAGCTGATTCAATTGCAGGCCATAAAACACATCAAGAAACCACCGGGATCCTTGATCATCAAAATACCGGAAACTATCAAAATCATAATTCAGGTCCTTCCCTCCCAGGTCCACATTGTAGGTAGAGATGGGCAGTTTGCTGGTTTTGGACCATTCGGCGGAAGCGTAGCGGTTCACTGCATTTCTGGCATCGGTCAGGTTACCAACCACGCTGCTTGTGTTCAAATTTTGCAGGGCCATATGAATCTTGAAATAATAATTCGAAAGATGGGCGCGGCTCGAATAGATTTTTTCCAATTCTGGCAAGGCCATATTTACCGCTGGATTAGCCAGCGCATCGAACAAGTCCCTGGTCAGAACGTATTCCGATCCCTTTTCAACGAAATCAAAATTATAACGGTCATCACCGATTTTATAAACCCAGGACTCATTTTCCAGCACAAAACCTTCCTCTGAATGGGAACGATAATAATCATCCGGCGGGCCGTAACGAACGTAAATCTTGCCCCGGTCATCATAGCCGGTTGAGGTGCCCCCGGCATAATGATCCCGGGCATATTCCAGCCGTTTATAATGCTCCACCAATCTTTCATTTATCTCAGTAACCGGAAGCGGATCGCGAACCTGCCAGAATCTGACAAAGAAATCGCCAGTGATTTTTTCAGTGGAGACTTCCCGTTTTTCCTCTTCGGTCATAATATCGACTACATCTTCAAATAAACGGCGCGACCATTGGGTATCATGAAGTGTGGCGCATCCCCTGAGATAATATTTGGAGAACAATTCGTATTCCCCGCGATTGAAGTAAATGAAAGCCAGCGACAAATTCGCTTCTGAATAATACGGCTGCCTGTTTAACAGTTTTTTTAGTCTTTGAATTGCACTGGCTTCATCGCCCATTTGAATCTGGCAGCGTGCCAGGTAATAGTCTATATCAGGATTCCCGGGGTATTTCAGGACCAGCTTTTCCAGACTGTTTCTTGCCAGAACCAAATCATCATCACTTCCTGAGGCCATCAATGCACGGCTGTAATTAATCCGGGCATCCGGGTAACCCGGATTGAGGCGCATGGCACGCTGGAACAGCTCCCTGGCCTTTTCCAGATCATCCGTGGCAAAAAGCTTTTTGGCGATCTTTACGATTCCTCTGTCACTACCATATTTATAAAGATGATAAAGCCCGATTCCGTTGTAAACCAGGAATCTCTTATCCTGATACGGCAACAGCGCATTAAATATCTCTTTTGCCTCGGAGAGAGAATCCATGGCCAGACAGGCATGTCCCAGCAAAAGCTGAGAGTAAAAGTAAAGAGAATCTTCTGAGGGGATCGTTCGGGCAAATTGTGCGGCCGAGTCGAATTTGGCCTGTTGGAAATACTGAACGGCTTTATTGTAATCGTTCCATTCCGCCTGACTATAACCAATTGCTGTCAATAGCATGAGGAATGCGGCAAATGATACAAATGAAATTTTCATCTTAAAACACTTCGAAAGTCTGAAACAATACCTTTAATTGTTCCAATTAATATATTTTTTGCCGGAAGTTCAAGCCTGAAATAAATTAGTGATGTGAATATTTCCAAAAGACACCTGGATCAAATAAATTTTAAAGGATGGTTTTAAGGAATGGAATCTTCCCGGAATTAATTGCCCCAATGCAGCGTCCGGTTTACAGAAAAGGGCCGGAATAGAACATATCCCGGCCCCGGTTTACCGATTCTAAACCAGCTTATTATTTCATTAAAATCATTTTCTTGATTTGCTGCATCTTATCGGCTTTTAGCCGGTAGTAATACACACCGCTGCCGACCTGATTCCCATAGGCATTTCTTCCGTTCCACCTGATCTCATTCCATCCGTCCCTAATCGAAGATCCATCGTATTGACGGACAACCTCACCCAGGTTATTATAAATAATCAGCGAGGTATTGTGATGCCCGGAGGGAATGAAAAACCGGATGGATGTCTCCGGATTGAACGGATTCGGATAGTTCTGCGATAAAACAAATCCGGCAGGAAGCGCTTTGGGAGAAGATGAAGCAATGTTTGTGGGGGTATTAAACCAGCTCATCAATTCATTAAACAGGTCCGAGGCGCTCACCGGACTGCTATAATCAATATCCCCGAAATCGAAAGACATATAGGCAACTTTATTATTGTTTTCATCTTCGTAATGGGTGACGCCGCCGTTCGGCGTACCAATAAATTTAATGGATGCTACCGAATTGCCAACCGGGGAAACCGCTTCGCGGGTCCCTTTCTTCAGATTAATCCTGCCGCCGTCTATACCCAAAGGATCTCCGCTGGTACCCAGCAGGAAAATGGACGAGCTCTGTCCGGCATACTGAATTCCCAATACGTCCTTTGCGAAAGCGGAGGTATCCAAAGTGGAAGCAGCGCCGGATGCCACAACCAGCAGCCCCCGATTTCCGGTCAGCCAATTTGCCAGACTATCCTGAAGCGAACTATCCGACAGCGCATCCCCGTTCATTCCGCCGACTATGGCAATATTTTCCCGCTGCCCATAGCGGAGCGTTTGATTCGAATCGGCTATAGAATTTGTAATCTGATAGGCGTAATTGTTTTCTTCCAAGAGCTGGCGGAAATTATTTATATAATAATTGTTTTGATCCCTGTTAATAACCAGCAGGTGCGGAACGCCAATCACAAAATCTATTACCTGATCTTTTTCATAACCATCAGACGTGGTCAAATGAAGATTTAGTTTTGCAGTATGAGCCATTGCCTCCGGCCTGATATTCAGCGAAAAAGCGTTATCTGAATTGTCGGCCGAGGTATCGGATGCAATATTGCCAAAGCCCACCGACGGATTTTCCACAGTAATATCCTGCGAAAGGGAAGTCAATTCCACATTCATATCATTGGCCTGGTATGAAGTATTATTCTTTATTTTTACCCAAAAATTTACCTGTTCCCCCGGTTCATACAGGCCGTCACTATTGCCGGTCTCTTCAAAATTCATCTGGGCTATTTCGTACCGGATCATCCCGACCTTTAAATCGGCATAAACAGTTCCATCTTTCACAAAAATATTGCGCACTGCCACCTTTGTATCGGCAAGGTTATACGCCCGGCTGTCCGGTGTTGAATAATAGTCAAAAACAGTGTTTTCGGTCAGCCCGGGAAAGGGATCACCGGCGTCGCCGCTGCTCTGATTGTAGTCCAGTTGGTCCAGACCATCCGCCTCTTCCAAATCTACCAGTTTGTGTGTTTCGTTTGAATTCCGATTAATCGAATTATCCACGTGCCAGATCAACATGCCGGTGCCATGCAGATTTTTATCTGATCCTATTTTCTGGCGGTTCTCCAGAAGAAAATATTGATTCAGTGGATCACCCTCATACCATAATTTGAGGACATCGGGATGATCTTCAACTGAGGCTAATTGAACAAAATCCTCATCTTCCCTTATCACTCTTGGGGTCAGCCAGCCCATTTGTTCCTTGCTCCAGGCACAAAACTGAGAAGGAGAAGACGGGGTATTCCAGGATCCACCCCCCATAAGCCCCCAATCGCCGATGCCTTCGGAGGAGTAATCCGTATCGTACAGATCCGGCAATCCGATGGCGTGTCCGAATTCATGGCAGAAGACGCCGATGGAAATCAATGTTCCGTCAAAGTTTATGGCAGGCTGGATAATATAATGAATAATTTTTACGGTAAGCCCGTTACCATTCACATCATTTGTTACATACGGCTCGGAGAGATTACTGGAGTGGGACCAGATGTGGTTTTGAGGAGAGCTGGAGCCAAAATTCTCCTGCCCCAAACCGGAATGAACAATAATGATGGATTCGACCACACCATCCCCGTCATTGTCATAGTCAGCGAAATTGACATCCGCATCAACCGAGTCGATTAACTCCCTGACAAAACGCTGGGCATATCCGCCCATGCCATAGGTTCCATCGGGACCGGTATATAAGGACTCCGGTTCGGCGGCCTGAATCCATCCATATACAGTGCCTGTTACCTCGAACTGATTATAGGAATTTTCCAGATAGTATTCCCGCATGGTGCTGGTCGGCCAGGGGCCGTCGAAAAGTTCTTTCTGCAGCTCCTGCGGGGCATCATCCTGTACCATTGTGGCATCACTATACTTGCCCATCAGTACCGGAAATTTATAGCTGAGCATATCAGCAGCCTTATTCAAATATTGACCTCCGCTCTCCATCATTCTTTTTGATTCGGCCCATTTTTGCATAATTCTGGCTAAATTCCCCTGAGGATAGAGCGCCTGCATCCGTTCGGTGTGCTCTTTGACTTTAGCAGGGAGAGCTCCGCCGTTTCTGGGAGGAATTGTTGCGTTTGCGCTTAAAACAAAAATCAAAGACAGGAATATCGTCAACAGACCTTTCATAATGAATGCTCCTGAAAAATAAGAGAACCAGGATTTTTGTTATCCTGGTTCTCTTTGGTGAATATTAAAGATGAAATTACTTCATCAAAATCATTTTGCGTGATTCGGCGAAGTTGCCGGCATTTATCTTATAGATATAGATACCACTGGCGACTTTCACACCCCGGTCATTGGTGCCATCCCAGGTTACGCGATAGCTTTTTGCAGCCTGCGAACTGTTCACCAATGTTTTTACCTTTTCGCCCAACAAATTGTAGACATTCAGCGTGACATTCGATTTTTCAGGAAGCGTGTATTCAATCGTGGTAATCGGGTTGAAAGGATTCGGATAGTTTGCTTTCAGTTCATAGCTCATGTTTGCCTTGGGTGCCACATCGCCGATTGCCGTAAAAGTATTAATATAATTAACGCCATTCTCCAGCAATGCATAGGCATCCGGCAGAATCAGCGGATCACCGACATCATTGGTATCGGCCACTGCACTCAGGTCAAACGGCAGGTAGACTGTGGCGCCGCCGAAGCTGTTGACGTTCCGTACGCCCATTCCGCTTCCGCTGATAGTTCCGATAAAGACGGTTGCCGCATTCGAATTGGATGCGTCGGCGTTCGCATAATCGGTCCAGTTGGTTCCGCCAAGAAAGGCATCAAAATTGAGCTTCAATAAATTGGCTGCCCATGTGCCGCTGACCGGATCATTTTCTATTCCGATCATCTGATTATCGGCATTGCTGTTTCCGGCATCATCGGTAGGATCGCTGACAACGTCACCTGCACCAAAAACATCGTACAGGAAATCACCCGGCTGGGCTGTATAGGCACCGCCAACTCCATTGGAATATAAATAATCGGGAGAAGCCAGGAATAAAGGTTTTCCGCTTTCCACAAAATCTTTCCATACGGAGTTGGAATAATCCCCGACAGGAACACTGCTAACACCAAAGCCAAGAATAACCGCCTGTTTGAAGGAAGTATAGTCGACCACCGATTTGTCGATTCCATTGTGGGCACTTACATTCCAGACTTCATAACCTTTATTTAATTTGCGGCTAAGGACTGAATCCACCACTTCATTATAGAATTCCGGGGCGGCGGCCAGGTCCTGATAGACGACCAGAACTTCGGCGGCAGGATTCTGCGGCTCCAGGACCAGGAAGGAACGCGCTTCGCCATTAATGGATTTCCCATCGTTATCGGTGGCTTGCACCCAATAGGTAACGGTATCGCCAGGTGCATAGCTGCCTGGGATATCATAGTAGTAAATATCCAGGTTTGACGAAGTTTCCGCCACCGACTGAGGCGTTTCGCTGTTTTTCTGATAATAGAGCTCGGTTGAGGTGATGGTGCCATCAATATCCTGGATTTGCGCCAGAACAGACTTGAATCCGCTGGTGTTCCAGGTATCATTCAATTGTGACATTCCCAATACAAAAGGGCTGGTCCCGTTATAATAATTTACAACCACCTGCATGGTCCACTGTGCCCAGTAAGAATAATTGGGAGCGGTGCCATACACAATTGAATACCAGTTTCCATCCCCGCCACTCGTGAATCTGCTGTGGCGTATGGGGGTTCCGCCGTAAGGATAAGTATTGTTGTAGTCAAAAAATACACCCGGTGCCCCCACTGTGGGATCAGAAGCATCCACAGTTGCAACATAGCCAACTACAAAAAAGGGTCGGTTATCCGGATTTGGATCGGTGCTTGAGGGTAATTCAAGATTATCCCCTGAAAAATCAATTTCATCCCATGCCATTTCACTGGCGGATGTGCCTGTTACATCCCAGGTCTTGGTAGCCAGAACATCGCCGGGGTAGCGGGATGCGCCATCATCTGATCCCTTCCAAACGAATGTTTCAGCGGATCCGCCGGTGCTGAACAATCCCCTGATCATGACCAACTGCGCCGGATCGGGAATAAGTTTGTAATCCTGAATGACTGTATCTCCAGGCGCCAAAAAATCTGCCAGGCTGCCATTTGTCATGTAAGGCTCATAATACCAGTACATGGTATCGATGACCGACGTGGCAGCCGGGGAATTGCTCACCGTCAGATTATGCTGGACATTATTATCGGAGTACCGATATTTGGTTTCCGAAATCTTGCTCAATTTCGTCTGTGGAACCATTTGCACCTTGTCAGCTACTTTGGCATTCACCGCCGAAAATGCGCCAACCAGTACAAAAATCAACACTAACACTGTCGCTTTTTTTAACATTTGACTTCTCCATCCTATAGTTAAACGGTATAAGTTAATTAGATCCCTAAAAATTGGAGCAGTAAGCAGCAACCACCTCCTTTCTGCAACGCATCATTCTTTAAAAAATGAATCCCAGTGTGAATCTTGATATATTTGAAAGATATTTATGCTGTTCAAAAGCATAATTAAGCATCAGGCTGGTTGTCCCCATTTTCAGATGGGCGCCCGCCCCGAATGTGAATTGAATCTGATTGATGCCGCCATTCTCATAACCATTATCGGCGAGACCGGCATGTCCGCCGCGAATGAAGTAGCTGTCCTTGTAGCTGTATTCAACACCGACGGCCAGATTCTCACTCTGGTCATTGGGATTTAACCCATCAGCGAGAAAGGTCAACCGGTGGTCTGCACTTTTTATCGCATCATAAGCAAGCCCCACCCGGAAGGTCAGCGGCAACTGAAACAGCTCGGATTGATATTTAGCATTGACATCCGTGGCCTGTGACGAATTGTCACCTTTAGTGGTTTCAAATTCCAGTGCCTGCCCGTCATATCTCAAATCGGGTCCGAAATTATTGATGGCAAAACCGATGCGGATATTTTTGACGCCGGTATTGTAGGTCGCCCCGGCATCAAACGCAATTCCCTTGGCCTGCACATCGGCCAGATTCATAATCAGGTATTTGAATGTGACACCGGCGGAAAACTTGTCGGTCATTTTCCGCGCATAAGAGAAATTAAAAGAATAATCATTTGCGGAATAGGTCTCGCCGGTCCCCTGCGGCTCCGACAGCGTGGTTCTTTCAATATCTCCGGAAAGGAGTGCGCTCATACTGATGGCAACGGCTCCATTCTCAATGGGAATGCCGAAACCGGCATTTTCCAGGGACAAATCCGCAAAAAAGGCGGAATGGGTGAAGGCAACCTCATTTTGGCCCATGGTCGCCAAACCGGCCGGATTGATATACACGGTCTCCAATCCCTGTGCAAAGGCCACATAGGCACCGCCCAGAGCGGCAGGGCGGCCGCCGCCCCCCATCTGCAGGAATTGTGCACCGGAGGTTCCTGTTCCCGCCCACACCAACGAAGCGAACAGCAAACTAAAAAAGTATATAAAATTTAGAAGACGTTTCATTCTTTCCTCCTAAGATACGAATTATTATCGAATTACGGCAAATTTGCCGACGTAGTTCCCTGCGCCGGATTCCACCTGAAATACATACAGCCCGCTGGAAATTTTAAGTTCTTCCTTGTTCCTCAAATTCCAAATTTGAACCCCTCCCATGGCATTGGGATCATCGGAATTCGCATCATGGACAATTTCCTTAATCAATATCCCGGAAACAGTAAATATCCTGATTGTGCATTTTTCCGGCAAGTTGGTGAATTGAATGTGATTGGAGAACCGGTTTTCATCCCAGTCCGCCCTGATATAATAGGGATTAGGCACTACCTTGATATCGTTCAGATTCACGTTCGCCCTTTGCACGGAGGGACCCAGCGTCTGGAAAGTTATGCGGTTACTGATCTGAAAAGGCTTATCGGTCTGAACAGAATAGCTATCTCCAGCCTTCAGCGGATCAGTCTCGCTTGTTTTTTCATACAGAATACTGAATATGGGTGATTTGTCATATTTGCCATAAACAACAATACTATCACTCTGGGTAAAGCTCTGACTGTTATCCACATCATAAAACCGCGTTTGCTGATAAGAAGCCAGGCTGCTGTTATACACTTTGTAAGGTACACTAATGCCATTGGTGTCAGTGTCTGCACTATTCGGATAATCCGGAAACTGGACCTCAAAATCATAAGGCTCCATATTGGCATAGGTTGTGACCAACAGGCTGTCTCCGCAATCAGTCACCCATCCCGAATATTCGGAATTGAATGTGGGGATTTTACTGACCTCAAAATCAATAGAAATCCCATCAACCGGCGGGGTAACCGCATTCGGATCATAGGATGTTCCAAAAACATTGGTCATCGAATCCAGCAGGACTGTTCCGGCGTTGAGATCGGTCAGCCTCCAGTATTTGGCGCTGGTGTAGGGCGGATTGAGCGTATCGAAGAAAGCAATCTCATACTCGTGTCCGGTAATCTGAGCAGGCTGTACTGCATCTACCACCAGCGTTCCGCTGACGGGTCCGGTATATATAATATTTTTCACCTCAGGAGTGCTGCCGGTGCTGGCAGGGGTTCCCGGAATGACTTTGGTTTGGTTCTGTTTGGGAGAGCTTTCCAATGGAGGCAGCGCCAAAGCAGAATTTCCCTGATCGAAAGAAGTTACCGCGTAATAGTAAGGAATCCCGTTTTCCACATCGCTATCCACATAATTGTATTCCAGTCCGGTCTCGTTTCCCAAAACATCGCCCATATAGGTATGGATCTCCAGCACATCTCCCGGCAGCGGATCCCTGCTGGCCAGTCCGGCAGGATCGACCGGTCCTGTCCCAATCAAAAAGAACATGCCATCAAAATAGACAATGGTGCTGTCGATATTGGGATCATTTGGCAAATAGAAGTTCGGCTGATTATAATTGGGATCATTTGTTGCCGGCTTAAACAACCAGGGCAGTGCCGACCAGTCATTACCGATTTTCTTCGTTACCGTGTAAGAATTGGGTTTGCCATACTGACCGAGTGCTTCTTTGTTGTATTGATATAAAACGCCCGAAGTTTTATTATTGATCACAAAATTGTCAGGCGTAGTGAAATTGATGGTATAAATCTGATCGCCCTTGAACTGCTTAAACCTGCTGGCGTTCTTGTCAAAGCCCAGGAAACGGAAACGTGCGGTGGTGTTTCCCTTGGTTATTTTGGTAATAACAGAGTTGGCGGTTTTTGTTCCGAACAGATCATATTCCGCGAGCATGGTCCAGTCGGTCGCTAAACCGGTTTTGTTTTTATAGACACGGTATCCTTCAAAATCCGCTTCGCCGGAGAACGGATCGGTAATGCTCTCCGGAAAATTGTCCCAGCTCAGATAGACTTTCCGGTCCGCCGGATATGCGGTCAATTTAGGTGAAGGCGGTGCTTCCGGGAGCACATATCCTTCATCATAGATTTTCTGGATTTTTCGGGTATTCTCCTGCAGATCGGCAAGGCTCTCGCCCATTACAATGGCAACCACCACCGTATCTGTTTCACCGGGATTCAAACGGGAATTGGGCCCGGTGCACAACAGCATTCTCACATCCTGTGGTGTTTCGAATATTTCATAGGGATTATCAGGATCGGTAGTTGATTCATTATCCAGTTCCTTATACTTCAGGTGATCGGCGCCGTCATTCTCCACCTTCTGCTCATCTCCCTCACGGGTCCAGGTCTGAAAACCGGTTAAATAAGAATCGTTTATGGGGCTGCGGGCAATTCCCTTTAACCAGACGGCACCGATATATCCCGCAATCGTCTTCCAATCCTTCTCATACCCGTCAGCATCGTAAGCATATCCAAGGCTTAAAGCGGGATCAAAACCGATCAAGTCATCATTCGATCCCTGCGGCTCGCTTATATCGGCAAAGCCGATGTCAGGGTCCATAAAATACCCGGCATAAAGGTTCCGGATGGGCAGATCATTCATGTTTTTAATGATAAATTCCATGACAACGACATCCTGCGCCACCGGGCTGGTCCAGGAATAAGTACGCTGGGTCACCAGAATTCCCAGGGGGCTGATATCATAATCAGTAACATCGGGGTCCTGCCATACAGCGGAATCCTTTGGGGCAATAGAGCCATATTGGGTCCAGGTATCTTCATCGGAAACGAAATCACCTTTCATCGGATCCAGCTGCAAATTCCCCGGCCGTCGGGCATTGATCGCAGTATTTAAAAATGGCCAAAGTTCCTGGTAAGATTCTTTCTCGCGATATTTCTGTTTATACTTTTCCATGCCGGCATGCTCATCATCAGCAGGCAGCACCTGATTGCTCATATAAATGGGGCTTGCAGTGCTCCATTCATCTGTATAGGTGCCGGTATCCACACGCCTTTCCCAGTACAACGTATCGCCGTCGACTACAACCGGAATCTCGCCGCCGATCCAGGGACTGGCACAAAAGAGATAGGATTGGTTGGTACCTGCCGGCCACTCACCATTGTCGCCGTCTTTAAATGTGTTGTTCGGGAAACTCCCATCATAGCGCTCCCAGTCGGAAGGCTTTACCCAATAGCCATGGTTTCCGGTATTGGTAATGGCGATTCTGGTAAGCTCACCGGCGCCAATCCAGGTAATATTCACCGGAGGATAATTTTCTGAAACAGCAGATTTGTTAAATGTTTTTGTGCTGTTATTCTGTTGATTTTTATCCCGTGCAAACAGGGATAATAAAAAAATCAGCAGCAGCAATATGGTTAAATAAGGAATAGCACTTCTCTTCATCTTCAGTCTCCATTCTTTTTTATAAAGAAACCTGTGCGCTTACACCAAACCGGATGATACGCGGAATACCATAATAATTAGGCCTGTTGACATAATCCTGCCAGGCGGCAAGTTTGTCGGCATAAAACGCCTCAGCCGAGGGATAACCCCATTTTGCAGCCTCTGCCGCATAAATTGAGCGTTCAAACGGCGGTCTGTATCCGTTATCATTGGGGAGGCCGGTAGCAACCCACAAGTTTTCGATATTTTCTGTGTTAAACAAATTTCTGACGTCGGCAAACAGACTCATCCGAAAGCGGTCCCCGAATGGGATATACTTTTCAACCCGCAAATCTACGCGGTTAGTGGACGGCATTCTCTTCGAGCCCAGTTCACCCGGTTCGCCCTTCAAATTTTCCGGCGTATAGGGCGGGCCGCTGTTAAAGACAAAGAAGAAGTTGGTATTCAAATCCTGAAGAGGTTTAAATCCAAACAGGTTGGGACCCCATTTCGGGGGCAGGAATAAACTCACATCCAGTTTGATGGAGTGAGTGATATCAAATTCCAGTGGATATTCTTTCCTTGGCAGCTCACCCAACTGATCTCCGCCATATCTGTAATAGAATTCACGCGAGGAGGAACCCGATCCCTTTGCATCCATATAGGAATAGGTCAGTGAGCCGTAAAAGAATTTGGAGGGTCTTTTTTCCAGTGTAATATCCACACCTTTCACTTTCGCAAAATCACTGATTTTGAAAATGGTGTACTGGGCGGGCCGTCCCTGCCATTGGGTGGTCTCCTGCCGGGTGCTCAGCAGTTTCTGAATGTCCTTATAATAGCCATTGACTTCCACTGAAACACTGTTTGATAACCGGTGTTTGAGGGCCACCGCATACATCGTTTCCTGCTGTGGCGGCAGATCGGGATTTCCAATCAACGGGATGCCGCTGGTAAAATCAGCCTGAATGCTCTGGTAAATTTCTCCCAGTTCAGGCACCTGGAAGAAATGGCCGTAATTGGCGCGCATCAATGTCTTATCGGATACGGCAAAAGCGATTCCGAAACGCGGGCTCCACTTCTGTTTCAGGGTAGCCTGCTTGTAACCGGCCTCCACATTATTCAGATCTTTTAGCACTTCAGAGTGGGGATGAAAATAATCGTAGCGCAATCCCACATTAATGATCATGTCTTCGTATTCAATTTTATCCTGGATGTAACCGGCCGCAACCGTCGGTTTTTTCAGATAGGCATCGAAGTATGGATTAACATTAAGCAGCTGTATGTCGGTATAATCCAGCCTGCTGAAATTCAGTTTTCCGCCAATTTTAATATAATTGTACTTGTTTAACTGGCCCTGGAATGCCCCTTCTGCTTCATATTTTTTAGTACTTCTCTCGTGCCACCGCATACATCGTTTCCTGCTGTGGCGGCAGATCGGGATTTCCAATCAACGGGATGCCGCTGGTAAAATCAGCCTGGATGCTCTGGTAAATTTCTCCCAGTTCAGGTACCTGGAAGAAATGGC
>JARRQT010000058.1:0-31095 GCA_037381445.1 Calditrichia bacterium
AAGGCGGAACATGCGGTTATCGTCATGCAAGATGGTGATGATCTCAGTATCCGCATCGCGCACAATATTGATGACCAGTCTCAGCAGAATGCACTGAATTTCAGCCGCTCGGTGGTCACGCGGGTAATGAATGATTACCGGCCGCTCTACAGCACAAATGCTTTGGATGATCAGCGGTTTTCACAGTTTCAGACGATACAGAAACTGGAAATCCTTTCCTTTATCTCTGTACCTATTCTGATAAACGGGGAAGCCATCGGTACCATTTATGTAGATAACCGCCGCCTGGCGGATGTTTTCAGCGAGGGGGACGTGGAATTCCTGCAGGCTTTCGCCAATCTGCTGGGAATCGCCATCCGGAATTCAATGGCCTACCATCAGGTGGAAGAGCTGAATCGTTCCCTGGAAAAAAAGGTGAAGGAGCGTACCGCCAGGCTGCATAAAACCATTGAAGAATTAAAAAACGCCCAGGCCCAGCTTGTTCAGTCGGAAAAAATGGCGGGTCTTGGACGACTGATTGCGGGATTCATGCATGAGTTCAATAATCCCATCAATTTCATATACAGTAATTTGCCCTATCTGGAGCAGTATTCCCGGAATCTGCTGGCCATGATCGACGAACTTCTCCCGCAGATTTCGGAGGAAGAGCGCGCCGAACTGCAAAAGGAATGGGATCTGGATTATATCAGGAACGATCTGTCTAAATTGATTGAAGGGATTCAGGAAGGTGCCCAACGCTCCCGGCAGATCATTGAGGATTTGCGGAACTTCTCCGGGGCAAATGGCCGATCGGCTGGCAGAATCAATTGGAATGAAAATCTGCAGATGATCCGAAAAATATTTTTGGAACGGATAAAGAAACCGGTCGAGGTCGAAGTGACCGGCGGGGAGAACCTTTTCATTGAGGGGACCCGCGCGGAACTGAATCAGGCGCTGATGAACCTCCTGCAAAATGCTGCGGATGCCGGTGCGAACCGGATCAGAATTTCATCTCAAAAAAAGGGGAAACGGCTGCGATGTTCTATTGAGGATAATGGCGCTGGCATCCCAAAAAAGGAACTAAACAAGATTTTCGATCCCTTTTACACCACCAAAGAAGTCGGGCGCGGAATGGGTCTGGGGCTGTCCATCGTATACAGCACCATTGAATTTCATCGCGGCAAAATACAGGTCGCTTCGGAAATGGGAAAGGGGACCACTTTCACCATTGATTTGCCGTTAATTTCATAGAATGCCGGACATATTCCCCGATAATTGAGGATTCGGAATTTTTTATCCGGATGAATGGCGACACGTATAAAGCGATTCCAGGGGCAGGTTCGCGTGAACCATTTTGCCTGCTGACAGGTATCCATGAAAAACTTTGACCAAATGAAGATATTTTATGCAGTGCTGAACATGGGGCTGGGACATGCCACCCGTAGTCTGCCGCTCATCCGCGAATTCATTCGGCGAAACGCACAGGTTCACATTGGAAGTTCCGGGCGGGCACTGCTATTTCTGCGGCAGGAAGTACCGCATGCAGATTTTATCGAATTGCCGGATTATGGGCTTGATTACACTGCCAGGGGCGTGGAGATCGGCAGAATCCTGAGACAGGTTCCCGGAGTCATCCGGACTATCTCGAAGGAACGGCAAATTACAGCAGGGATTGTGGAACAGCATGGTATTGACCTGGTGATCAGCGACCACCGGTACGGGTGTTATGCGCAGAAGGTCCCTTCCTTTTTTATCTCCCATCAGCTTCGCTTCATCGCTCCGCCGCTGCTGCGCCGTTTCGAATTTGTGGGCGCGCAATTCAACCGCTGGTTTCACCGGAAATATGATGGAATCATAGTCCCGGATGAAAGAGCCCGACATGGAGGAGTTCTCTCCGGTCGGTTGTCCCAACATTCCAATCGGGAGAATTATTTTTTTCCGGGAATCCTTTCCAGCATTATGCACTGGGATATTCCGCAAGAGGATATCGATGTGCTGATATCCGTTTCCGGGCCGGAGCCACAAAGGACGGCTTTTGAAAAAATAGTGCGTACTCAAGTCGCTGAAATTCCCGGGAAAAAAGTTGTGGTATTGGGGATGCCGGAATCCCATGAGATCGAAAAACCGGAACCGGATACTCTTATCCTTCACCATGCCGATCGTAAAAAGATGGAAGAATTTTATAACCGCAGTCAATTGATTGTGGCCCGGTCGGGTTACAGCACTATTATGGAACTGGCCGAGCTGGGAAAGAAAGCCCTTTTTGTTCCCACGCCCGGACAAACCGAACAGATCTATCTGGCTGAAAGATTCCGGGAAAAGGGCTGGTTTTATTCTGCGGAGCAGGGTGAACTGGAGCTGAAAAGGGATATTCCGCTTGCACTAGAATATGCCGGATTTCAAAAACATTATTCCACAAAACAATCACTGGATAATATTTTTAAGTTCATATCAGGGAGCAAGTCTGAAATATCATCCGACACAACAGCAATCCTATCTGATGAAATTAAAAAGAACCGCAGTAGTCTCCCCCGGGAATGAGATCTAAAAGGTAGGGGGAATGAATGATACATCCACAAACTTCCTCCCGGCTATAGATATAATCTGATTTTAATTTTCCTTTCCCAAGTCTTATAATTGAGAAATAGAGGTTAGTTTAAGCGATACCGTTTGGATGCAGGTGAGGTTTTGCACATTATTATATTAATGAAAAGTGCGGTTTAAACCGTTTGAATAGAAAGTGGTTCTGTAAAAGGATTATCCATATATTAGGAGCGTTATGAAATGCATATTGGGATTGTGATATGGCAGGATAGAACGGAGGTTATCGATGGAAGCACTGGTTATCGGCGGAACTCGATTTTTGGGATATCACCTCACTCAGGCGTTATTAGGCGCAGGCTTTAGGGTAACGCTCTTCAACCGCGGGAAAACCCCTGACGATTTTGGTGAAAAGGTGAATCGCGTGGTTGGGGACCGGAAGGATTACAAAAATTTTTATAATACATTCCGGAGAAAGCGCTACGACGCGGTCATCGATCTGATTGGCTATGAGCCGGAGGATGTTGAAGTGGCCGAAAAAACGTTCCGGGATCATGTGGGCCAGTATATTTTTATCAGCACTGGCCAGGTATACCTGATTACCGAAAACAAACATTTGCCTTCCCGGGAGGAAGACTATTTCCAGAAATTAATTCCCTGTCCGCCCGGGGAAGAACAGCCGTATGAATATGGGTTGAACAAAAGACGAATCGAAGATTTTCTGATGGATGCGTATCAGTCCGGAAGATTTCCTTCCGTTCGGTTTCGTTGTCCGATTGTTCACGGCCCCCGGGACTATACGCTGCGGTTGTATTCGTATCTGCTCCGCGTCAGGGATGGCCAAGCCCTTATTATCCCGGAGGGAGGAGACGCGATTATCCGTCACGTTTATGTCAAAGATGTGGTCCGGGCGATTCTTTCTGTTATCCAGATCGACAAAACAATCGGAAAAGTTTATAACCTGGCCCAGGATAAAGTCCTTGTGCTTTCTGAGTTTTTGAAACTCATAATTGAACTGATGGACGGCAGGAATCCGGTTCTTGAGATTCCAAACAGAATGCTCGAGGATTATAATCTGCCGCGGGAGATTTCTCCCTTCAGCGGTCGCTGGGTCTCCTATCTGGATCCATCGTTTGCAGAGGAAGAGATCGGATTCAGGTCAACTCCGGTCGAGGAATGGCTGTCTGAAGTCATCCCCTATTTTATGGAGGAGTATTCCGGCGCCGAGCCTGATAATTACCGTTTCAGGCCGACCGAAAACGAATTAACTGCCAGGACAATGCACTGAGTCTGAGATGGAGAAATATTACCGCTGGTTTTACAATAATTGGCTGAATGTGCTCCTTGGTCTGTATATCGGCTTTATCTTCTTTACGACGCTTATCCCGTTCAGATTTATTTTTCACCTGCATCTGATGGGAAGCCGGTTTCACGGCATTCAATGGATCCCCTTTCTGCATGACGGCACATGGTCAGGCCGCTCGGATATCGTTGCGAATATTATCTTTTTCATACCCCTGGGGATCGGCCTGGGTTTGCGGAAAATTCTTTTAAAATATGAGAATTACAGCCACAGAGACTGGGTCCATATTCTTCTGACCGGTTTTGGAATCAGCTTTATGGTTGAATTCCTGCAGTTGTTTACCTATAACCGGGATACTTCCACAACTGATGTCATCACAAATTCACTTGGCACTCTGCTGGGTGCGGCACTGATTCTTTTTATTTATCTGAGATTTCATAAAAGCATTAAAGCCATTTTATTCGGCGGTTTTGCTGAGAAGCCGGAAATGATATTTGCCGGAATTTTCTTAATCTTTATTTTCGTGGGGCAGTCTGCTCCATTCACTTTCAGCCTGACTTTTGCGACTATCGGCAGGGCGATTCAGGAACTCATATACCATCCTTTCCATATGGTGCATTTCCTTGGTGATTTGCTGTCCGGCATTCTGGTCTATGGGAGTTTTTCCTATTTCCTTTTTACGGGCATGGACAGATATCATTCCGGATATTTTAAGTCTGCAAAGTTCTGGACAGCGGTCGCTTTCATCTTTATGATTCCTTTTCTGCTGGAGATATATCAGCTGCTTTTGCCGGTGCGAAATCACTCCATCGCGGATGTATTGATTGCTGATGCGGGCATTTTATATGGCATTCTCTTTTTTGCGATTCAGAGAAAAGGCGGAAGGTTGAAAGAACAGAACAATATGACTAATGAAATCTGGATGAGGAAACAAGCCGTATTTTTCCGGTTCATGATATTCGTCTACCTTTTGTATCTGGGAGACAAATTTTTCTACCCGGTTCATCCCATTCCGGATCTGACTGTATTGAGAGAAACATTTAGACAGGATATCCGTTCCACATTGGCTTTGCTTAAATATCAGCGTCTGGAATTTGTGATTTCCATAATTAAAGAAGTTTTCTCTTTTCTCCCCGCCGGCTTTATTCTATCTTTGATATGGTATAAAAATAGCAAATGGTCACAGAATCCGGATTGGCTCTTTTTCCTGCTATTGTTATTTTTGCCTGTGATGCTATTGACAGCAGCGATTAATCTATGAATTTATGATAAGCCGAAAGACCGTATGAAAAACAACACCTTCCGTTTCATAATCTTGATGATTGCTATTCTCAGCCTGGTGTCCTGCGCGTCCCGCAAAGTCTCACAATCCCAGCCGCAGAGCAGTGCGCCCGCTTTCCACTATTATTACGATGCGCTGTCGAATATTGAGCAGGGACAACTGAACCTGGCGCTGGCGAATCTGGATACCGCCATTCAACTGCGCCCGGAATTTGCACAGTTTTACTTTGTGAAGGGTCAGGTGAGCGAATTGCTGAAAGATGATGGTCAGGCGATACGCGCCTACGAAAAAGCACTGGCATATAAGTCGTTCTTCCCGGAAGTGTGGAACCATCTTTCGAATCTGTACATGCAGACCGGGCGGTATCAGGAGGCGGTGGAACTGCTGAAAGAGTTGACGGCCCACCAGCCGGACTCGGTCGATTTTGACCTGCGCCTCGCTGATGCCTATCTGAGTACGGGGCAGTGCGGACTGGCCCTGGACCGCATCAAATATTATCAAGCGCGGGGAGGTGCCTCTCCTGATGTGGACCGGATAAAGGGATTGGCATATTACGGAGAAAGAAAATACCAAAATACGGTTGATTTTCTGCAACCGTATGCGGAAGCGCATCCTGGCAATTTTCAGGTTCAAAAAGCGCTGGGCATTGCCTGCATCAAAACCGGTGCGCTGGAGAAGGGAATCTCTCATCTGAATATGGCGCTGAGGATGAATCCCGATGATCCTGAAATTTATTTATATCGTGCCAGGTATTTTATTCAGAGAAATAAATTCCCGATTGCCATGGATCAGTTGAATTTTGCCCTCACCCTGGACAGCACAAGTTGCGAGATCCTGCTGGAAAAGGGGAAATTTGAATTGTCCCGGAGGGATACGCTCCTTGCAGAATCTTTTTTTAAAAAGGCACTTATTGCTGATTCATCGTGCTGTGACTGCTACAAATATCTGGGAATCATTCAGGATGATCTGGGAAATTCCATTGAGGCGAAGTTGTACTTGGAACATTATATGAATAACATTTACACCAAGGACCCGGAGGTGGAAAAGAGGCTGGAGCGTCTGAGAAGATCAGAGCGCTGATTATTCAAGTGAGAACGAACGGAATTTTCATGTGAGCTAAGGGCCTTTTCATATTAAATTTGCAGAAAGCGGCAGCAACAGGGAAAATCAAAAAGAAGCAATCTTTATATTTCGGAGCGGTATATGAGAAAACACCTTATTTTACTTATTACGGGAATGATCTTGGCTGTCATCGTAAATCCTTCTTTTGGGCAGAAAAAGGATTTTGGAAAAATTACGGTTGAGGTTGAAGGATCTGCCCCGTCGGATTATGAGATTGACCAGGCATTGCTTTACAGGCATGTCAGCCTGGGCTATGATTCCACGATTCAGATACAAAATAAGGAAACCATTGATAATTTATATTACCCGCAACTCAGGAAAGGGAACGACAATGTGCTTCGCCTGCTGGCGGGCAATCTGAGAGATTCCACTCAAAATTTCTATGACATGTTCTTTAATCTGGGGGATACCATTCCGGACAGTGTCTATTGGAGGGATGCCGAAGATAAAATATACATTTCCTATAATGGTGAGGCGAAAACGATTCAGGCAAAGAGCAGTGATATTACAGGAAGCATCCGGTTTTTGAAACAGAATGTGAATAAGGCGGTCGCTGGTGATATTGATCTGAGTTTCAACATGAAGTTGTCTGCTGCCGATCCGGCGCCCAGCCAGATCAGGTTGAAGGGAACTTTTGATGTTCCGGTGGGAGAATTCCGCCAAACCAGCCTGGCCACGGCGCAGGAAAAACAGGAAAAAGGCGGAAAATACCGGAAAAATATTTATATCGCGATTATCGCTTCTGTCTTTTTGCTGGCGATACTTGGTTTTCGCTAATGGAAGCAGCATGGTCAAAAATTATTGTCCATGTGGACATGGACGCTTTTTTTGCCTCCGTGGAAGAGTTGTTGAATCCCGAGTGGAAAGGAAAACCTGTTATTGTCGGCGCAGATCCCCAGGGCGGCAGGGGCCGGGGAGTGGTTGCAGCGGCCTCCTATGCCTCCCGCAAGTTTGGCGTGCACTCCGCGATGCCCATTTCCAAAGCATACAAACTGTGCTCCAACGGGATTTTTGTCAGACCGCACGGCCATGTCTATGGCGATTATTCCCGAAAAATTTTTGCCATACTTGATACCTTCTCTCCGGTCATTCAGCCCTTGAGTATCGACGAGGCCTTTCTGGACATGGGTGGCAGTCTGCATCTATACCAAAATGTGGAATCCATTGGAATCAAAATCAAGTCTGAGATAAAATCAAAAACCGGTCTGACAGCCTCCGTTGGAATCGCGCCGAGCAAAAGTGTGGCAAAAATCGCCTCGGATTTCAACAAACCGGATGGGCTGACCATTGTTCCAGCCGAAAAAGTTCAGGAATTTCTGGATCCCTTGCCGGTTACCAGACTGTGGGGGATTGGCGAAAAGACTTTTGAAGCCCTGAGAAAACTGGGAATCCATTTTGTCTACCAGCTTCGCACCTATCCCCCGGATATCCTGGAGCAAAAATTCGGTAAGATGGGCGAACATATATACCGGATGGCCCGCGGTGAAGATCATCGGGAAGTCATCTCCCGGGAAGAGGCAAAATCGGTCAGTAATGAATTGACCTTCGATACCGATCAGGAAGATATAACGGTCGTACGGGATGCGGTTTTCGCCCTGTCCGAAAAAGTCAGCGGAAGATTGCGGAGGGGAGGAATCTGCGGGAAGACAGTCCATCTCAAATTTCGGATCGAAGGATTTAAGACCTATACGAGAAGCCGCACCCTGGCAAATCCGACCAACCTCACCCATGAGATATTCAATACCGCCAATGCCATGCTGTCGGAATTCGATCCGCTGGAATATGCCGTTCGTCTGGTGGGAGTTGGCGTTTCAAATCTGTCTGAGGAACAGGGAAAGCAGTTAAGTATCTGGGATGCCGATAATTCCAAAAAAATGAAAATGGAAAAGGTAATGGATCTGATTCAGGATAAATTCGGAAAAGACTCCATCCGGCACGCCCAATCGCTTGCGCCTCGGAAGAAAAATCCAACCCCCAAAGACAAACCGTAAGTTCCCGCCTGTTTTATAATACATTCTTATTTTTCCTTCTTTCGAATGTGCCCTGCCTTTTTCTTATCGCAGGAATTCATGCCCAAATTTTTATGATTTTGAAAAAAATCATGCATGCCATAATTTAGGTGGAATTTAAAAGGGGGAATCTATCTGAACTCAAGATTATATTTACTGATCTGTTTTGCATTGCTCCTGTCTGAAGCCAGTGTGTATGCCTACTTCCAGCAGGAGGTAAATTATGATATCCGGGTAACATTATTGCCGGAATTAAACCGTCTGGAAGGAGAGGAGCATCTGGTTTATCATAATAATTCCCCCGATTCACTTTCTTTTATCTACTTTCACCTGTATATCAATCGCTTTCGCAAGCCAGACATTGACATTCCCGGCCGGAATAAGCAGGGCTACACAGAGATCATTTCATTAAAAGATTCTGCGGGGACAGAAATGACTTATGAAATTGATCAAACAGTTCTGAAACTGGAATTAAAGCATTTTATCGCGCCGGGGGATTCACAGGAGTTTCATATCCGATTTAACACGCTGCTCCCGCCCGCGGGGGACCGGTTTGGTTATTACGGGAACCATTACGACGTGGGAAACTGGTATCCGGTACCGGCGGTGTATGATGAAATGGGCTGGCATCCCGATCAGCATGTTAACGGCGAATTTTACCAGGAATGGGGAAATTACCGGGTGGGCATTACCGTGCCCGACGGTTATGTGGTGGGAGCCACCGGGATTCTGCTCAATCCGGAAGTTATGCCGGATTCGGTGGAATTCGCCGATCGCCGCAGGGATTACTGGACCCTTCCCGCTGAACCGGTTGTTTACCGGTTTTACGCTTCCCGCGTTCACGATTTCGCCTGGTCCGCCGATCCTGAATTCGTTCTGCGGACGATCAAATCGGGTGACACCACCATCAGGTTTTTCATCCTCCCCTACCGGATACAGGACTGGATGCCACAATTGGAGATCGCAAAGAAGGTAGTCGATCTTTTTAGGGAAAAAATTGGTCCCTACCCCTATCCGCAACTGACAGTCGTTGATGGATTTATTCAGGCAGGAGGGATTGAGTATCCCAATCTGGTGATCATCAATGATATGATTTACAATGAACGGGACCTGAGCGCCACAATCATTCATGAAATCGCGCATCAGTGGTTTTACGGTCTTCTGGCGAATAACCAGACCCGCTACGGGTGGATGGACGAGGGATTTGCCACTTATTTCGAAAATTTGGGTATGGAACAGATCTATGGAGAGAAAAAAGATTACATCAATTCTCCCGCCGGATTCTGGGGCAAATACCTGGGATATTGGGTCGATCCACGGCAGACGGACAGGTTAACCTATCTCTCCTACATCCGCAGCGGCAGGCAGGAACGGATTAATCTGAACTTCGACTGGTTCCAGTACGATCCTTATATTCCCTATTATCAGAAAATGAGTTTGGTAATTTCCCAACTGCAACTGGTTATGGGCGATTCCCTCTTCTGGCAGGGAATCAGGGACTACTACAATCTCTGGCGTTTCCGACATCCCTACCCGCACAATTTATACCGGGTCTTCGAAAGTGCGGCCGATGAAAACCTGCAGTGGTTTTTTGAAGAATGGCTGAACACCACCTGGGAGTGCGATTACAGCGTTGAAAAATTTTCCGGCAGCCGGCAGTCTTACGGGTCCGGCCGGTCCTACCGGAGCATGATTTTGTTCAGGCGAAATAAAGCGGTTGTGATGCCTCTGGATTTCCGGATCTACCTTTCCAACGGAGAGACGCTCGACTATCGGATTCCCGTCGCCGGTGGCAGCAACTTTGTTCCCCCCAATGCCGCGGGAATTTCCCCCTGGAAATTTTACAAAAAATCCAAATGGATTACACTGCGACTGCCCGCAAAATTGCAGGGTGTTGAGATCGACCCCGGAGGCAGGCTAATGGACGTCAATCCCTTTAACAACGATACCCGCTTTTGGCCCAAAATTTATTGGTACTGGATGCACCGTCAGTATCTGCGTCCCCATACGGACGGCTACACCGCGACCGTTTTCCCCTTCCTGTTTTTCAATGACGCGGATGGTGTTCAAATCGGAATAAAGACGGTCGGGAATTTTATTTATCCCGATTGCCAGCACCGCTCCTCATTGCTGCTGGGGTTACGCTCATTCAGGCCGGAGGCAGACTTCTGGTTCGAGCATCCGATTTACGCGGTGAATCCCAACCTACACCTGATTGCCAATCTTTATAATATAGCCGGAAGAAACGGTGGCGGGAGCTGGCTGCAATGGAGCCTGGCCTCCCACGGAAATGTTTCGAAGGTGCTGTTGGGATGGCAATTCCGGCACATCTATGATGAACAGTATCTGCCTCTGGTCGAAACAGGCAAAAACCTGAGTTATCTGGAGGCAAACGTTCAACTGGGCAATTGGGACGGCAATTTCTTTCCCAAAGGCTGGGAAGTCAACTTGCATGGTGAGAATTCATTGACCGCCGGGCAATACAAATACCGGAAATGGACCCTGGAAACCTCTGCCCGGATTCCGCTGATTTTCAGGCAGAGACTCTTTGCCCGGTTTTTTACCGGTGGGATATACGGCCAGCCGCCCCTTCAAAAGGCATTCCGCCTGGGAGGCGCCGATGCCTATGATTATTTCAGAAATCCGTTCCTGCGCGCCAGGGGAACCCTTCCGGTGGCGTGGCTGCGCGATAATCATCTGTTTCTGCCCGGCGGGGGGAATCTGCGCTCGCTGGCAGCGCAGCCCAAAACCGCAAATCCCTTTTTGATCAGCGGGAATCTGTCTCTCACGCTGGGAAATCCCCTTGATCTGGGAATACGATACATCCCATACCTGTCAGACATCATCTTTTCTGCGTTTACCGGATGGGCAGCTTCCGGAGCTACTTGGGGAAGTTTCTCCCCTTATTTCGGGGAGGCCGGATTTACGATATCCATCACTCGTATTCCTTTTGCTTTTCATTACTTTGGTATCGATCAGATTCATATCGATCTGCCGCTCTGGGCAAATGAACAGGTGGAACCAGACGGTTTTAAATTTCGTTGGGCATTAAGAATTGATATTAAGGACTTTTATTGATGAAATTGGTTTTGCTTTTGAAAAAGGATTTTACGCGCTATCAACTGCCTGCGCTGCTCTGGACATTGCTGATTTTTGCATTGTCTTCCATACCGAACCTGGCGGGGCCGGACCTGGGATTTCGCATGCAGGATAAATTCTATCATTTTACATTCTATGGCTTTTATGGCATTCTGTTGGCGCTGGCCTTTTACAATCAAAATAGATTTCCGGCGCTGCGCAGATACTTTCTGGTCTTCACCATTCTATTTGGCATGATCTACGGTCTGAGTGATGAAATCCACCAGTATTTTGTACCCGGACGGCAGATGGATTTTTTCGATTTGCTGGCGGACAGCAGCGGCGTGGCTTTCGGAGCCGTCATTTTCCACCTGCGATATCACATAAAAAGGGTTATGAATTTTTCACAGATGATTTTGAGATAAAAAACCATTTAAATTCACTCAGCGGATCGATCTCAATTAACGTGCAGGATACTATAGACGGCACCACTCAATAGCAGCATTTCTGCGGAGTGCGAATGAACAGCATTTCAGGAAAAAATCTTTTGTAATGTTCTGCGCAAGTTAATTTTATATTTTTGTTTCTTATCCTCTGGAAGGATATCTACAAAATGACCGAAGCTTGAATGAACAAAGGAGCATTATTATGGCTGAAATAAGCATTGAACAAATCAGGCAATTATTGACAGAGATAAATTATCCGGGATTTAACCGTGATATCGTTTCTTTTGGGGTGCTGCAGGAAATTGACATCCGGGGTTCGCGGATCAATATAACCCTGAAGTTTACCACCAAAAGCGATGATACAAAAATTAGAATCAAAGATGATATTTTCAAACTGCTGACCGAGCGGTTGTCGGGATATGAAATTTCCGTAGTGGAAACAAGTCCGGAATTGAAAGTAACCACCGGCAAGGCCCGCGATGCGCAGGATCCCTGGGCCGGTCATGCGCCGATTCCCGGAATAAAAAATATCATTGCCGTGGCTTCCGGAAAGGGAGGGGTGGGCAAATCCACGGTGAGCACCAACCTGGCCATTGCCCTTTCCCAGCAGGGGATTAAGGTTGGGTTGATGGACAGCGATATTTATGGTCCCAGCATTCCCATCATGATGGGTGTGGAAGGCCGTCCCATGGTGACGGAAGATCAGAAAATTCTGCCGATGGAAAAATTTGGCATCAAGATGATGTCAATGGGATTTCTGGTGGACAGCGACTCTCCCCTTATCTGGCGGGGGCCGCTGGTCATGAAGGCGGTTGAGCAGTTTTTGCGGGATGTGGAATGGGGCGAACTGGATGTGCTGGTGATTGATCTCCCTCCCGGCACCGGCGATGCGCAACTGACCCTGGTCCAGAAAACGCCCCTGAGCGGCGCAGTAATCGTCACCACGCCGCAGGAGGTGGCTCTGCTGGATGCCCGGAAAGGCCTGAAGATGTTCCAGAAGGTGGAAACCAAAGTCCTGGGAATCGTGGAAAACATGAGTTATTATATCTGCCCCAAATGCGGTGACAAGTCTTTCATTTTTGGGCAGAACGGTGGTGTCAGATCGGCTGAACAACTGGGAGTCTCACTGCTCGGTCAGATTCCTATCGAGCCGGAAGTGACGGAAGCCGGTGACCAGGGCGTCCCGATTGTTGCCCGAAATCCGGAGAGCGCTTCGGCCAAAGCTTTTCTTGAAATCGCGAAGAAAATTGCCGGCGATGAAGCGCTGATCATTTAAAAAACAGACAGATAATATATCCGTTTGAGGGGGAATTCTGAGGGATTCCCCTTTTTTTATTTGAATGTTATCGGGTGGATTATATAAAAAAAGAAACCGCACGCTAGGTAGGCTTTGTTTTGCATGCGGTTTCTTTCGGGTTGAGGAGGGAAATCAATGTTTATGCCAAAGAATTGACATGTCTCATTAGACGCGATTTTTTGTTCGCAGCTAAATTTCTATGAATGATTCCCTTCGTCACTAATTTATCCAGCAAAGATGATGCTTTCTTAAAATTCTCAAATGCATTCTCTTTTGTCTCTGAATTCAATACTTCTTTGATCGACGTTCTCATGGTTGAACGATAAAAACGGTTTCTTTCGCGATTCCGCTCCGCAATTTCAATCCTTTTAATGGCAGATTTATGATGAGCCATAAGAATTAACTTCCTTTCTCTTTAATAAACTCTGTAAAATTTAATAAAACAGAAATATTCTGTCAATTAAAAAATCATCCAAATACACTTTTTATAGCGGAGAAAAGCCGGCAGCTTTTCTCTTTGTACCCCCGGCAGGAATCGAACCTGCGCGCATGGCTCCGGAGGCCATCGCTCTATCCACTGAGCTACGGGGGCAACTTCGGACGGTGCGAATTTATAAAAGAAATCCAGTGAAATCAAATAAAAAGAATATAAGGAATCGATTGCCATGCAGAAAAAAACATGTCGAAATCCTTGTCTCTTCTCTTTGTTTTTGATTCATGCTGCCTTATCTGAAAATCCCATTTTATTTATTGTTTGCAGTTTTTGCAAAAATGATTAAAATTATATCTTTTTAATTTACAGACTTGAAAAGATCATTTCGTTTTGGAAGGAGAAAGAATATACATGCGCGGCCTGATTTTAATCATTTTTATCAGCTTTTTCATCTCCGGATTGTCATGGGCGTCCAAGGATTGGCAAACCTATTATGAGAAATCGGATTTTAAGAAAACTCCCCGCTATGCGGAAACGATGGATTATTGTCGGAGACTGGATTATGCCTCCAAATGGGTCAAACTGACCTCCTTTGGCAAATCGCCGCAGGGCAGGGAACTGCCCCTGCTGATCATCGACAAGCACGGGAATTTTGCGCCGGAGAAGGTCCGCAAATCCGGAAATGTGATTGTTCTGGTCCAGGCGGCGATTCATGCCGGAGAGAGCGACGGGAAAGATGCCGGTCTGATGCTGGTGCGTGATATGGTGATCAGCAAAAAATTGGATCGCCTGCTGGATAAAGTCACCTTCCTCTTCATCCCTATTTTCAATGTGGACGGGCATGAGCGGTTCGGTCCCTATAACCGCATCAATCAAAACGGCCCGGAAGAGATGGGCTGGCGGGTGACTGCGCAAAATCTGAATCTCAATCGGGACTATCTGAAAGCGGATGCCCCTGAAATGCAGGCCTGGTTGAAAATGTTTGACAATTGGCTGCCCGATCTGATGGTTGATTGTCATGTGACGGATGGTGCGGATTATCAGTATGCCATTACCTACGGGCTTGAGGATTCGCAGAACGTCGCTGGCCCCTTAAGGGAATTCAGTGACGATTTTCTGGAGCCATATCTGGATCAGAAGATGGCAGCGGACAACTTCCCCATGTTCCCTTATATTATGTTCAAAAACTGGAATGATATCCGCAGCGGTTTGGTCAGCGGTGCCGCTTCACCCCGGTATTCTACCGGCTATGGCGCGGTGCAGAACCGGATTTTTTATCTGATCGAGACCCACATGCTGAAGGATTACCGCACACGGGTCACAGCCACCGAACATCTGCTCATCCACATGCTGGAACTGGCCAACCAGGATGCCGGAAAACTGAAAGAAGTCAATAGAATGGCGGATGAGCAAACCGCCAAATCGCTGACCGGCCGCTACCTGCCGCTGGTACTCAAAACGTCCATGAAAGATAGCACCTTCATCAATTTTCTGGGCGTAAAATATGACCGCATTCCCAGTGAAATTTCCGGGGCCGATTGGGTCATCTATCATGCGGATCAGCCGAAGACTTATCGGATGCCGCTTTTTAACAAAGTGGAAGTCTCCGATTCGGTCAAAGTGCCCTACGCCTATCTGATTCCCGCCGAATGGACATTTGCCATTGAAAAATTGCAGTTAAACGGGGTTAAGATTCGATACTTGGCAAATGACACTACGCTCTCTGTCTCCTCCTACCGATTCAGCAATCCCCAGTGGCAGGAGAAACCCTTCGAGGGGCATCACCGGGTCAGTTTTCAGATGGATACCGTTTCAGAACGAAGGGCGTACCCGGCGGGAACGGCTGTTATCTTTTTAAATCAGCGCACAAATCGGGTGATCGTTAACGCGCTGGAACCAAAGGGTCCTGACTCTTTCATCTCTTGGGGATTCTGGGATACGATTTTTGAGAGAAAGGAATATTCCGAGGGTTATGTGCTGGAGAAACTGGCCCGCAAAATGCTGGCGGAGGACCCAGCCCTAATGGAAGAATTTGAGGAGAAAGTCGCCACTGATTCATCTTTTGCTGCGAGTTCGCGGGAAAGGCTCAATTTTTTCTATGAAAGATCGCCTTACTGGGATAAACAAATAAATCTCTATCCGGTAGGGAAACTAATGCACCCGGTATCGCTGCGTCTAAAGAATTGAGCAGCAAGGGCGACCAACAAATATTTACTGGGACGGCGATATGAAACAAAGCAAAAATCGATTCTATAATGATTTTGATTATGAAACCATGGAAACCGGCTCGGCCCTGGATTACCGCAGTGCGTTTCAGCGGGACCGGGACCGGATTATTCACAGTTCTGCTTTCCGGCGGCTTCAGGCCAAAACGCAGGTTTTTCTCTCCGGGGAATACGATTTTTATCGTACCCGCTTAACACATTCCATCGAGGTGGCGCAGATCGGCCGCTCAATCTGCAACTTCCTCCGGCACCACAGTCCGCTGCTCGCCGATGATTTTTATATCGATGCCGATCTTGTGGAGGCGGTATGTTTGACCCACGATCTGGGACACGCCCCTTTCGGCCATGCTGGTGAAAGCACGCTCAACCGCCTGATGAGGGATTACGGAGGATTTGAGGGGAATGCCCAGACCTTGCGTATTCTCACTGAAATACTTTATTCGGATGGGGGAAAAAGAAAAGGGATGAATCCCACCCGCGCCTTGATGGATGGGGTACTGAAGTATAAGACTCTGTTTTCAGAGTTGGAAAATCCCCACAATCACTTTCTTTATAATGAGCAGAAAACCTATCTTGATTTTGTGCTGGCGGGAAGGGAATTCCCGCAGGAATTGGCCCCGGGCAAAAAAAGGAATTCCTTTCGCAGCGTTGAGTGCCAGATCATGGATTGGGCTGATGATACTGCCTATTCATTAAATGATGTTGTCGATGGAATTAACGCCGGATTTATCAGCCGGGAGAAATTAGAGGGATGGGCTGGCAAACAGGAGTTAAATGCATTTGAGTCCGATCATCTGGAAAATCTGCTGAAAGTCATAAAGGATGATATCGTAGAGCGGACTTTCGCCCGCAGGATCGGCAAATTCATCCGATCATGCGAGCTGCAGGAAGACAGCAATTTTATGAGCGATTTGACCAACCGGTACCGCTTCGGTCTGAAAGTTGATCCAACGGTTGAGGCAGAAGCTTCTTTCTATAAACGATTGTCCACGGACCTGGTATTTCGATCCCCTCAGCTCCACCAGTTGGAATATAAATGGGATTTTATTCTGGAAAAAATTTTTGAAGTCCTCAAAGTGAAAGATCCAAACGACCGGGCGCGCATGATTTGTGATCAGCTCTCCGGCATGACAGACGGATTTGCAATTCGAACGTATAAGCGGCTTTTTGATCCTGATTTTGGATCGATAGTAGATTTAGTCTGATTTTCTGCATGAACCAAATGCAGGGCTTAAAATTCCGCAAAAATATGCAGTTTCAAATCAAAACAGAATCCGGGTGGCTCGACTAAACATATTTTTTTCAATAATTTGAAATTAATTTTGTGTGATACTCATCAAATAGTACTATCCTATGATATTTAGATTTACATTGTGTTGGTGTGAAGTATTACTTATTAAATCAGGGATGATTACCGTGATTATGACTTCTCCGTTTTTCTCCATACCTTTTATAAGAACCTTAGCGAATCGTCTTTCCTCTATTTTTAAAATTTTTTATTTGAATTTTTGCAGTTTTTATTCGAACGGCGGTGAATGTCATATGGCATCTAATAATGCTGATAACTTTAACATAAAATAACAAATAAAATGTACCTTGACTATTTTGGCGTAAAAGAAGAACCTTTTAATCTCACCTCAAATCCTGATTATTTCTTCCTGAGTGGCGAACACAAGGAGGCGTTGGCCCGAATTGAGGCTGGTTTTGAGATGGAAAAAGGATTGATGCTTCTCACCGGTGAAGCGGGAGTTGGGAAGACTACCCTCATCAACGCCTATTTGCATGAGAGTCGCCCTACCCAGCATATCGCATTCATATCCAATATAGAATTGGCAAACAAGAACCTGCTGGAGAATATCTGCCGGCATTTTGAACTCGATATAAAATATGATGAGACATCCCGGGAAAGTCTGATTAATCTTTTATACAAGTTTGTTTTGGAGGAATCCTTTACCGGGAAAAAGGTGGGCGTTATCATCGATGATGCTCACAAGTTGACAAATGAGCAGCTGGAAGATTTGCAGATTTTGAGCAACATGGAAACAAACACCAGAAAATTGTTTCAAATCCTGCTGGTCGGCTTACCAAAGTTGGGAGAACTGCTGGAATCCCAGAATTATATTTCATTAAAACAACATATTCAAATGCATTTTCAGCTTCGTTCCATGAGTTATTCGGATACTCAAAATTACATCTTTTACAGGCTTGCCCTGGCGGGTTATACGAATAAAGATATTTTTACTTCTGACGCGATTCAAAAAGTTTTTCGCCTCTCCAAAGGAAATCCCAGAATGATTAATGTCATTTGCTCCAATGCTTTGCTGGCGGCTTTTTGTGCAAATAAACGCAAAGTAGATCACTACATGATTGAATTTGGCATGCAGGAAATTTTGGGACAATCCTCCACTGAAGAAGCTCTTCCGCCCAACTGTTATTTGAATGAAAAATTCCCGCCGCCATTTAAAAACCAAGCGATACAAATGTTAAAAAGCCCTCCCTGGTATTTTTGGGTATTGCTGGTTCTGTGGCTGATTTTGGCTCAATTTGGGATAACGATTCTTGTTCAATATTTGATCAAGCACTGGGGCATTTTCTGATTGTTGAAGAATGGAATATTTATTTTATAAACAAGATGAATTAATTGGTAACATCTCCCTATTCATGACCGGGAATGTCCTTTTTTCGTTTTCCTTTGGAACGGAAAATTGGACAGGCCGGGATTCGGATTGAGCTGTTCTGATTTTGGGATTAACAAGAAATGAATTAGTGATAATGACGTATTTTAAATTTGTAAAAAAATACCGGTTGTTTTCAAACTTCAGCCGCCGATTAATAAAGATATTTCATCGGTATGATTCATCCGGCAAAAAAATGATGAAAAACATTACCCGGTTTATCCAGGACTGTTCGCGCTTTGGTATATGTCCGACCTTTCCCACAACGGCGCATGTCATTGATTCGCATTTTGATTTTTTTAAGCAATTTGACAAATCCGAAGCTGAGATAGCCCTTCATGGCTTCTACTTTAAGGACTATATTTCTCTCACTTCCCAAGAGAAAAAACAACTTTTGAACAGAAATATCATGAAATTCTATGAAGCGGGTATACCCATTTACGGCATTCGTTTTCCCTATTTGAGGGCAGATGAACCCTGTTTAAATATGATAAAAGAACTGTCCATTGATTATGATAACAGTTGTTCCTTCTGGTGGAATGTGGACGGTTGGGAGAATGGCAATAATGGCAAAATCATCGAAAAAATGAAGAAGCAATATAGCCCTTCCTTCCCGGAAAATGATTTTGTCCTCCCGTTTTTTAAAAATTCGCTGGTGAGAATCCCGGCCTCTTTGCCCGATGATGATCTGCTATGGGATCGTGCCGGATTGAACAAAACCACAGAGCTGGAGGATGTCTGGAAAGAAATATTGCGAAGAACTTTGGAACGGGGTGAACTGTTTGTGCTTATTTTACATCCGGAACGCTATGAATTTCTTCGTTCGCCCTTCCTGGGAGTTCTGAAGGAGATAAAAGAACAGAGAGATCAAATCTGGGTCCGGCCATTGCGCGATATCTCCGAATGGTGGCAAAAAAGAGCGCAGGCCTATATTGAGTGTGAATTTGCGGGAAAAAGAACAGTAAAGGTCCAAATTCAGCGCCCCAGGGAATTAAATTATGTTTTTTATAATTTTCATCACAGCCGTAACATCAAACTGATCGGAATCTCGCAGTCGAATTTTGTAGTTGAGGAATTTGAGGTTCGGATGCCTACCTGGCCGGTTATCGGGATGGGACCAAAAACCTCCCGAGCTTTCCGGGAAATGCTTAAGAATCTGGGATTTTGGGTGGACGATGAATCGGGATTCCCGGAAATCTACAGCGTATATTTTGAGGAAGACCCGGTAATGGAATCCAGGTATCAATGGCTCAGGGACTTTTTGGCAAAAAACAAAAATCCGCTGATCCGGTTCAATAACTGGCCCGAGAATTTTCAATCAGCTTTTGCCGTAACCGGCGATATCGACGCCATGACAAGGCAGGATTTTTTCAGCAGGATATGATGCCGGAGGATGGAAGAATAACTGTCTGCAAAATCAATCATTCCGCTGGTTCTATTCAAAAATTTTCACGAAATGCCTCTCAAAAATGTCGACTGACTGTGAGCCCAACAGACAAATTCGCACTTCAGATAAGGAGCCCTTTGGACGATTCCGGAGATATTCCCGAATGGTGTTCAGCATAATATCCGCGCAGCGATCCATGGGGAAACCGAAAATGCCGGCGCTGATGGCGGGAAGGGAAATGATTGATAAATTGTTCTCTTCCGCCAGTTTCAGGCTGTTTCGTACCGCACTTTCTAATTTGCCGTCTTCATCGCCTTCTCCCCAGCGGGGACCCACGGCGTGGATAACAAATTTGGCGGGCAGTTTGCCTGCTCCGGTAATGGCTGCTTCGCCGACCCCCACATAGCCGATCTCGTTGCTTTCCTTTTGAATCGAGGGGCCGCCTTTTCGAACGATGGCGCCTGCTACGCCTCCGCCATGCCGCAGATGAGAATTCGCGGCATTCACAATCGCATCGACCTTTTCTTCGGTAAGGTCGCCCTCAATTAATTTCAGGATCTTGCCGGATACAATCTCTTTTTGGGTAATTTCCCGATTCATCTTTTTATCCCCGCTCTTTAACATTTGATTTGCTCCAATATAATTGTCGGCGGCTGTTTTGTCAATTCCGGGTTTTGCGATCTGTTTCAGGCCATGCCTGGGGAAGGCGCTTTTAATTTCTGCAAACAGAATTTATCATCCCATTATCTGTCTCTTAACAGATGGATCCGACAATTTCGAACAGCCAACTTCTGCCGTTGCAGCCCGAGTCAAAAAGCAGGCAGAAATTTTTTAATGGCGAAACAGATAAATTCTATGTCCGTAAACCGCAGGTGAACGGTGTTGATTAACAAGACCGCCTTTTTTAAATTATAGTTCATAATTTGGAAAGGACCAAAAATGAAAACATCTCTTGAGCAGGTAAATTCGTTTCTGGGGAAAAAACGCCTGGTTGTTTTGGGCGTTTCAAGAGATCCGCAGGATTTCTCGCACCGACTTTTTCAGGAGTTTGGAAAGAGGGGATATGGGGCGATTCCGGTAAATCCGAATGCAGATGAGATTGATAATCAGCTGTGTTTTTCCGGTTTGAAGGAGCTTCAGTCGCCGGTAGAGGCAGCCTTGATCATGACACCGATCAATCTCACTGATAATGCATTGGCGGATTGTATAAATGCCGGAGTTGAGAATATTTGGATTTATAATTCAAAGGGATTTGAGACCCTCAATTCCGATACGCTTGAATTATGCCGTCAAAAGAATGTTAACCTGATTACCGGATTATGCCCTTACATGTTCTGGTCCGACTCCTCCTGGTTTCACCGGTTTCATGGGTGGGTGATGAAAATGACTGGCGGTTATCCCAAATCGAAGTGAGATGAAAGTAAATACTTATTCCATAATACCTGATATTTAATTCGAAAGGAAGTGACTGTGGGACCCAAGCTATGTCCGAAAATTATTCTGGAAGGCACCCGTCTGACTTTCAAAACGGAAATCGCTTTTACCTTAAATGAGCATCCCCGCATTGTGGGGCCTCGCAAATACCGCTATCATTCACCGCTGATCTCGGCAGAATGGTGTGCGTTTACAAATTTCCCCTGGGGCAGAGGGCTCATCAATTTCGAACCCCAGGAAGAGAAGATGGCAATGGAAACCTACCAGACCTGGCTGAGATTGTTTGAATTGCAGCGCTATTATTCGTGGATCGTGGACCGGTTTCATATTTCCACGAAAATGTTTCAGAAACAGAGATATGGCAAAGACTACGATTTCGAATGGATGGAGGAACGGCTGGCCGATCTGGGATTTCATCTGGTGTTTTGCTACCGTACGCCGGAATCCTTTGAAGCTGCGCGAGAAGAAAGGCTGAAAGTTTCCGGTAATCCGGGACAGTATGATGATCTGCAGCAGTTTGTGGAAGAGCAGAAGATTGCCCGTGAAATGGTCCGGCAGTCGATGCTGCCAAGTTTGGAACTTGATGTCTCCGATAATGATGTTCCGGCAGCTGCCGGGCATGTTGCCGACTGGCTGGAAGAAACCGGCGGATTGTGGGCGAAATAGGATACACCGTCAGTTGTGAGCCATGGGGGCTGACTCTATCATTGTTTGTTGGACTGACTTGAATAATACGCCGCATATGAAGGGAATGGAATGGACCATGTGGTTTATCTGGATGCAGCCGGTCACGAATATGAAAAAATGCTGGCCGAAACGAAAACTATGATCATCCGCGGGGCAGCGGGCCGCAAGATGCCCTACGGGCGCGTCTCTGACGGCGATATGCTTTATTTTATGAATAATGACGGTGAGGGATTGGTCAAACTGAAAGCGCGCGTAAAAACCGTTTTCAATTCCGGGAAAATGTCATTTGAGGAATCTGCGGGCCTGGTAGGGGATAACCAGAACCTGCTTCAACTGGAGGAAAAACAGATAAAACGCTGGGCGGGAAAACGCTATCTGGTGCTGATCACCGTCGAAGATGTCCGGGAAATCGATCCTTTCCCCATCGATAAAAGCAGTTTCGGCAATATGGATGACTGGCTGCCGGTGGGTGATATCAATCGGGTGAAATTGTAGCGGAAACCCAATCTCCCAAAATGATTGTCCTGATTGATGTGCGCAGCGGTGTCTATCTGGTGTTCAAAAACCTGACACATTTCAATTGAGTGGATCACGCTTTGAAGTTCATTAACCTGAAGGCTTAAGAAACATGAAAAAGACAATTTTACCTTATCTGATTTTGTGTACCAGCATCCTGTTTTTCACTACCTCTGTTTTTTCACAGGAGGGGGATCTTCAAAATCAGTTCCAAAAATATTATCAAAACGGGGAATTTGGAAAGGCGCTGGAAATCCAGCATAAGCTGCTGGAAGAGCAATCCGGTAATCCTGATATGCTCTATTCGATGGGATGTCTGTATTCCCTGCTGAATCAGAAAGAGAATGCTCTGGACTGGCTGAATAGATCGGCTGAACACGGTTTTGCCAATTACATATGGGCTAGTCAGGATGCCGATCTGGAAAACGTGAGGGATCTGCCGCAATTCAGCAATATTCTCCGACACATGAAAAAGAATCTCGGCGTGCCCGGTCCGGGAAAATCCATAACGCTGAGGGAAGGGTTTTGGACAGATATCCTGCTTCAGGATTCGGCTTTCAGCTATCCGAAAGTTGAGGCGTCCTTATCCTATGACACTGCTGCCCTGCGCATAAAAGCCGTCGTTCACGATCTTCATTTTCTGGATGGAAATCGCAGCTTTCGTTACGGAGACGGCTTCATGCTGAATTTCGTATTTCCCCGCGAGAAGAACGGAGTGGAGAGCGATGAATATTATACCTACGGATTCTCGCTGGAGAATAAAACGCCGGCTGGGGTTTGCGTGGTTCAGAGGAAAAAGGGGTATTCGCTGCGGCATTACAGGGAAATTGCGCCCGAAATCAGCATCGACTCCACAAAGCATGAAGCACATTACGCTATTATCCTTCCCTGGTCTTTCCTCTTTCCCTTCCGCCCCTTGCTCGACAAGCAGGCGGGAATCAATATTCAGTACACTTCTCAGAGGGAAAACGGAGGCCGCAGCGTTTTGCAATGGGTAGAGGATCCCTATTTTGATACAGAACTGACCAACATACGGCGTTATGCTCTTCTGACATTTATGCCGTCCGGAAAGTCAGAAACGCAGATCACCGGCGCGCTGAAATCCCGCTGGTTGGAGGGAAATGAAGTGGAGTTAAAGGCAGGGATATTTTCTCCTGAGGTCCAAAATTCCCGGATTACTTATGCCCTCACGGATTCGGCAGGCAATATTCTTTTACAGAAAAACGACGATGTCGCGCTGAACTCCGGAGCCAACTATTTTTCGAAAACTATCGCCGTACCTGCTCTGAAGGAAGGGCGCTATAAAATAGTGGCGTCTCTTGCCGGAAAAAAGCAGTGGGCGGAAGAATTCTATGGAATCGACAGTAGCAGATACGCTGATTTAAAACACAATATCAGCTGTTTTGCAGCTGAAGGCGAGCAGCCGCTGCTGGATAACAGTATTTACACCTTACGCTATAAAATGGATCAGTTGGACAACTCGATAAACGAATTGGGCCCGCGGGATGATCCATTTCCTTTGGCTGCACAACTGGCGGAACTAAGGAAATCTGTAAAAGATTTGGAGGATGGAAAAAACGTATTCACTCGCACCGGGTATATGCTGGCGGCTTTCCGCTCCTCCATCGACAGCAGCTTACAGCCTTATTCGCTGTACTTGCCGAAAGGTCTTGCATCGGATAAAAAATACCACCTGCTGGTGGCGCTGCATGGCAGCGGTGTGGATGAACACGGGACTGCGGTCAATGTGGGGGAAAATCATGCGGATGATAATACCATCGTGGTCGCTCCCCGCGGCAGGGGATTAAGCGATTTTTACACCGGAAAATCCGAACAGGATGCTCTTGATGTGATAAATACGGCGCAGAAAATGTTCCATACTAACAAAACCATTCTCTATGGATTTTCCATGGGAGGATACGGCTGCTGGCGCTTAAGTTTTTTGCATCCCGAACTGTTTGACGGCGTTATCGTCGCATCGGGAATTCCCTATAATTCCCGTCAGAATATTCCTCAAAATGATATGAGAAACTATATCGGGCAGTCAAAACATATCCCGTACCTGGTATTTCACGGGACAGCAGACCGATCGCTGGATATCACGGCTACGGATAACTTTGTCCAAACCCTGCTCAATAACGGATACCGGATTGATTATCATCGCATTGCCGGCGCCGGCCACGGGAATTATGATATAGCGGAGATCGTTCGGCAATGGATAAAAAAACTGTTGTAATCGACCGGAATCCTGTTTATAGATGAAAGAGATAATTTTTTTGCGGTGAAATATGAACCGGATGAAAAAGGAAAAATGCCGAGACTGAAATTTTTATTCATCCTGTTTTTAACGCTGATCTTCGCTGTTTCATGCAGCGATTCAAACAGGATTTACCATTTTAATTTCCATAAAAAATGGCACTGGACCGATCTGGAAAAAAACGCCGGTGATCCGCGGACCCGGCAGGAAATCAGGCAATTGAAAGAACTGTTATCCATTGATGACGCCAGATTTCTGCTCCGGGAAATTTCCGAATTGCACAACCCTGCCCAGATTAAAAATTTATACGGTATTCAGCATCTGCAAAAAAAGCTGGGAGGCGATTTCTATGGCGTTATTCCGGATCAGCTTGATACCGCCGACACGATTCCGGTCCCGGATAATTTCGGGTCGCTGATCCGCAGCGCCCTGTTTCTTGCCCAAAAGCGGGCAGGCACCCTCGCTGCAATTGAAAAGACCCCTTATCCCCTGAATTTTAAAAACGGGGATTTCCCCGAAATGGAAGCCGTGCAGTCGCCCGCATCCATGAAACTGGAACTGGATCTCAGCGGGATGGAGGCGCTTCTGAAAGTATTTCAAAAAGATACCGTGCAATTTGAGGAAGCGATGCGGATTGCCGGGCTTCCCGTATTTACGGAAATGCTGAAACATCGCCGGAATCTGGGCTACATCCCGGAGCCCATTGCGAATGAGGAAAGTCTGGCCCGTTTTATTCAATACTCGGTGAGCCGCAAACCGCTGGCCATGATTTGGAAATGGATGAATCCCTGGAATTATTTTAATCTTGCGGACATATCCCTGAACCTGGAAAAGTATGAAAAGACTATCAACTCCCTGCAGAAGCATAAGCAACAGATAGAAAATGAGGTGATGGGAAGAATCGCTCTGTTTGCGCCGGACAGTATTCAGTTTCAGGAGCAATTCGGTATTGGGGTTAATTGGGGAATCCGGGGATGGGCCGCCGAAAAAACAAGCGGGATGAATATCGTGTATTTTAAGGATGATTACAGCCGCATGCTGCAGACCATCACCCATGAAATTTACCATCGCCTGCAGCTTCGGGAATATCCGGTTGACGACTCCCTGAAGGAAAAATCTCCCCGCACCTTTGAAGACCTGTATGCGTATCGTTTCCCAGGGAAGAAAGACAGGCGGTTTTACCAAACGCTCACGCTCATCTATCTGGAAGGATCTGCCTCCTATGTCGGGGGAATTGACTCCAGCCGGAATGTAGTGCAGCATGCTGCGGAGGGAATGAACCTCCTCAACGAAATTTACCGGCAGATATATGTGAAGAACGATTTTGATGCGGCAGAGAGGCTTGAAAATCAGGGGCTTCGCTCCAACGGGCCATTCTATGATCTGGGCTATTTTATGACGGAAAAAATTGTGGCGGCTGGCGGGACCAAAAAAATGGGCAACCTGCTGCGCAGGGGAAGTATGGAATTTTTCATGGAATATAATAAATTTTTGAATGCGGCCTCAAACGACACGATTCCGGAAATACTTTATCCAAAGGGAAGTCTTGTCAAAAAATTGGAGGATCTTTATGGGCTTTTCCGGAGAAATTGAACGGGCCCCAAAGCTGTGAAACGGATACTGACAGGGAATTCCCTTTAAGATCCATCTGGTTGTTCTTTTACCGGGAGGAATTCTTGAGAAATGCAAAATATAGTTCTCCTGAAATTCTGCTGTGCCGGGGGATTCCCCGCTGCTGATCTACCAACCGCTTGACTTTATTGAAATTTCCCGATAAATTTTCTCCATAATCAGAGTGGAGATTCCTTTGAATCCGATTAAAAAAATACTTTTCATCACCCAGCGGAATTTTCTGTTTACCATTCTGCTGCTGATTTTAATCGCCAGCCTGACCGGCGCTTTTTTCTTTTACACGATTGAGGCCAAACAGAATCCCAATCTACACTCATTTGGGCAGGCGATCTGGTGGGTGCTGATAAGCATGACCACGGTGGGCTACGGGGATGTTGTTCCCATCACGGCCGCCGGAAAACTGCTGGGAGTATTGGTTATATTTACCGGCGTGGCGCTGGTCTCGATGTTCACGGCGACGGTCTCATCCATTTTTGTGGCCAAGAAACTAAAGGAGGAACGCGGTTTGAAACAGATCACCGACAGCAATCACATCATTCTCTGCGGCTGGAACCATACCGCGGAACAGATTATTAACGTCATTTTCCAGCAGCCGCAGTCTTCCCCGGTGGTCATGATCCATCAGCTTCCCGAAGATCAGGTGCAGAACATTATGCTCAAATTCAAGGATCAGCCGCTGAAATATGTGCGTGGTGATTTTGCCCAGGAGGAAATTTTGAATCGCGCCAATCTGGGCAAAGCGCAGGCGGTCCTGATTGTCCCGGATGCCAGTACCGGCCTGACTGCCCGCACGGATGAGAAAACCATCCTCACTGCTTTTTCTGTAAAGGCCCTCCAGCCCAAATTAAAGGTGTATGCCCACATATTGGACCGGGACAATGAGCCTTATTTAAAAAAGGCGCAGGTGGATGATTACATAATCTCTGATTCATTCTCCGGCGTGCTGATGGGCGAAATGGTGACCCACCCGGGAGTTCCTCAATCTATACAGAATCTAATCGGAGGCGGCTCCGGAAATCATTTGGAACGAATTGCCATTCCCCAGGAGCTTTCCGGAAAAACTTTTGGAGAGTCCATTTCATATTTCCGCACGAAAAACCAACTGCCCATTGCCATAGTCAAGGAGCAGAAATCGTTATCATTGTCCCATGTGCTGTCCGGCGATTATTCTTATCTGGATGAGTTCATTGAAAGGAAATTCCGCGCGGCGGGGCGGAGTCTGCGCAAAGGCGAACACCTCGATGTGCGGATCAATCCGCCGGATGACACCGTGCTGGAGAAGGACAGTTTTCTGGTAGTGATTAAATAGCCGGCTTGGCTATCGATCCAAATCTGTTAAGAGAGATATTTTATTTTGGAAAGAAGACATCTAAATGGAAATGAGCCTATGATTTTTTCTGCTTTGAGGCAGGCCATTGCATTTAAACCAGTCATGATTTGAATATCATAGTCATATTCTTCACTGGCTATGAACAACCCGGGGATAATTTTTATGAATGACAAATTGCAGTTTCTCAGCAATGTCCACCTTTTCCGGAATATCCCGCAGGATAATATCCGCGAGCTGCTGGATGCCATGGAAATTAAAACCTTTCTGAAGGGAGAGAATATTATCCGGGAAGGGGAAAGGGGAAGCAGCCTCTTTTTTCTGTTTAAGGGAAAAGTATCGGTGACCAAGAAAATGACGCTGTTCGCCGATTCGCAGGAACTGAGCCGGGTGGACAAAGCGCTTATCAATCTGAAGGACACAGATTATGCTTTTTTCGGTGAGATGGCCCTTTTCGCGGAAAGCGAAGAGCGCTCCGCCACGGTCACCGCGGAATCGGAATGCATCCTTGGGGAACTGCAGTCTGAAATGCTGTTCCGGCTGATGAAGGATTCATCCGAGTTTGGCGCCTTGTTTTATCGCAATTTATCCAAGGTGCTGGCCGACCGTCTGCGGAATGCCAATCGTGATATCCTGAAGTTGACAACCGCGCTGACCCTGGCGCTGGAAGAGTAGCCCTTGTCGAGGAATAATTTACACATCTCAAAAGTATTGGATGGCAGATAGAGTCTGCCCGAATCCTTCCGTCTATTCAAAAGACCTGTTAAAACAAAAAAACGGACCAGCAATTTAAGCCGGTCCGTTTTTAATGATTTCCCGTTTACCAAGATTTTTTCAGAGGCTGAAATAATCTTTAAACCGATAAAGGAAGTTTTTTGGGTAATATTCGCCCCGGCTTTTATTGAGAACATATTCTCCTTTATACTTCCGTTGCGCGATCAATTTCAACACCTCTATGAAGCGGTCGATTTCCTCACTCGTATTATATAAACCAAAACTGGCCCGCACCGCACCTGGCAGGTTGGAACGGTCGCCGTTCAGGATTTCTTCTTCCAACTGGCGTGCTTCATTTTCATCCGTCCCGAGAAGGATTTTGATATAGGGATGCGCACAGAAGCAGCCGTTACGTACGCCGATGCCTCCCTCGTAATTTAGGATGGCGGCGGTCAGCGCATGGGGCACATCTTTTACATTGAATGAAATCACACCCAGACGGTTATCGACCACTTCCGGATCGGCGCTGCCGTAAACCTCAACCTCTGGGATCTCCTGCAATCTGGTCAGAATATGCCTCGTCAGCTGTTTTTCGTGTTCCGCCACCTTATCCATCCCGATTTCTTTCAGGGTCAACAGCGATTTGGCGAATGCCACAACTCCCACCGTGTTGGGCGTGCCCGCCTCTTCCTTTTCCGGCGGCTGGTCCCAGTAGGCATAATCCAGCGAAACGATTTTCACGGTTCCCCCGCCCACGTAGTCCGGATCTCCCTGTTCAAAGAAAGCTTTATCACCGATCAGCACCCCGGAGCCGAAAGGAGCGTAAATTTTATGCGCCGAAAGTGCCAGGAAATCCAGGTGGCCCGGATCATTCTGCTTTTTCATATCAATGGCGCGGTGCGGCGCGAGCTGTGCGGCATCGATCAAAATTTTGGTGCCGTGCTCATGGCAGATTTCCGCCAGCCGGTTCGCGTCATTTATCCAGCCGGTCACATTGGATGCGCCCGTGATGGCAACCAGCGCCACCTTCCCGCGGTATTTTTTCAATAATTGCAGCAGGTGGTCTTCGTCAAGCCGGCCATCCGGAAGCACATCGATGTGAATCACCCGTGCGTGCGCCCGCCACGGCAAGTCGTTGGAATGATGCTCCATTTTGCTGACCAGCACTACCTCATCATCTTTCACAGGAAATCTTCCGGCCAGCTTATTGATGGCCTCGGTGGCGTTTTTCCCAAAAATGATGGCGTGCTTTTCCGGTTCCGCATTGACGAAATCGGCCACTACTTCACGGGCGTAATCGTACACCTCGGAACAAAGCTGGGATTTAAATCCGGTCCCCCGATGGATGCTGCTGTACCATTCCATAAATTCATTAACCGTTTCCAGTACCGGCTTCAGGGCAGGGGTGCTGGCCGCATTGTCAAAATTGATGTACTGACTGATTTCCCCGTTCAGCAGAGGGACTTTCTTTTCATAACCAACAATGAGCGTATGCAGGTTTTCAACAAATGATATTTTGGAGGAGGTTGTTTGAATGTTTTGCATGTATCTTTCTCCTGTCTTTCAAAGAGCGGCAATTGAAATATGGATTGTCAAAACCTTGTTGTTTTTTCTCTGTTTTAGCCGCTTCAGCGGTATTCAACAATCCCTGTTTCGTTCAAACCAATAATCACTACTCTTATAAACTAAATATTCGGAAATTTCTTTCGCGGAAAACAATTTAATCCTTTGTCGTTCCCCAAAAATCCATATCAGATTTCCCGGGTCCGATGGAAAGAAACTACCTATGCCCTAATTAGATACATTTTGCCTGCCATAAGTAACAGGATAACTGCAAAACTGATGAAAGTGCTTTTTTCATGCCAATCTTGCGCTGAAGGTGGCACACAAGGGGTATGTCATGGAAAACGGACAGATAACACTGGCAGAGTCGGCTAAAAACCTTCTCTCAAACGAAAAGGTTAAAAAAGCGTATTTGGGATTATAGACTAAAAAATATTTTACCTTTGAACAAATCGATTTCAAAGCAGCTTCATGTATAAAAGATTGACGATTGAAGATTGTCGTAGATCCAGATTTGCCAGGGAATATCTGATGTTTATTTGAAAACCCTTTTTTCTATTTACTGTTTACTGTTTCCTATTTGGTTCGAGTTCTTCCAGGAAAAATTTAATTACACCTGAAGCGGCAAGGCTTTTAAAAGGCTATATGTTACTTTTTTGCAAGTTCTGAAGGCGAGTGCTAAGTTTGACGGGATAGGCTTTATGATCCTTAATCGACTTGTATCTGTCATCTAACGCGGCAAAGTTTTCTTTGAACGTTTCCTGAAGCGTTTGAAGTTGAGGATGCGGTCGCAACAACTTTCCGTTTTCCATAACCTTTTTAAGCAATGGTTTTCCTTTGTCCATGACTTCGTCTCTTTGGCCGATGATATCCTCTAAATAGCGTCCGTTTTGATCCGACTTTCTAAAAACCTGCTTTTCACCGGCCAGAGTCACCTTGCCCGGACTCAGTTTCCTTACGTCGCGCCCTTTAAACCGGACCATTTTGTAGACAACATCAACAAAAGGGGCATCCGCAGAAACCCCGACTTTGGTACCCACCCCAAACGCATCGATGGCGGCACCTTCCGAAACAACCTTGGCGATCTTAAACTCATCAAACCCGCTGCTGGCAAAAATCTTAACATCATTAAGTCCGGCATCATCCAGAACCTTTCGAACCTTTTGACTCAGGCTCGCCATGTCTCCA
>JARRQT010000059.1:0-22276 GCA_037381445.1 Calditrichia bacterium
TCGGAAAGTGACTTTCTCTTTTCATCTCCGGCCGGATGAACGTCTTTATGGTCTTGGAGAAAAATTCCTCCCACTTAATCAAATGGGTCAACGGATTGTCAGCTGGACCCGGGATGCGCTGGGTTCTACCAGTGAAAAATCCCATAAAAATATACCGTTGTTATGGAGCACCCGGGGGTATGGACTTTTCATTGATTCAACCGCCAGAATCACCTGGGAGTTGGGAACGGTCTCCTGTCAGAGTGCGACGATCACGATCGAATCTGAAAATCTGGATCTGTATCTGATTTATGGTCCTTCGCCTGCCGAAATACTGCAGCACTACGCAGAGCTGACCGGCCATGCACCACTGCCTCCTAAGTGGAGTTTTGGTTTGTGGGTATCATCAGGAGGCACTTATCGTAACCAAACCTCCATGGAACGGCTGCTGGATGGTCTGGAAGAGCACAATCTTCCCGCCGATGTGGTGCACATTGATCCCTGGTGGATGAACTGGCGGCAATATTGTGATTTTCGCTGGAACCGGGACGCTTTCCCGGAGATTGAGAAGTTTATCGAAGCCCTGCATAATAAAGATCTGAAGCTTTGTCTGTGGATTCAGCCGTATATCTCGGTGGAAAGCGATCTGTTTGAGCACGGCCGGAAAAATGACTATTTTCTGAAAAAGCCCGACGGGGATATCTATGTCATCAATTATGGACTTTCTTTGGCACCCCGTCCCGATGGAATCATCCGGACGGCAGGAGATAAAGACGGCTGGAATGCTCCTGTGGCTATCGTGGATTTTTCAAAACCCGAAGCTGCGGATTGGTACCGGGAGCTTATGAAGCCGGTTTTGCAGGACGGTGTGGATGTATTTAAGACTGATTTCGGCGAGGATGTCCCCGAAGATACCTGTTTCAGCAATGGACAAACCGGTAGGACCATGCACAATTTGTATCCGCTGCTCTATACTAAAACAGTATTTGACACCACCTGGGAGGTAAAAGGATATGCCGTTGTCTGGGCCCGTTCCGGTTGGGCCGGCAGCCAGAATTACCCGGTGTGCTGGTCTGCCGATCCGGCTGCCGACTGGGCCAGTCTGGCGGCAACCATCCGCGGCGGCCTTTCCATCGGGATGTCGGGAATACCTTTTTGGAGTAATGATATTGGCGGCTACCGGGGGATGCCGGAACCTGAGTTGTACATTCGCTGGGCGCAGTTCGGTTTGTTTTGCTCCCACAGCCGGATGCACGGCGATAGTCCCCGGGAACCCTGGCATTTTGGGGCAGAGGCCCTGGACATTGTCCAAAAATATGTGAATTTGCGCTATCGCCTCTTTCCTTATCTCTACAGCACCGCCATCGACAGCAGTCGCAGCGGCATGCCGGTCATACGCGCCATGCCACTTGCTTTTCCTGATGATCCCAATGCTCACGATAAGGATCTGCAGTATATGCTGGGGGAGTCGATTCTGGTGGCACCGGTGTATGACCGCAGCCGTTTCAGGACGGTTTATTTCCCGGCGGGGGAATGGATCGACATGGAGGATGGCAATATATACCGGGGGCCGGATAATATAAAAGTGCCAGCTCCACTGCATAAACTGCCTCTTTTTGTCAGACGCGGAACGATTCTCCCAATGATGAATCCGGCGATGCACATTCCGCAGGAAAAAGTCGATCCGCTCATTCTGCATGTTTATCCGGATTCCCGGAGCAGCTATAATTTTTGGGAAGACAACGGCGTCAGCCGGATTCGCTGTGAAAAAGACTCGCAAAACATTGTTTTTAAAATTAACGCAGAACTTGAGCGCTCGTATGTGCTGAAATTTTGGCAAGTTGAGCATTTCAGCGAAATTATTTTGCAAAAGAACGGCATCAATAAAGGAATTGATCCAAAGACTGTTGAGGTAAAAGATGATTTTTTAACAATCAAACTTGCCCGTACCAAGGCGGCCGGGATCATCATACTCCTCTAGCTTTTTGGATATTAAGACGGTCCTGCAGAATTAAAATTATCATTAAAATTAAGAAGAAGGCAGGAAGATGACAGAGAAAAAATCCTTCCACAGCATTTGTCGCTGGACGTTTAATTCAGGAAAAGGCGGTTTTGTCCCCTCAAATATCCGTCCGGGTTGGAACGAAGATAAATTAGACACAGCCGGTGTCATTCGATTAATCAAAGAGAAAGTAATTCCTCGTCTGCCACAGCATGTCGTCATAGGCTTCGAAATGCATTATGACAATGAAATAAATGAAAAAAATGCAGAAGAAATTGCCGCAGTACTGCAGGAAACTGATATCTACCTCGCAATGATTACGCCTGGGGCGCATATCCATTTTGCCTATGGCGGAATTGCTTCGCTGGATAGCAAAGAACGAAGGATGGCGGAGGAACTGGGGGAGCGTACCGTTGATATGGCCTATGGGACCCTGCGCAAAGCATGGTATCCGAAGGAAGAACAATATCCCACGCTGGTATTGTGGAACGGTTCTTACGGGTATGACCTTGCGACAACCGCCGTGAAGCAGATGTATCGGAACTTGAAGGAAAGCATCGCAAGACTTTGCGATTATGATGCGAGGAAAGGTGGCGAGCTTTTTATTGGTATCGAACCGAAACCAAATGAAGGGCACCCGGCCATGCTGCTTCCTACCGTCGCCAGCAGTCTGCTTTTATGGAAAAAGCTGGAGGAGGAGTTTAGCATTTCCCCGGAGCGCAAAGGTGTTAATAAAGAATTTGGCCACTCGGAAATGGTGGGGTTGGACCCAGTATATGACACGGTAGAGGAGCTTGACAATAATGCCATGGTGCACATGCATGTTAATTCGCAGGGATATAGCGATGGAATCCTTTTGGGCGGTCCTGGCAAATTTGACATTGACAATGGCGCACGGGTGAATGGAATGAATATCGCTATTGCCGATCTGACCTTAAAAGCAGGATATCATCGCTGGAAGGGACACGATATGCAGCCAAGGCCTTATGATAATGAAGAGCAGGCAACTGATAGGGTGGTGCGAAGTATCCTGAGTTGGGAGGCTTGTGAGAAAGCGGCATCTGATCTGGACGAGGGATTGTTAATGGAGCACCTATCCAGAAGAGAAACTGCTAAAGCTGAAGATATGATGCGCCAAGCCGTAATGTTGGCGCAAAAATATTTTAATGAGATGTATGGTAGCAGACTGCAGCCTGAATAAAGTTATATTCCCAATCGACAGAATATGAAATTCCCGTTTTCGAAGAAAATTGTCTAGAAAAAGACGGATTTGAGAGGATGAGCGTATGAATAGTCGGGAGCTTGTAAGAAATATTATCAGTCGCAAGGAAGTTCCAAGATGTGGCTTCTGGCTGGGAAATCCTCACCCGGAAATGTTGCCGATTTTACTGAATTATTTCAACTTGCCGGATGAGGAAACGTTACGCCTGCAATTGGGTGATGATATACGCTGGCTGACACCCCAATATTTTCCTGGCATTTACCGTCATCCTGAAGGAAAGGGGATCTTCGATCTGTGGCAAAACAAAAAATCTCTGGGGGAAGCCGGTCCGCTGGCGGGATGCGAGAATGTTAAGGAAATTGATAATTATGAATGGCCTGATCCTGACTATCTCGATTTCTCAGGATTCTTACCAGTCCTGGATAATGCTGGTAATTATTACCGGGCAAGCGGATTCTGGGCACCTTTTTTCCATGATATTGCCGATCTTTTTGGAATGGAGAATTATTTTTTAAAAATGTATACTAATCCGGAAGTTGTACATGCCGTTACGGAAAGAGTGTGCGGATTCTATTTGGAGGCTAATGAGCGTTTTTTCCATGAAGCAGGAGATTTGGTGGACGGCTATTTTTTTGGTAATGATTTTGGCACTCAGATGGACCTGCTCATCACTCCGGAGCAGTTCGAAGAGTATTTGCTGCCATGGATCATCCGTTTTGCCGAGCAGGCTCACAGGCACGGTTGCCAGGTATTGTTTCATTCCTGCGGCTCGGTTGCCAGGATTATTCCTTTATTGATCGAAGCTGGGGTAGATTGTCTTCATCCCCTGCAGTCTAAAGCGAGCCGGATGGATGCCGGTACTCTTGCGAAAGAGTTTGGCGGCCGGCTTGCATTTATGGGGGGAATCGATACCCAGGATGTTTTGGTAAATGCATCCGCTGAGGAGGTACGTGAGGAGGTTCGCCGGGTAAAGAGGTTACTTAGTCCAAACCTGATCATCAGTCCAAGTCATGAAGCACTTTTGCCCAACGTCCCTCCTCAGAACGTGCTTGCCATGGCAGAGGCGGCCCTGGAATAGTAATTCCAATTTTTATTAACTTGAAATATTTGGAGTGGGAAGATTTTAGCTAACCGTTGAAGACTTTCAGTGCCCGAAAAAATGCATCGATATTTGCCTGAGGGACTCCCGGCGGTGTGTCGCAGCCGCTGGATAGCACAAAATTGGAATGCCCGCGGGTTGCCTCCAGCAACTTCCGGGTAGCTGTATAGACTTCTTCCTCCGATGCCATTTTCATGACATTCACCGGATCAAGATTTCCCATGATTAATATGCTATCATCAATCGCATCAAGCGCTTTCACGATATCGCAGCGGTTTCCGAAATGCAGTCCGGCAGCACCGGTATTCTGCATGGTTTCCAGAAGGGGATCGGTATTGCCGCAATTGTGCAGTACAATCATAAAGTAATCATCCTGCAGGGCGCTGACCAGTTGCCGTATATAATGGGAAGAGAAAGATTCGCACATATCGGGAGACAGCATCCCCGCTGCGGGTTCTGCTATAAATATACCGCTGGCTCCGCAATTTTTGAATTCCTGGATATAGTTTGTTAAAAAGGCTGTGCATTTTTCCAGAAGCAGTTGCACAGGTTCCGGATCCAGCAGCAAGGCAGTCATGATTTCTGTCATGCCCAAAAGACGTCCCGCCAGGCTGAATGGACCGATGCATCCGGCAAACACCGGACGGTCATCTATAGCCTGAGCAGCCTTCCGGGCCGCTTCCACATATTGTGGCAGCCGGCCAGCCTCCATTTTGGGCAGAGAAAGAGCGCGGATTTTCGCTTCGTCTTTCAGCAGAATATCGGCAACGGTAGGGATCTCATGTTCAGCAAACTTAACCTGCGCACCAAATGCCTCGGCTTCCACCGAAAGATCCATGATCATTGTAGATGCTGCGCTGGGGTAAGACTCCGCCAGGCTCCGGATTGCCTGATACTGCACCTCGCCTTGTTTCACTGCTTCTTGAATTGTGGCTCCGATAGCCTCGATGCCCGGATGGGTCATGACCGGGATTGCTGCTCGTGTCTCCCTTTTGATCAAAGTTTCCTTCCATTCCCTCATGTTTATTTTCATTTATTCTCCCCTTAGAAATTTATATTCTGCAGAGTCAGCTTTTCCACGATTCGCTGCGTACTGATAGTAAGTAGTTATTTAAACGGTGCCATTTTAATCAGAACCATATGAATCCGGGGCCATCCGCTTTCGGAGATCGCACATTGATGCGCCCTCCGGGTTATGTTGTTATTTGATAAGGTATAATCAACATTTAACGTAAATTTACATACCCGCTAACTCTGGGTCAGATAGCTGAATGAATTTAACAGCAGTCTTTTGAGAATCACCGGCTGCATTCCGCTCTGAGCCCCGGTCACTCCTCCGGCCATACCGGGAAGCGTAAAAAACAGGATCCTGCCTTTTCCCAGGGTGGAGGTAAAGACTGCCGCCCCAATATTACGGTCGTGATCGCGGCCGTATCCCACAAAAACCTGAACGTTTTTTCCATCCAGCATAATGCCCTCCGAACCGCCAACTGGTACCTGGTAATAGCTTCGCATGGCCTGATTCACCGGTAATCCTTCAAATACTGGATTTTCCCGGATAAAAAACCAGGAGCCCATCCAGGAGGCCCGCACATTGCCAACATGACCGAGGTAATCATAAGCACCGGCTTTGCCAAGCAACTTCGCATATGCATCGGCGGCTTCGGAACCGTCCGGGATCAGAAGCAAGGGTGTTCCCTCCTTTACTTTCTGAATCACTCCACCATCGATATTGAGCTTCTGGCCATAAGTCTGCCAGACCAGCCCGTTTTTGTCGCGGTAGGGTTCACCGCCGCAATTGATAGCAATAACAGTATCGCCGGCGGTTATTTTAATAGCGCTGAACTTGGCGTAATTTATTTTATGCTCCGGAATGGTAATTTTGATCACACCGGCCGGGGCATCTACAATGAAGCTGGTGTCAATGGCAATATTCTTGCCGCCGGCGGTTTTGAAGACATCAAAATCATCGAGCACTGTCTTTCCATTGATTGCCACATCGAACACCCGGTTTTCCGGTCCGCTGAGGGTAACTTCTGCGAACCGCAGGGTGACTCTGGCTTTCCCTTTCGGTAGATCACTGAAGATATACTCCAGATTCTTGTTATATCCCCAGCTTTCGGTGTGGAACAGGCGGTCATCATCCGTTCCTGAAATCTCAGTAGTTGAATCCACAACAGAACGCCACCCCTGCAGCAGGCGGGTGGTCGCCAGAATGAGATCGTAGTGATGTCCTGGCTGGTATTTCTCAGCCCGGATACCTGGATAATTATTCAAAGCGCCAATCATTTCCGGAATGTGGGTAATGACTCCCAGTTGTTTCTTTTGTGAGACTTCAGGGTGGGTATTCACCACCAGCAGTGTTTCTTCACTAAAAATGTCACTATTCTCTGCATCCATCAGTTTGAGAAGATACCGACCCTCTTTTGTCAATGGGGGAGTGGTAAGGGCTTCAGCAATGGGGTAGACAAAGCAATCTTTTTTCCATTTCGGGACAGAGTAGCTGCCAAATGCTGTCTCCCCGCTATCGGGACTTATCATGGATAGCTGCAGCGTTTTGGAGGCAGGCTGGTTGGTTTCATTAAGCAGGAAAATATCCATAGTGTCTTTTTCACCTGCCGCCACCACCAGGGCCCGCGGCTTTATAACCGGTCGCAGATGGGCAAAACGGCTGTGCAGCAATTCGGGATTTCCCTTAAAATTGCGAAGATTATCCACCAGGCCGGAATGATTTTCAATGGATGTGGACTCCCAGCCACTGATTACCAGGAAATCGTTCTCATCCGACAAACGAGCGGTTTCAATGACCCTTCCCCAGAAATCATAACACTTGTTGCCAATACTCAGGAAGAGGGATTCATCGGTGGGGAAAGCCTGGCGGAATCCCCAGCGGTCAAGGAATTTGGCATATGCGTCTTCTACCTCAAGGTGGTCTTTCAGATCATAGCTCTCACCGCCGTTTGCCTTTATCTGTCGGATCAATCGGGTGTGATTATCCGGAACTGCTGCACCCAGCATTTCTCCCCAGGTCACAATTTCCTTGCGATTATCGGAATGGTGGGTGAAATCTTGCGGGTTCTTATACATATTGTCCAACCAGACTCCGGGGCCGCCCACCGTGTGCCGGTCCCACCACCCTGAATACCCATTCCCACGGTCGCAGTATATCGTGGTATCGTAAGGCTGCATCCAGACCTGGTTAACAGGAGGAATACCGGATTTCAGCACCACTATGCGGCTCGGATCTTCTTGATGAATTCGCCGGATAATACGGAAAACGCGCGGATTCTTTAAATCGGGATTGATTTCATTCTGAACACTATAAAGAACCAGCGATGGATGGCGGCGGTGATCCCGCACCATCTGCATGATCTTCGCTTCCATATATTTCTCTGCAAAGGTTTTTGCATCACCCTGTTTGCCGGAGGTATCCAGCGGCTTTTTGGGAGAATCCGCATATAAGGTGTATTCTTCGCCCAGTGCTGTTTGCCCGCCGCCCGGTTCCATATAGCGAAGCAGGCCCAGTCGGTCCTGGGCATCGAGAACTTCTGTCTTTCCCACATTCCGGTGAAACTGAATACAATTCATACCAAAAGCTTTGGCATCCTTCACTTCCTTCTCTGCCAATGCAGGAGATGGCCACAGCCCGTTCATACCCCAGAATCCCCAGGAAATGGCCGATATCAGACGAAGCCGTTTGCCGTTCAGACGCAGCACTGCGTTATTTCCGATGCCATCCGCCTCAAACCAGCGGAATCCAAAAGTGACCTCCCTGGTGTCTTTAAGATGCTGGCTAGTGCTGGCAGATGTGCACTGGATATTGGCTCTCAGCCGGTAAAGATTGGGATGATCCGGATCCCATAATTGCGCATCGGGATAGCTGAGCGCCTCATCCAGCAAGAGAGTCATATTTCCGTTGATCTTAAAAGGCTTTTGGATGCGGCTCACCACTTTGTCCGCTTGAGAAGGATCGATGATTTCGTAAGTTATGGTGCCTTTTATATCTTCTCCGGAGGCGTTCGTTAACTTGGCCTGAGCCTTGATAGTAGCGGTCTTGGGAGTATTCATGGCCCATAGATCGTTCACATATACTGGATCATGGGCCCTGATTGTCATTCCGCGATCGAGTCCCCCAAAACCATGACTGGAGTGAAACCGGTATTTCCCCCAGGTAAGGTAGCGCGTATCCACCCAGTCCATTTCTCCGCCCGGATTGGTAATGCGGATCGCTAAAAGGTTCTTTTCACCGGGCAGCATTGCCTCACTGAGATCACAATTGAAGGCGGTTTCATTGATAATACTATACCCAACCAGTTTCTCGTTCAGATAAACTTCCGCCCGCAATCGTGCCCCTCTGATATGCAGGATAACTTTTTTCCCTTTAAAATCCGCCGGGATATCGATGGTGTGCCACCACCAGGACACCCCTTTGTAGTTTCCGTTCTTCACCTGCGGATCTTCTGTCTCAAAGTAGTACTCGTTTTTGTAAGGACGGTAGCCAAATGCCCCCCAAAAGTGTTCCTCCACGGGGGATGGTAAGGTGATTTCGATACCATGGGAAGAATTCAGAGCTTCCCATCCTCCAGAGGGAGGATTTACCGGCAGTCTGGCAAGATCCACCTCATCCGGCAGATAGATATCGTCATTCTCCCAGGCCGCAGCTGTATCGGGCCAAAGGCGCCAACCGCTGTCCGGAACCTCAATAATCTGTCCCGCCTGCAGCAGTGCATAGATGACAAGGGCAAGAATCCATGGTAGTAATTTTAGGCTACGCATTTTTATATGCCTCCAATTATTGACTATGCGTTAAATAATGCGATGTATCAGAATCCCGGAATGAGGTCTGCTGCTTATTTCAAAACACCACACCGGCGACCAGAATCAGATTAGAGAATGGGGTCGCTTCGCCCGTTCGGGCAAAAGCAATATTATGGGTTTCACGAGTCAGTTTTTTAAACTGCTCGTGGGAAATCTTCCTGACCGGTACACCTGTGAGTTCTTCGTTCAGCAAGGTATTAAGCGCGTTAAAAAAATCGGGCGATCTTTTTTCCATTTCATTGGTGACAATGACCTCTTCCACCTTCAGCTCCTGTAATATGACTTTTAAGACATCCAGAAGCCGCGGAAGGCCGGGTGTTATAGCCAGATCCACCAACTCTTTTCCATATGGGATCGGCAACCCGCTGTCTGCTACAACCAGATGGTCCCCATGTCCCATACGGGCGATCACCGCGGAGAGCGGCGCATTGATTAAGGATGTTTTTTTCATGTTTCGGTTCCTTATTCTTCTTTGAGTTTATGTTCTGTCATCAGGACCATTTTATTATCATACTGGCCCGGCAATTTCTGCTTCATCGATCATGTCGACTTCTGCCCAGCGACCGGAGTGTTCGACACGGATAGTTTTTATTTCCAAAGGCTTAAAATTCAGCCGGATGAAAGCCTGCAGATCATTGAGATTCAGCTCAGACATGGTATTCTTTCCGGCGATTTCCTGCAGCCGGAAAACCAGGGATTTCCCATCCCACGATGGTTTGCAGGCCAGCACCCGGATATTTTGGGGAGCAATTCTGAAGAATTCCCGGAATCCGTCTTCGCTTTGGAACCGTTGGGGAAGATTAAGATCTTTGCGGAAAGATCCGAATGGCAGGTGGGCATAGACGGCCGGCGGCGTATTTAGCCAGTTGGCCAGAGCGCTTACCTTATCCCGAATCTCTTTAACCCGGCCAATGGTGACCGCAAGCCGGATATCATGGACACCCTGGTCCATATACTTGCGCTCCGGAAAATTACCCAGTTCAAATCCACGTTCGTGGCAATAGGCGGCACTTCTTAGCATGGATAATCGGATCTCGCCATCCCGGAAATCGAATCCGTTTTGTCCACTGTTGATGACTGCCAGGGCGGTGTCGGCGTGGGAGGATTTTCCCTGAACAATCAGCCAGCGTCCATGGACATATTCCTGCCCATCAGCAGGACTTTCAGAAAAGCCACCCGGAATTTCATGCACGACTGTCTCCTTTTCCAGAACTGTGGGAATTGATAATTTGAGTCGTCGTCGCTGTTCATTCCAGTGAATGCGGAGCCGGTATTCCAGCACCGGCCATTGGGCATAAACAATGGTATCCAGAATCATCCGGCTGCTTTTATAATTCAATACCGTTTGATAGATGGTGCGAACCGGTCCGTTTTCCCTGATCCGGGTGCCTGCAGGTTCAGTGACAAACTCGCCTGCGACATTGCGATATTGCCAGCATTCTGTTCCCCAGGAATCGCAGCAGTCTTCCATTATCAGCGGCCGTAACAGGAGACCGCTGAGCACATTTCCACCTTTACCAGTGGAAAGCGAATTAAGTAGACCGCTTTTTTCATCAAACTCAATATTCAGGGCGGACGGTGCGGATTCCTGTATCTTTTCACCTTCAATGGCTTCCAGGTGATAATTATAGAGTCCGACAGAGGGGAGGTCTGCCATAAAACAGATTTTCCGTCTCCATTGATTGAAGGGAAGCAGTGCTTCCGGCTGCTCTTCCTGGCACTGAATTTCCGATCCGTCCCGGTTGAGCAGGTTCAGATGCCATTTGCCGGACCATTTGGGCCTGTGAGAGATCATGCATTCAAACTCAACAGGGACATGGGGCATATGAGGTATGGTGTTTAAAACGGAAACGGGCAGATACACATTCCTGACGGGGCCCAGGTTATGGGCTATGGCAGCAGAAAGCTTGATGCGCCTGGCGGTTTCGGAGGCTTTGCCATACAAGTCCAGGGCATCTTTTTCTGCGGGTTCGGTGCAACTGCCGGGAAGGATATCATGAAAATCGTTGAACAGGTGGTCCTTCCAGGCCTCCTCCAATTGGCGGTGAGGATATGGCTGGTTAAAAAGCCACCAGGCGGACGTGCTTAGCGTTTCTGTCTGCAAAAGTTCATGCAAACTTGTCACCGAGCGCCTTTTCAGCCGCGAAAGGGAAGTATAGCAGCCGGTAAAAATGCGCTGCAGACCGCCTTCCACAACCGGAAGCTCATTATACAAATGCTTTACGACATTGTAGAACCTGTCCGGTGTGCTGTGGATAATCTTAACCCGCTTTTCCTTCGCCATAAAAGCGTCAATGATATTCAGATCCTCACGCGTGGCCCCACCGCCATGATCACCGATTCCCCAGAATACCGGAACATCCCGCTTTAATTGCAGGGCCAACTTCACTCCTTCTTCCAGCCGCTGCTTCATGTTTTCGTATTCGGTGTGATACAAACCCACGGCAATTCGATATCCCAAAATCTCCGATCCATCGACACCTTTCCAGCGGTAAAGGTCCGAGGGGAGTTTCAGATCGGGATTCTGTGGCCGAAGATGGATGTACATCTTGTAGCCTGCCTTTGTCAGGAGCTGAGGGAGTGCTGCACCGTGGCCAAAGGAATCAAAATTATAGGCCACAAGTGGTGTGACGCCAAAGCGTTGTCGGAAATAATGGCGTCCGGTTGTTATTTGGCGGATGAGGGACTCGGTGCCGGGAAGATTGACATCCGGTTGCAGATACCAGCCGCCGCTGATAAACCAGCGTTCTTCCCGAACCAAATCCTTAATCTCACTAAATAATCCGGGATCATATTCCTCAACCCATTGATAAAGGATAGCTTCATTGTGATTGAATATAAATGTATCATGTTCCCTGAGCAGTTGGACTGCGGTTCGGAAAGTCGAAAGTGCTTCGGCACATCCTTCTTCCCAGCGCCATTGCCAGACAGGATCCAGATGTGCGTTGCAAATAAGATGAACAGTCGGGATGTCCATTGTATACCTCGGAATTAATTTTTAAATCTCATCCGCAGCCGGCAGGTTTTTATACCAGGTGAAATACATTATCATTCCAAGCCCGGCAAAGATCACGATCCAAATCCACATATTTCGCCACTGGTGCAGGAAAAGGAAAAAGGGGATGAGAGCCAATGAAACCTGAAAAAAGGCAGACAAAAGACCATTCAGAACATCAAATTTGGGCAGTTTGTCATTGACCGGTATCAGCCCACGGCGCTCTGCTTCCAGCCGGACCGGCTTCCAGACGCCGAATGGCCTTACCTTGGAATAGAATTTTATGAGAATTTCCATATCGGTTGGTTTTGAAATGAATCCGATGACAAGAGTGATGATAAGCGAACCAATGGTATCAAATGCCAGTGAATGGGCTATTGACCAGGATGGCAGGAATATCTTCTGAAATACAATAATTCCGGCAGAGCAGGCCATGCTCCAGACAAATGCCCTCGCGCTGAAACGCCACCAGTGCCAGCGCATGGTCGCAGGGACAAGAATCATTGTCACCACTACAAAAATCATTACTTCCCAAGCGGATACGATGTTTTTGAAAGAAAGACTGAAGATAAAAGCAATGGTAATTGCTACGATAGAAGCCAGCTGTCCGAAGCGGACCAGTTGCTTTTGAGTCAGATTTTTTCCCCAATATCGTTTCAGAAAGTCGTTCGTAACCACGGAACTGGTCACATTTACCATGGCACTCAGGGTCGACATCAGTGCTGCCAGCAGTATGGCCATAAACAGACCGCGCATACCCGTTGGGAGTTTGGTAAGCACCAGTGGCATGATCTTTTCAGCATCAAAGCCGGCTTCGGTTCCTAAATAATAGATGCCCAGAATGAGAAATGCGCAGCCAATAATCCAGCGAAGGGTATAACCGATCGTCCACATCCCGGCAGCCAGAGAAGCGTCCCGAGGGCTTTTTGTAGTCAGGAAGAATTGAAAATCCCAGACATTGGGACCCGCCAGAACCCGGAAGATCAGCCAGGCAAAACCGGCCAGGATAATGGTCCCAAAGGCGCTGTAATGTTGATAGGCAGCGGGAGTATCTTTCAGATAGGATGACCAGAGATTCCAGGTGGGAGTCAGTGAACTCCATTCCGCGTTTTTGTTCGCAATAAAGGAAAGATCGGAACCTGTTTTGAAGGCCATGACACCAAGGATAATGGCGCCGACCGCAATCAGCATCGTTTGGAAAACATCTGTAACAATCACCCCGATAAATCCACCCAGCGTGACATAAATACCCACTACTCCAAAAACCAGAAGTGCAGACTGCCATTGTGAGAAAGGCAGGAATTCCTCTGCAAATTTGCCCGTTCCCACGGCCATAAACATCAGGTTAAATATCATGAGAACCAGCAGGAAGAGAGCAGCGGCGATTCGTGCCATTTCAGCATCGCGGTTATCACCAAAGCGGGTTTCGTTCCATTCCGCAAAAGTCATCACACCAGACCGGCGGATATATTTGGCCTGGAATGCCATATAAAACGCGATAATCAGCCATCCCCAGAAAATGTGGGTGACCCAGATAGATTTTAGTCCAAGATAAAACATGGCGCCCACTAGGGCCATGGTTCCCCCGATATCAATGTAGCTGGAGCAGCCGGAAAGGCCCAGCATCCACCAGGGGACATTCCGGTCGGCCAGATAATAGGAATCCAGCTCTTTAGTGGCTCTTTTTTTGACATAAAAACCGATGAAAGCGACCAGAATAAGATAACCGGTAATCAGGATGAGGTCATACGGATGGAGATTCATAATAAAACCCACTTTTGATATGTGTTAGCGTTAACATTTATTGTTAAAAAATTTACCCTGCCTGGAAGTATCAGTGGAGATTCAGCAAGGTTTGCACTTTATTATATGAAATTGTCCTAGACACTCAGCTGCATCCGCCGGGCTGAATATTAACCCTGTGCCACCGATGCAAGTCAACAGGAATTGATTTTAAGTTGACCCGGGGCAATCCCGAAATCAGGGATCAACAGAAAACAGAGACCAACATTGAGCAGGGTTCGGCCTTAAACCGTTTTTGAGTGATCGATATACAATTTGGGCATCAATTGAAATTCTTGTGCGGCGTATTTTGCATGTTTTTTGGATTTGACTCGTTTTAGTGGACAAGGGATCGCTAAAAGCATCCAACAAAAAAATTGTTTTATCTTGTATACTTCAAAATTTATGTGTTAATATGTTAAGTTGAAAATGGGTGTAATTGCATAATTGGGATGTCGGCAGTAAGTAAGATAATTCATAAAACAGCACGATAAGTTGATTGCCTAACGAGAAGAGGAGTATATGTAATGAGAGTTTTAAAAATGTCAGTATTTTTAGGATTAATTGTTGCGCTCATGTTTTCCTGCACTAGTACTCCAAAAAATGAAAACAGTATTAAAAAAGAAGTATTTGGAACGATGCCATCCGGAGAACAAGTTTTTCTTTATACCTTGAGGAATGAAAAGGGGATGGAAGCAACAATAACAAATTATGGCGGCATTGTCGTTTCACTGTTGGTGCCGGATAAAAATAATAAGATGGGAGATGTGGTTCTTGGATATAATAATCTTGAAGGTTTTTTGCATGACAGCCCTTATTTTGGTGCTCTCATTGGTCGCTTTGGAAACCGTATTGCTAAAGGAAAATTCACGCTGGAGGGTAAGGAATATACGCTGGCAATCAATAATGGCGAAAATACGCTTCATGGCGGTCTGAAAGGTTTTGACAAAGTGGTCTGGACTCCGGAAGAAATAAAAACCGCTGACGGACGTCCGGGGCTCAAACTGACCTATCTCAGCAAAGACATGGAAGAAGGCTATCCGGGCAATCTTTCTGTCACTGTTGTCTATTCCCTTACCGATGATAGTGGTCTGCAAATTGATTATTCAGCCACTACCGACAAAGCGACGGTTATCAATTTGACAAATCACTCCTACTTCAATCTGAGCGGCGAAGGATCAGGCACAATTTTGAATCAACTGATGATGATTAATGCTGACAAATATACGCCTATTGATCAGGGATTAATCCCCACCGGGGAATTAGCGGATGTGGAAGGCACGCCTTTTGATTTCCGGGAACCGACAGCGATTGGCAAGCGCATCAACGAAGATAATCAGCAATTAAAATTTGGATTAGGGTATGACCATAACTTTGTTCTGAATAAAAAAGATTCAGAAATGTCACTGGCTGCCCGGGTTTCAGATCCCAAAAGCGGAAGAGTCATGGAAGTATATACAACTGAACCAGGTCTGCAGTTTTATTCAGGGAATTTTTTGGATGGAAAAATTATTGGAAAAAGTGGGCGGGCCTACAATTACCGCGATGCCTTCGTGCTGGAAACTCAGCATTTCCCTGATTCGCCCAACCATCCGGGATTTCCTTCCACGGTTTTAAGACCCGGGGAGAAGTATGTTTCCCAAACCATCTATAAATTTACGACAGAATAAATTTATGTTATTTGGTGATTTATTCGTCTGATTTTAATAATTCTGCCATTTCCTGGGACCATTTCTTTTGAAGTGGTGCCGGGATGGTATTTCAGATTAAAGGGAATCCTAAATTGTGGGTGTATTCTTCAGTAATTCTATATTCTGGTAATTTAACTTCGGTGAAAGCCCAATATTTGTTTTGGCAAAGTGGCAAAGAATCAAGAGAATAGGTCTCTGCACTCGCATATCCATACATATTTTGTTCTCTTGGGGACCTGCCCCACTCGCCGGAATTATTCCCTCCAGGCATTTAGGAGTTTTGCCAGATGATACTTCTGCAGACACAGCAGGTTTTGCAGGCCTAACCTACATTTGATCCACGAAGATTAGAGATTTTGCTGAATTTTGTCAAAGCTCAAACTAACATGGAGGATTTCAATCCTCTTTTGGCCGAAAAAATGCTCAAAAACCTTAAGGCAAACTCTTTAATGATAGGGGCCGTCTATTCCAATACCTTTCACATGAATGTTTTAGGATGTACTCCTGTCCTTAAGTGGTATCCATCTAATCACCTGTCTTCGAAAAGAACATATAAAGGTCTCCTAAGAATGTCAGAAATAAGAGCCTATTGCTGAAAAGGGGCCCAATAAGAATGGCCCACAGCAAATTAAAAGACATCTATCATATCGAACCTTCCCGGCGTCGAGGTGTTTACAACCTTTCCATGAATTTGCCTGCTGGTTTGGTTGCATATATTTTCTGGCCTAAGAGACCAGCCATCTAATGCGAGTTTGAGGATTCAAGGCAATTGGGCTTCTGTTGAGTTACGCCGAACTTATTTTAGCTATGCGTGGATCAGTTTGTGGAATGGAAGACGGGCAGAGTTGATATGAACATAAAGAAAGATCCAATTGTCAAATTATGCCAAAAATAGCTACAGCAAAAAAGTTTCGACCTGGCTTCTGCTGCGCTTCAATCAATCTTCTCCGATTATAAAATATTTCAATATATTCAAAGATACCTTCTCTGGCCTGCTCCCGGATTTGACAGGTATGGAAATAAACATGTTCTGTCTTTAAAGTATGGAAAGAACTTTCTGGAACGGCATTATCATAATGCCGTAAGGCATGGCTTATGCCACAGTTACCTTTATGTGTTTTTGAGAAAATGGAGAGCGCTTTTTTTAAATGTCACGCCCCAGTTTGGTCTCCGCCGATTCATTTTGCAAACGGGCAACCTCCTTGTTTGTCTCTTTTGAGGCTGACCCATTCTTCTCTTCCTGCTCCGCTTTCTTTATCCGCCGATATAACAGATCTTTGCATATGTCTAATTCCTCGGCTACTGCTATAACCAGTATCTCTGTCTGCCGGCATAAATTCACCGACTCTTGCTTAGAAGAATCATCGTATTTGCGTCGCTGCTTTACCAATGCGACACCGGCTTCTTTTCATTATAATCTGCCTCCTAATTCTGTGTCCACAAAAAAATAGCAAGATTACCGGAACCCGGCGGATCGGTCGTGCGGATCGAAACCGTTTTATCATCTGCCGGTCCAGGCAAACTGAACACGTCGAATATCATACGCACGCAAAGAACTTTTTTCCAATCAACCGGGTTTCACAGGACGGGAGTATGGGATGATATGAAACCAAGTAATTATCTTCGTTCATTAGTTCTGCTCTTTTTGTTCATGGGGGTCCTTATTGTCCCGCCCTCCAGATCGACCCTGAACAGTCTCGCATCATTTTCAGGCAGCGGCCCGCGGCCGGCCGAGGTGCAGTCACAGAAACCCGCCCGGCAGAAGGGAGAAACAACAGCGGCGCTCCGGAAACTGGGACTCCAACTGGTTGCCGATGTTCCGCTGCCCGGCGGGATCGCCCGCTTCGATTATCAAACCATCGACCAGATTCACAGGAGGCTTTTCATCTCTCAAATGGGTGCAAATCTCATGACTGTGTTCGATCTTGACGCAAACAAAATTGTGGGCACTGTAGGGGACATCCCGAGGCCTACCGGAATTCTGGCGGTCCCGGCGTTGAACAAGGTTTACGTATCGGCCAGCGCGGCAAATAAGGTTTATGTTGTGGATGAAAAGTCACTGAAAACCATAGCGATGGTGCCGACAGGGTCTTTCCCGGACGGCATTGCCTGGGATCCGGAACTGAAGCGAGTGTTTGTTTCATGCGAATTCGGCGAGGCCGTCACGGTATTCGATGCGCTGAATAACAATGTGATAACAAACATACAAGTGGACGGAGAAGTCGGGAATACCCATTTCGATCCCGTATCAAAGATGATCTTTTCCACGGTGCAGACCAACGGTGAACTCGTTGAGATCGATCCCGAGAAGCTGAGTATTGTTGCCCGCTATCCTCTGCAAGGATGCCAGGGCCCGCACGGATTTTATATCATCCCGAAGCCGCACTACGCGTTCATTACCGGGGAGGACAACGCCAGCTATGTGGTCTTCGATATGGCATCGAAAAGCATCATCGCCCGCGGCAAAGTGGGGGCCGGGCCGGACGTTCTGGCCTACGACAGCGGGTATCATCGGCTTTATGTCGCTTCGGAAAGCGGCGTCCTGTCTGTTTTCGACATTGAAGACAGGGCGGTAAAAGAGATTGGCAGTGCATTTTTAGCAGAGCATGCGCACTCGGTCAGTGTGGACCGCAAGACGCACCGGGTTTTCCTGCCCCTCCGGAACAAAGGAGGAAGGGCGGTGCTGGAGATATTGAAACCGGATTGAGGAACTTCAGATGTAGTCCGTCTTGCAGAGAGGGAAGAACCGTAGCGTCGGACGCCGTCCAGAATTACATCGCCCACGTCCTGCAAGGCGGCCATCCTGGCCCATCTCTTTTGGGTTACGCTGAGGTTTCTTATGTTACGCTTTATTTTCATCCGTAAAAAACGGAATGATCACTGGCGATCCTGTAATTTTTGCCAGGCATGCGTTTCCAGAAAACTGCCTTCCACAGCGGCTTCCATTTCCTGAAACAACCGGAATGGGACAGTAAACGTCAAAATCTCCCTGTCGACACTCGACCGTTGTGAAATATCAAAAAAGCCTATCACGGCTCCGGGATTTTCCTTCTTTGCTTCGGCATAGCCAAACAGTATCGATTGGCATGCCGCACCAAAAGGCGCCGTAACACTCCGGTTCGTCCCACGGTTGTAATCCGCCATCACCAACAGGGCTGATAACTGATCCCCATTTACAAAAAAGACGATCAGCTCCGGTTCATCCTGTTCTGTGACCAGTTCCCAGGGTTTAAACACCACATACTCGGTGGGCACATCGGTCATAGGCAGCGAATCAACCCATTTTCTTGCCGCTTCAGGATTCTTATAAAACCGTTCCCCCTCCGCCATGGAAGAGCCTCTGCGGCCAAATTGGGCCGCCATTTCCTTATCTCCGTTGGCAAGAAGGCAATCAATGCGAAAGCTTCCGTATCTGTCGCCAAACCCCAGGCCGGTTCCCCCGCCGGGACAACCGAAAGATTTGCGATCGAAAAAAGCCATACGGCCTTTCTTGCTTACCGACACCAGCATGGAAGCCACACAGCCGAACCGATTTCCTTCTTTAAAGTGAAGTCCATCCTCCGGTTTATCATCCGTCAGTATGATTGCAACCGGCTGTATTTTTAATTTCAAAGCTTCGAGAAGTTTACTATTCATATGACAAGCACCTATGTATTCATGTAACTCAATTTAAAACTGTCGCTTAAAAAAACACGTAAAAAGAAAAAAAGTTCGCTTCAATTTATTTTCAATTTCTTAAATTAATAAAATCGTCCGTATCAAATGCAGCCTATTTTGCAGATGGGCTGCATTGTCGCGGCTCGTGGGTCGGTGCTAATTCTTCCCGAATTAGAGGGCTAACTGCCGCACCACCTCCTGTTTCCGGCGATTATATCTGTTAGGATCCGCTCACTTCCCTAATTGCCTGCTTCCGGCTGCCGCTGTCGGCTTCGGAAATTTGTATCATTAATCCCGCCTTTTGTATACGTCAATCTGACACAGCCTGAAGTATATTTATATCGAGAAAGATGAAGCTCGGGCAATTAAGACATTATTGCCGCCATGAAATTTGCAGCAAATTGCAGGTAAGTACCGGGGTGCTGAAGCGTAGACTGAATAAAAAGTATTGGATAGAGAAACGCTGTATCAATAAATAATCGGTAATAAAAAATGATTGAAACAAAAACACAATTCATGGTGGTGCTGAGTTTTATTGCTTTTCTTATTCTTAATTGCAATAATCAACAAATAATAGCAGGTAACACAATGGATAATTCAAAACAGTACAAAATTAAAATAATAATCGGGGATACCACACTCACTGCAACATTGTATGATAATCCGACAACAAGAGACTTTATTCCTTTACTGCCATTAAGCTTAACATTAGAAGATTACGCGGGGACGGAAAAAATCAGTGACCTGCCCAAAAGATTATCCACAGAGGATGCACCTTCAGGTTTTGATCCTTCGGTTGGAGATATAACCTATTATGCTCCCTGGGGAAATCTGGCAATATTTTATAAAGATTTCGGGTATGCAAACGGACTGATAAATCTTGGAAGAATAGATATGGGCATTGAAGAACTTAATAACGCAGGCTCATTAAAAGTAATAATAGAACTTGGCGAATGAGCGGGAAAGGAGAATCAGATGAATAGAAAACATCTAATGCTTACTCTATCAATCATAGTTTTTATTGTAATTAATCAGAGTTGTCAGGAAGCTGCGGACAAAAGCAGGTCAGCAGAAATCAATTCAATTTTCCCCAAAGGACAGCTTGCCCCTGCAAAATATTTTACCGGCCATGCCTGGGTTACAGGGCTGGTTGACAATGACTCTGTTTTTACAACCGCAGTCGGAAGCGTTTTGTTTGAAGCCGGCGCAAGAAGTAACTGGCATTTGCATCCGTGCGGTCAAATCCTTTTGGTGACCTCCGGTGTTGGTTATCACCAGATTAAGGGGCAGCCGATTGAGATCATAAGAAAGGGTGATGTCGTTAAATGCCCGCCGAATGTTTTGCACTGGCACGGGGCTTCAAAAGACAACAGCATGTCTCACATATATATTCTGCCAAATACCGAAAAAGGTATGGTGGAATGGAAAGCGCCTGTTACAGATAAAGAGTATTTAGATTTGAATTAAGATATAAGAAGGTGAGAACAATGAAAAAATGGTCTAAAAATGAATTAATAAAGCTGAGTGAGACTGATGATCTGCACATTTCACCCTTTCGTGAAGACGGGAAAACCTATGGTACGCCGACCTGGATCTGGTCTGTAGTAGTAGATGATGAACTTTTTGTGCGTGCATATAACGGACGGAATTCCAGTTGGTACAAGGCTGCCGTAAATCAGAAGGCGGGCCGGATAACTGCCGCCGGTATGACCAGGGAAGTTATCTTTGAGCAGGCAGATGCAGATGCCGGGCTTAATGACTCAATAGATGATGCCTACAGGAAAAAATATAGTAGCAGTCCGTATCTTGACGCAATGATAAGCCATCGTGCCCGCTCTTCAACTGTTAAAGTGATACCGGAGAAATAGAAAATAGACTTAGCGAATATAAATAAAGGCAGGCGAGATTGTATAGTTGAAGATTCAAGCCATAAAGGCTATACAGATCACCGGACCCTGAAAAAAGCAATGAACAAACAAGCGCGTTTCAAGTATGTAATTGATATGGCAACATCTTGGAAATTGTAGAAAAATATATGCAGTTAATTAATAAAATGAATAAGGGAGATATTAATCATGATTTTAGAAGAAAAGTATACGCTGTCTAACGGGCTTGAGATTCCAAAACTGGGCCTGGGAACATGGTTTATAAGTGATAAAGACGCCGGCAAGGCAGTGAAGGACGCTGTACAAATCGGTTACCGGCATATTGATACAGCGCAGGCATATCAGAACGAGAGCGGAGTTGGCGATGGAATCAGGGCGTGCGGGGTGAAAAGAGAGAATTTGTTTGTGACCACTAAACTGGCTGCGGAAGTGAAGTCATATGAAGAGGCTGCTGCATCGATTGATAATTCGCTTAAAACATTGGGGCTCGATTATATTGATATGATGATTATTCACAGCCCGCAGCCATGGGCAGAATTCGGTGGAGATGATCGTTACTTCGAAGGAAACCGTGAAGCATGGAGGGCGCTTGAAGAAGCATACAAAGCTGGAAAACTTCGTGCCATTGGCATTTCGAACTTTGAAAAAGCAGATATCGATAACATCCTCGAATCCTGCGCTGTAAAACCAATGGCGAATCAGATTTTGGCACACATAAGCAACACGCCCGAAGCGCTCATTCAATATTGTCAGGATAAAGGCATGCTGGTGGAGGCCTATTCACCAATCGGACACGGAGAATTATTGAAGAACCGGAAAGTGGCTGAAATGGCAGAAAAATATAATGTTTCGATACCCCAATTAGGCATTCGTTACTGCCTGCAGCTTGAACTTGTCACAATAGCCAAGACCGCCAATCCGAAGCACATGAAAACCAATGCAGACGTGGACTTTGTAATCTCTGATGGGGACATGGAATTATTAAAAAATATGGAAAAAATGGATTACGGAGAAGCCAGCATGTTTCCTGTATATTCAGGAAAATGAGCCTGGAATGAATCAATTCCATTACGCTGTTTAAGAATTATTTAAAAACAGGCAATTTGAACGAAAGGTAATTTATTATGAACCGGATAGAACGAAGC
>JARRQT010000059.1:22292-26066 GCA_037381445.1 Calditrichia bacterium
AGGAACTATTTGGTGAACATACCGGCCCATTGACTGAAACAGATCCGGACATGCAGGAGATGTTGAACCGCTTCATTTTTGGTGAGGTCTTCTATCAGGGAAATTTAGCAGATAAAATGAGAGAGTTAATTACCCTGGTCGTATTAACAACCAGCCAGACGCTGGAGCAGCTAAAAGCTCATGTCCGGGCTGCATTAAATATTGGTGTGTCGCCGGTTGAGATTAAAGAAGCCATTTACCAATGTGCACCTTACCTGGGATTTCCGAAAACACTAAATGCCATTCAGCAGGTTAACGAAGTTTTCAAAGCAGAGAACATTTCGCTTCCGGTTGAAAGTCCAAAGCAGGTAACTGAAGAAACCCGTTTTGATGAAGGACTAAAAGTGCAAAAACGCATCTTTGGCGACATCATCGACAAAATGCACCAAAATGCACCGGAAAATCAAAAGCACATTCAGAATTATTTATCGGCATTTTGTTTTGGCGATATCTATACACGAGGGGGATTGGATTTAAAAACCCGGGAATTGCTGACCTTGTGCATCTTAAGCGCTTTGGGAGGATGCGAGGCCCAGGTTAAATCGCATGTGAACGGGAATTTAAGTGTTGGGAACGATAAAAATATGATGCTTGAGGCGATTACGCATTGTCTGCCGTACATGGGTTTTCCGAGAACGTTGAATGCAATAGCCTGTATTAATGAAGTAGTGCCAGATAATAAATAATATTACGAAAGTGTTTTCCTAATGAGCGGTTTTAGCCAAATAACTACAAATAAATAAAGTGAGGCATAAAAGCGATGAAGTATAAAAATAAACAAGAGTTCGAAAAAGCGAATATGTTCGGGACTGGCGTACCCAACGAAATGTTTGCAAAATATTTTATAGGCAACTCCTTTCTGAATCCATTGACCAAACCGGAAGAAACTCCCGTGTTTTTGGCAAATGTTACTTTTGAACCGGGATGCCGGAATAACTGGCATATACATCATGCTGCAAAGGGCGGCGGGCAAATGCTTATCTGCACAGCAGGAGAAGGCTGGTATCAGGCAGAAGGAAAAGAGGCGGTTAGTCTGCAAGAAGGTTCCGTTGTGTATATTCCGCCGGAAGTAAAGCATTGGCATGGTGCAAAAGCTGACAGCTGGTTTTCTCATTTAGCTTTTGAAATTCCCGGTGAAAACAGCAAAAATGAATGGTTAGAACCGGTTACCGACAAAGAGTACAGCCAATTAAAATGACCGGCAACTCTCTGCTTCGCTGTATACCCGGGGATTCTCCGGATAACGCAATGAGCCGTATTGCTGTCCGGGAAGAAAAGAGCAGAAAAGCGCGGCATCGGATGGAAAAAGTGTCAGACGAACAATATTCAAAAATCACAATTAAATAGACGTATAAAACGAGTGTTTATTTTCTTTTTTAAGTATTGAAATCCAAACGGAGCTCAGAGAAAGCATGGCAAGAATATTTATTACCGGATCGGCAGACGGGCTTGGGCAGCGCTCGGCAAAATTGCTGGTCGAAAAGGGACATCAGGTTGTGCTGCATGCGCGTAATGCAAAGCGCGCAGGTGATGCGCTGAAAAGTGTGCCGGGGGCGGAGAATGTAGTGACAGGCGATCTATCAAGCGTGGAAGAGACAATCCGGCTTGCCGATCAGGTTAATGCGCTGGGCTCCTTTGATGCGGTGATCCACAATGCCGGAGTTAACCGGCCTTCGGCGGAGGAAATTTTCAGCGTCAATACATTGGCGCCGTATATTCTTACCTGTCTGATACAAAAACCGGAGCGGTTGATTTACCTGACTTCGGGAATGCATTTACAGGGACATTCGAAACTTGATTACTTCAAAAGCGATATCAGCCGCATAACCTATTCCGACTCAAAACTGCATGACGTGATGCTCTGCATGGCGGTCGCGCGCAAATGGCCTGATGTATACGCCAATGCAGTCAATCCCGGCTGGGTCCCCACAAGGATGGGTGGCCGCGGCGCGCCGGATGATCTGCGAAAGGGATACGAGACGCAGGTGTGGCTGGCGGTAAGCAATGATGAAGAAGCGCAGGTTACTGGCCGGTATTTTTATCATCAAAAAGCAAGACAGTGTAACCCGGAGGCGGAGGACATTAGGCTGCAAGATCAATTTTTGGCTGTATGTGAAGAGATTACCGGTATTTCATTTCCGTAAACGAAATTATTATCGCTGATGAAATTAATAAAGAAGAATCGGCATATCAGATTGTTTCATTCTTTTGGAGGGCAGTCGGATGCATTTTAAAAATATAAGCGACTTGTTTCAGACAGAAGGTTCTCCGCCTCCGGAAAATCCGTTGTTCAGCCTGAGAGTGCTTAAGAAATTGCCTGATGCTTTAAGAAATACGGATATCTCATGTGATTTTTATCTGATCTGTTTCAAGAAGCTGAAAAGCGGTGAAATATGGTACGGAAAGACCAGATATGATCATAATCTTGGTTTCATGCATTTTATAAAACCCGGGCAAATGCTGGCGGTTCATGATGTTCAATTCAAAGAAAGGGCATTCACCATCTATTTTCATGAAGATTACCTGGCGGGGCATCCTTTATTTGCAGAAATCAGGAAATATAATTTCTTCGATTACGAAACGAATGAAGCCGTTCACCTCTCTCCAAAAGAAGAAAAGATCATGTGGTCGCTGTTTCAAAAAATGGATACAGAATATCACAATAATCCGGATGAGTTCAGCAAATCCATCATTCTCTCACATCTGGACTCAATGTTGAAATACGCTCGGCGATTTTATAAGCGGCAGTTCATCGACCGCAAACCCTTATCGGGCCTAACCGTGACAAAATTCAACGAGTATTTGAATGCCTATTTCGAAACCAGGCACGCAGAAGAAAAGGGATTGCCGACCGTTAATTATATGGCTTCACAGCTCAATCTCTCGCCCAAATACCTGAGCGATTTATTAAAACAGGAAACCGGAAAAACTGCCCTGGAGCTGATTCATCTCTATGTGATTTCCGAAGCCAAGAATATGCTTGTTGAGGGAGGGCAAACCATATCTGAAATTGCCTACCGGCTTGGCTTTGCCGCGAAGCGGTCGCAATGCGAAAAATCCTCCTTACTTTTCCAGGCTGTTCAAAAAAGAAGTAAGCATGAGCCCGAAGGAATATAAAAACCAGCTTCAAAATTAGCCCGGTTCTGCGCCCTCTCGCAGGCTGCATACTGCCTGCGTCATACCGTATGCTGGCGGCCCGTCATTCATTTGCAGCCTTCCATTTTGATTGGCGGGCCCCGGCCCCGCAGGTTTTTATCAGGGCATTGAAAGGCGTAAATAAGCTGCCGGAAACTTTGTTCATCCCATGCAAACTGCCTTAATTGACAAAAACTGCAACAATCCGAGCGGCAGCTATTGACAAATTGGTTCGGATTTAATATATTAAAAATACCATCCACGGGCTATCCCACCCGGCCCTTGCAGTATCGGTAAGACTGAGTATTTCTGTGTGCGAAGACCCGGTCCCCAACTATGCCGGGTCTTTGTTTTGTACAATTCGCCTGAACATTCTAACACTTTATTGATTCCAACAAGTCTCGAAACTTTTGCTGTATCCCGGAAATAAAGCTGAGCCTCCGAATGCGCCTTCCCATGTAAAATATCCCCGTTCGTTTCTTCAAGTCCTGTCCGATTAAAAACAGTACAGGAAGATTGATGCTGCAGCAAAAAAGCGGACACAACAATGAATGAAACTCCCTTTTCCATCATAAATAACAATAGCGGTGCTCATGACAG
>JARRQT010000060.1:0-13987 GCA_037381445.1 Calditrichia bacterium
CCTATATCGTAGATTTTAAAAATGTGTCCACGACCGGTTTAGAGTCTTCACCCGTAGCAGAAGCGCTTGCCGGACTACGTGCTAATGAAGCCCGCTATTTTATGAACAAATACAATCATGAATTTACGGTTCTGCCAGCCAGCGAAAGCCATGATACCCTTGATTATGTGAACCGGATTTTGAAAGAAGAACGTGATATTGAATTTGCGGCTAAACCGTTGGAAACGTCTCGTTTTCATGTAGAAAATATCAAATGGGCCTACGTCTTTTATGAGAATGGTCTTGAGGTCAACGTCATGTATACAGTGGATGATCCTAAGAAGCGGGCCGTTGGCTTTAAGCTTTCTGAGGGGATGGAAGTACCAAAGGAATTGGAAGGAAAGTTTAAGTTTGCCAGGCAGAAGTCTAAATTGGCCGGAACAATACGAGGCTCATTTTTTGTGATCAAGGGAGAATATTAAGGCAGGCAAAAGCATGGAGCCGGGTGAAAATCCCTGCTGATATCAGAACGCTCGGAAGAGCCCTCCTTTGCGACGGCTGCTAGGACATTTTCTCTTCATATCGCAACGGAGCATAATCCTGCTGTGCCGCAGGGGATTCCGTGGTTTGCCAAGGGTTTAATTTTTTATAGACAGCCAGGATATACCATAGACGAATAATTTGGAGAAGTAAATGAGAAAACTGATTTTTGCAATTAATGTAACCCTTGATGGCTTTGCGGATCACACCGCGATGATCGCCGATAGCGAACTGCACGACTTCTTTACGGATTTACTCGGCAGTACGGACATTATTTTGTTCGGGCGCACGACCTACCAGCTTATGGAAGACTTCTGGCCGGCAGCGGACAAAGACCCGGGGAGCACGGAAAGCATGCTGCGTTTTGCCGAAAGAATCAATTCCATGCCAAAGATTGTTTTTTCCCGGACTCTCAAAGAGGTTCACTGGAGCAACACAAGACTGATAAAAGAAAACATGGTGGAAGAAGTTCGGAATCTGCAGCAGCAGCCCGGCCGCAATCTTGCCATTGGCAGCATCAGCCTTGCCAACACATTTATGAAGCTTGGCCTGATCGATGAATACCGGCTTTTGGTGCATCCGGTCATTCTGGGAAAGGGGAAGCGGCTTTTTGAAGAGTTGGACAACCGCATCAATTTGAAGCTGGCCGATACGAAAAAATTTGACTCCGGTGTGGTTGTATTGCATTACCTGTGTTCGGAATGTCGGGAGCATGAGAAGTGACTTTGGTTTCACAATCATAATATAAAAATGCGGAGGAAGAATGAAAGAACAAACAGTGGGCAGGCTGTATCTTCATGAACTGGAAATGGAGATACCGTCGTCCCGTAAGTGCCTGGAACGAATTCCGCCGGAGCTGTTTGGCTGGAAACCGCATGAGAAATCGATGCTGATGGGCTATCTGGCGCTGCTGGTTGCGGAGATCCCTTTATGGATCACACATACTATTGAAATATCGGAAATCGATTTTGCCACCTTCAAGCATTTCGAGCCGAAAACCACCGCTGAGCTGGTCGGGCATTTCGATGAAAATGTGGCAGGGGCAAAAAGGGCGCTGGAAAATGTCTCAAATGAGGCGCTCGGCGGAAATTTTTATCTCAAACAAAAGGGACAGGTTTTGTTCAGCATGCGCAAGCAGGAAAGCGTATCTCAATCTATCAATCACCTGGTGCATCACCGGGGTCAATTGACTGTTTACATGCGCTTGAATAATATTCCCGTGCCTTCCATTTACGGCCCATCGGCGGATGAAAAAGTCTTTTAAGATCGGTGCCGAATAAATCTGAATTCTAAAGACAATAATGGATGCAAAATGAGCGAAGAAAAAATACTGACAAAACATCCGCAAGGGAAAAGCGGCAAAAATATCGATAAGCACAAATATGATATTGTCAAACAGGCCATTCTTTCGGCGCTGGAAGGCGGAGAACTGACCCACTCAGAATTGTTCAGTCAGCTCAATGACTCTCTGGCTAATCAGTTCACTGGGAATATCAGTTGGTATGGCGAAACGGTCAAACTTGATCTGGAAGCGCGAAATATCATCGAGCGAAGCGGTTCGAAGCCACAAAAATACCGGCTGAAATAGTGGCGGCCTTTATTGAGCGAAAGTCTTCATTTAGTAAAGAAATTACGGATTCATTGCGCCAGTAGATTTTAAATTTTCCCGCAACGGCGCCAAGAACGCAAAGACGCATGAAATAATGAAATTCATAATAAAAAATGTCTTTGGACTGTGGTGTTAAAACAATCTTAAGAAATTAGATGAAATAATATTTTGCGGCTTTCCGCATAGCGGCCACTACCTGGGTGGCTTTGCGGGAGCAACAATTCGGCATAAAAAATGAAAGGAGTTTGAGATGCAAAAAATCACTCCGTTTTTATGGTTCGATGACCAGGCGGAAGAAGCGGTCAATTTTTATGTCTCTGCGTTTTCCACGGTCGGCGATAAGAATTCGAAAATCGGAAATGCCGTTCGCTATGACGAGGCAGGGACAAAAGCTTCGGGCAGACCCAAAGGATCGGTGATGACCCTGCCTTTCCGGCTTGGCGGTCTCGATTTCGTGGCGCTGAACGGCGGGCCGATTTTCAAATTTACCCCCGCCATATCCTTTTTCGTAAATTGCAGAACTGCAGATGAAGTGCAGCAATTGTGGGACAGGTTATTTGATGGCGGCACCGCGCTCATGCCGCTGGACAAATACGACTTCAGCGACAAATACGGCTGGCTTCAGGACAAATACGGCCTGTCCTGGCAAGTGATCCTGCCGCGGGAGCAGATCGTCCAGAAACTTGTCCCTTCACTGATGTTTGTAGGCGATGTATGCGGCCAGGCAGAAGAGGCGATCAATTTTTACTCTTCCATATTCAATGATTCGAAAATGGGGACTATCTTCCGCTACGGTGCAGGCCGGGAGCCTGATAATGAAAATAACATTGCTTATGCAGATTTTGTATTGGAAGGCCAATATTTTGCAATTATGGAGAGCGCCCGTGAGCATGATTTTGGTTTTAATGAAGCCATATCCTTCATGGTCAACTGTCAATCGCAGGAAGAGGTCGATCATTACTGGAACAAACTCACAGCGGTTCCCGAGGCCGAACAATGCGGCTGGCTCAAGGATAAATATGGCGTGTCATGGCAGATTGTGCCCGCTGCTTTGGGAAAATTGATGAATGATCCCGATCCCGCGAAATCGCTGAGGGTGACCCAGGCCATGCTGAAAATGAAGAAAATTGAAATTGCCGACTTGAAGAAGGCATATGAGCAGGAATAGAGAAAGGAGGAGACAACCGGAATGCTGCAATCCTATAAAATACCGCCGCAAACCCGCATCGGTCACATTCATTTAAAAATATCCGACCTGAACCGTTCTCTTGAATTCTATTGCGATTTGCTCGGATTTGATCTTATGACAATGTACGGGAGCCAGGCCGCCTTCGTTTCTGCGGGAGGCTATCATCATCATATCGGCTTGAATACCTGGCAAAGTAAAGATGCCACTCCGGCGCCGGTCCACGCTCCCGGTTTGTATCACTTTGCGATCTTATATTCTGAAAGAAGGGATTTGGCTTTGATCTATGATCGTTTAACTAAAGCTCACTATCCGCTTACCGGGGCATCCGACCACGGTGTCTCAGAGGCTCTGTATCTCAACGATCCTGATAGAAACGGCATTGAATTATATTGGGATAAGCCAAAAGAAATCTGGCCCAAAGATGCAAATGGGAAGATAACAATGTTTACCAAATTCCTTGATCTGAATGATTTACTGAATGAATTGGATAAATAATAAGTCTTTCAGAGCAAGAATTTGAAATAATTTCTCATGGGGGGTCGTTTTCAATAATCAGGCAATTCTAATGATTCCGGATTTTAGATTTTATTGATAGTGGCGTAACGGGAAATATCTTCATTGTTGACCCGCGGTCAGACTAGAGAAGACATCATATTGCCTCTTCCTTTGCTTCTTTTTGAAATAACAAATCACTAACCTTGGATTTATTATTGAATTTGGTAATTCAGCGGTATATATTAAGAAAAGGAAATGGATAAAAACGGAGAGAACTTTTAAGATATTCTTTGGATGTGTACATCATGCCAGGGATTGTGCATATCAGAATATACCAGTTTTGTTATACAGCCTCCCCTGGACTAATTTTCGTGCTTTTTTAATTCGCTGAATTCTTATTTGAATAAATTGTTCAGTAATTATCTGGCAGGCTTTCGTACAATCAGAATTCTGTTGAAACTTGCAGGACGATGCACAAAGATATCATAAAAATCAGGCATGAGGATCCCGCTCCGGAGCTCGAACCTTATGTAAAGAAGATTTCTATATTCACGAGCGAGGAGAGAATCTGCTTTACGCAGAAGCTGACTCCCAGCCCCTATAATTATCTTTCCTATAACCATCTGGATATCCCCATCTCCCAGTTTGCCAAAGAAACAGTTGTTCCAGATTCTCGAATAATGATTGCCGGAATCAAGACCGAAGAGATATATGTCAAATATGAAGGGCATCTTCTGCAAATCCTTTTTGAATTTACTGCTTCGGGATTTTATAACCTGTTTCATCGATCCCCGGCCAGATATAAAAATCATCTGATTGAACCGGATAAATTCTTTTCACCACAAGAGATCACGGAACTGCTTCATGGCTTGTCAAAGACCGATGCTGTCGACCGACAGATAGAATTGATGGAAAACCTGATTCTGTCAAAAGTCAGAAGTGCTAAGATCCCCAATTTATATCTGGAAAAAAGCATCAATCTGATCGAAGAAAATCATGGCCTGCTCCAGATAAAGGATGTTTCCGACCGGGCAGGGATATGCGAACGCCAGTTAAACAGGAAATTCAGGGAAGTTGTGGGGATTTCGCCCAAAAAGTTTTCCAAAATATTGCAGCTCCATTATCTGATTTATCTGATACACCGTAAAGAGCATCCTTTGCAGGAGATCGCATTTAGAGGCTCCTTCCACGATCGCCCCCATTTCAATCACTTCTTTAAAGAATTGACCGGCATGACCCCGGTTGAATTCATCCATAGCAACAAGCATATCGCTTTTGAATATTTCACCGACCTGTGATCACAAAAAGTCCGTTATTTACAACGCTTTTTAGTGAAATTTACTGTAAAATTATTTTGTGAGCTCATTTTCCGGCAAAATAACAGGAGAATGAGCTGCGCTCATACTTGATTGTTTCCTGGTTCCAGCAGGGTATTGTGCGGCCTGCACTCACGAATCAACCAATCCGGCAACTGGAAAATTAGTCTGTCAAATTCAAAATAGATTGCGAAGGTCATGAAGGTTGTCTGTCTGCCCAACTGTGCGTTTTTGTCGGAGACTTCCCGCTCGGTGGCTATTTACAGAGCGCTGCAAAAAATTGGCGTGCCGGCAATCATGTCAACGCATGGAGGCACCTATGAGTTTGTATTGAAAGATGAAGAGATCCCGTACCGGAAGATCGAACCATTTTTTTCTGACGCGGACTGTGATCGCTATTTGAAGACAATCCATAAGCCCTGGGTACGTTTATTCAGTAAATCCTTTCTGGACAGGCAGGTAAAATTTGAAATTGATCTATTCAAATCAGTGCAGGCATGCGCGGTAATTACCGGTTTTAACCTGCCGGCAGCTTTGTCTGCCAGATATTTGGGTATTCCGCTCATCGTGACGCATTTGGGATCATTTGTCCCGCTGTTGATCGAGAAGAAAATGCTGGCCTTCAGCGAATGTTTTGATAACGGACTGATGCGTCTTATTCCGGATGAAAGAATAAACCGATTTTTTACCCGGTTGTTTCCCCACTTGCCGTTTCAACTCCGGCTTTTCAACAGCATTGCGGATGAGATTGGTGTAGAGCCGATTCGCAGCTTTTTTGATTTAATGATGGGTGACCTTACCCTCATCACAGATGTGCCGGAAATACTGGGGATTTCGGAAGAGGAAATGGAGGTCTGGAAGCCGTCGCCTGCCAAATTCTATCGACCGGCGGCGCACATGAAATATTCCGGACCCATTTTCGCCAGATTGTTTGGAGAGATACCGGAAGATGTGCGGACATTCCTTCAAACCGAAAACCCGAAAATTTATGTCGCAATGGCATCGGGGAAGGCAAAAAATTTAAAACAGGTTTACGATGCCATTTCCTCCATGGATGTCCGCGCGGTGTTTTGTTCTCTGGTCCATGACAGAAAATTTGTTTCCGGCGGCGATATACTGGTTGCCGATTTTCTTCCTTCTCACCTGGTTATGCCGCTTTGCGATCTGGCGATTATCCACGGCGGTCAGGGCAGTGTCCAAACCGCCATTTCCGCCGGCACTCCCATTATCGGATTTCCCATTCAGCCCGAGCAAAATTTTAATCTGAAACAGGTGGAACGCCACGGCGCAGGAATATGTCTTTCGCTCCGAAATCTTCATCGAGGACATCTTACAGAAGCGATAAACCGGGTTCTGAGCGATGACAGCTACAGAAGATCCATGCAGCGACTGCAGTCCTGGCAGTCCCGCCGGGACGGCGCTTCGGAGGTGGCAAAGATTGTCTCCGGGATAATCACTGACAAAAATAAACGGAAGGAAAACAGACTCATTTGATAAAAATAGCACGGGATTTATTTACCGAATCATGCCGAACGGGAGAGGACAATTCCTTTCCGAACTCTTATCAGAAAATGGATATATATGGGGTCATTCACAACGAAAAATGAAAACTCCGGAGGTCATTTGCGCAGGGCCCCGGCAGAAACTGCAATAAAGAATCAAAATTTCAGAAAGAGCAAAATATGATGATTGAAAAAAGAATATCCCATTACAAAATTCTGGAAAAACTCGGCGAGGGCGGGATGGGGGTGGTATATAAAGCCCACGACACCCGGCTTGACCGCCTGGTGGCTTTAAAATTTCTGCCTCCTCACCTGACCCTGAGCGAAACGGACAAAATCCGCTTTCTGCAGGAAGCCCGGGCCGCGGCTGCGTTAAACCATCCCCATGTCTGTGTGGTCTATGAGATTGATGACCGCAGGGAGCAGCCTTTTATCGCGATGGAACTTATTGAAGGCATTACCCTGAGAGAAAAGCTGCAGGACGGGCCGCTCGATTTAAAAACTGTTATCAATTACGCGCTTCAGATTGCTGAAGCCCTGCAGGCGGCCCATGAGAAAGACATCGTTCACCGGGACATCAAATCGGAAAATATCATGATCACCGGTTCCGGTCAGGCGAAGATTATGGACTTCGGATTGGCCAGGATACGGGGCGCCACCAGCCTCACCCGCAGTTCCAGTACCGTGGGGACGATTGCCTATATGCCACCGGAGCATCTCCAGGGCCGGGAAGTGGATGCCCGGTCTGACATTTTCTCTTTCGGTGTGGTTCTGTATGAGATGCTGACTGGAGAATTGCCGTTTAAGGGCGAGTACGACTCCGCCATGATGTATTCGATCCTCAATGAAGAACCCGAACCGGTGCAGAAATACCGTCCTGGGTTAACATCCGAGTTTTTGCACATACTTGACCGGGCGCTGGAAAAAGACCCGGAGAACAGGTATCAGACTGTGCGCGACATGATGATAGATTTGAAGCGTTTAAAAAGAGATACCGGCAGTCTTTCCCTTAATCCCCCTCCGGAAATTCCGGGTATGCAGAAACCCCAAATTAAAAACAGATCAAAAAAGCAATTGTGGATGGGTCTTTCCGCCCTGACGATCCTGCTGCTTACTGTTTTCTGGTTTCTTGGGCATAACCTGTCCGACAAGAACCCGCAAGTCTCTGCCGTGCAAGATAATTCCATAGCAGTTATGTATTTTGAAAACAAATCCATTGAAAAAGACTTCGGCAAAATTCTGGTGGAAATGCTGACTTCCAACCTGTCCCGCTGCAAACAGATCAATGTGGTGAGCAGTCAATACCTCTTTGATATTTTGAAGCGAATGAATCTGCAGGATGTCGAGGCGATTGACCGGAGCATTGCGACGGACGTTGCCGTGAACGCCCGCGTTCAGTCCATGCTGCTGGGAAGCATCTATAATATTGGAGATAATCTGTTTGTAAACGCTCAGCTTTGCGATGTGCGCAGCGGAAAGGTCATCGGCGCCGCCCAGGCGCAGGGTTCGCGGGTTGATGATGTCTTTCAGATGGTTAACCGCCTTACCGAAGAAGTCATCGCGCTGATGAAGGTTTCCGAGACGGACGAGATTTTTCCGCTTAGAATAAATGATGTGACTACCCATTCCTTTGAAGCGTACAAACACTATCAAAAAGGAAGCGAACTGATCCGACGCTGGAATTGGGAAGAAGGCCGCAAAGAATTTCAGAAGGCATTTCAGATCGATTCCACCTTTGCCATGGCGCATTGTGCTTTCGCATTTTCAACCGGAGTCTTTAAGATAAGCCCGCTGTCGGACCTGACGGCTGAGCGTGAATCGATGCGGTTGGCCAAAAAATATTCCCAAAAAGCCACAGCTATGGAGCGCAGCCTGATTGACCTTTTTTACTACTATGTTAATCGTGATTATGATGCTTATCTGCGCAAAGCCGAAGAACTTGCCAAGAATTATCCAAATGATAAAATGATCCAGAATCATTTGGGATTCGCCAATTACGTTTTGGGGAATTACCCTCAGGCCATTCAGGCCTATGGCCGGGCACTGGAGATCGATCCGGAATTTGCCCTGGCACAAAATCTGATTGCGTACTGCTATTTATTAGGCGGAGAGAAGGAAAAAGCTTTTGCAGCAGCCAGGAATTACATCGCACTGCAGCCGGATGTGCAGAATACTTACGACTCCGCATTTGAAATCTATTTAATGGCGGGTCGGTATGAGGATGCCCATCGAATTTGTGATGAGGCCCTGGCTGTAAATCCTACCTGGGACAGCTTCCGGCAAAGCCAGAGTTATATTTATCTGTTTTCCGGGGAAGGAGAAAAGGCGCGTGAGATAAGCCGGAATCTCGCGGAAAGCGCCCCCTCCATGAAACTATTGCTTCAGGATGATCTTGGCTGTTTCGATATGTTTGAGGGCAGGTATAAGGAAGCAGCCGATGAGTTTCGGAAGGTCATCGACCTGGCCCGGCAGAGAAAAAATGACCCGGGGGAAATTCACGCCCGTCTGGTTATGGGGAAATTTTATGGAACAAGCGGTCATTTTTCAAAGGCCTATCAGGAATTCTCCAGCGTAAAAAGTTTATCTGAAAAAGTATATGGAACCTCTTATAACACCTGGCCGGTCAGGGCGGAATACTTTGCAGGAGTTACAGCGATCAATGAAGGAAAATTCAGCAGGGCCCGGGAAGCCGCGGACTGGATCAGAAATTATGTTGAGGATAATAGCTACGACAGTGCCCTCTTGGATTTTTATTATCTGCTCCGGGCCGAGATTCATTTAAAGCTTAACGATTCCGCTGAAGCCCTGAGTATGCTTAATAAAGTCTCACACATATCCAGTATTTGGATGCCGCATTTTTATCGGTTGAATGCGGATATAATGGCCTCGCAGGGCGAAATTGACAAGGCCTTGCAGGTTCAGCAAAGATTACATGATGACTGGAGGTTAACCGCCGCCGATTTTTTTGATTATTTCCTGGAGCGTTCCATGTCGGACTACCACACCGCCAGGCTGTTTGAAAAGAAAGGAGAGATAAAACAGGCGGTTATCTATTACGAAAAAGCCCTGGAGCGATGGAAAAACGCGGATGACGATCTGCCTGCGCTGATCAATATCAAAGCCAGGCTGTCGGCCTTAAAAGGGATCTGAATGGATGTGCGCGTAAATCAGGGTGTACTGCAAAATCCCCGGAGCGCTCCGCAAGGGAACGGCAATGCGTTTACGGCCTGCGATTTTCAGGTACAGGGATTTGATATTCGTAATTTTTTATTGAAACTGATGAAAGAAGTTTTGATGCAGCTCTGATTCTCGGCGGAAAACATTCAATGACAATCTGCCGGAAAAGCGAAGCCGTAAAATTGTAAACTATGAAGGAGGTTCCAAAATGAAAATTCTCTTCATCAGCGGTTCTCTCGGTCTGGGACATATAACCCGCGATTTAGCAATAGCGCAGGAGCTCAGACGGTCAATCCCCGGGATCGAGATCTACTGGCTTGCCGCACACCCGGCTACCTTGGTGCTGGAAAATGCGGGGGAGAATATCCTGCCTGAGGCGTCGCAGTATTCAAATGAGAATGTATTTGCCGAAAATTGCAGCGATGGAACAAGGCTGAATTTATTGAGCTACCTTTTTAAAGCGAAAAATGCTTGGAAAAAGAACGTCGAAGTCTACGCCGGGATTATGAACTCACAGAAATTTGACCTGGTTATTGGTGATGAAACCTACGAGATCAGCATTGCGCTGCGCAAGCAGCCGGAACTTAGGAAATCTCCTTTTGTCATGATTTATGATTTTGTGGGACTTGATACCATGACCGGAAATCCGCTGGAAAAACTGGGTGTTTATTTCTGGAACCGGAAATGGGCACAGGGGACCACAAACAACAGCAAACCTGCTTCTTACTTATCGCTTTTTATTGGGGAACCGGAGGATATCCCGGATAAATCCTTCGGTTTTATGCTGCCCAATCGCCGGGAATTTGCCAAAGCAAATTATAAATTTATCGGCCCTATTTTGCCCTTTGATCCCGAGGCCTATGTCGATCGGGCCGGCATTCGGAGAAAGCTCGGCTATGATTCAGAGCCGTTGGTTGTCGCTTCCATCGGAGGAACTTCCATTGGCAAAGGACTTCTGGAATTGTGCGGAAAAGCGTACCCCATGCTGCGCGAAAGCATCCCCTCCATACGCATGGTGCTGGTAACCGGTCCGCGCATCGCAAAAGATGCCTTGAGAGTCCCCAGGGAGGTAGAGGTGCGGCATTATATCCCGCGATTGTATGAACACTTTGCCGCGAGCGATCTAGCCATTATCCAGGGCGGGGGGACCTCGGTCCTGGAGCTGAGCGCCCTGAATCGGCCCTTTCTGTACTTCCCGCTGGAAGGCCATTGTGAACAGGCGAACGTTGCCAGAAATTTAAGGGAGCGCGGCTTAGGCATAGAGATGAAATTTTCGCATACTTCACCCGATTTGCTGGCAGAAAAGATCCTGGAATCGATAGGCTCTGAAGTTGATTACCCTGAAATAAAGGCGGATGGCGCGCAGAAGGCCGTCCGATATATCAGCAAGTTGCTGGAGAAGTACAGGAAGCCTGTCCTTGCAGAAGAACGCGTGATGTCATAAGCAAATCAAAAAATCAGGCTATTTAATTTAATGATAATCGCAAAATAAATATATGTTTATAAAAGGAAAATAATGAATTATTAAAAAAAGAAAGGGAAATTTGTAATGAGAATAATTATTGTGTTATTTGCGGCTGCATTTTTTATTCTGATTGCTTCCTGTTCCAAAACCGTTGACAGCACCGCCCGGAACAGGGTCGTCATCGACCGCTGGCTGGAGCTATGGAATACCGGCGATTTGTCAATCGCCGATGAGATTCTTGCACCCGGATTTGCGAGCCATATTCCCCATTTTTCACAAATAACCGATACGGGCAGCTACAAAGCGGAGATCGCCAGATCAGGCGACGAGATCCCGGATTTTCATGCGGTACTGGAGGATTTCATAACCAAAGGTGACAAGGCCGCGGGCCGCTTCACCGCAACCGGCACCGCGCAGGGCGTGCTGGCGGGCATGCCGGTGGACAGCACCCGCTACACCAATACCTGGATCGTGGTCTTCCGGTTTGCTGACGGGAAAATAGCGGAAGAGTGGTGGCAGTTTGATCTGCTGGGCGTGATGCAGCAGGTCGGCGCCATGCCGCCCATGCCGGAAGGTCCGCCCGCCATGCAGCGCACCGCCCCGGAAGATTTCGCCTGGAGCGCGCCTTCCCAGATAACGGGCGATTTGGGCAGCCCCGAATCGAATAAAGCGCTGGTTCTGCGGGTGTACAGGGCATGGAACTCGAAGAACGCTGATACGCTTCTGACCACCCTGGATGAAATTTACGCTAAGGATTTTATCTATCATGATCCGGCCCGGCCCCACGTTACCGATCTTGCCGGTTACAAAAAATGGGTGGTTGAAGAAGTGCTGACGCCATTCCCGGATTTCACCATGCCGATGGAGGATATTTTTGCGGAAGGCGACAAGGTCGTGGACCGCTGGAAATTTACAGGTACTTTTAGTCCCTTCGGCAAACCGCTGACTCAAACCGGGACCAGCATCAGCCGCATCGCGGATGGAAAGATTGTGGAAGAGTGGTGCGACTTTGATATGCTGGGCACCGTGCAGCAATTGAAGGCCATGATGGAGCAGTAGGCGGGGCTGATCCGAATAGATAGGTGTCAATGAGGTTGGCAGATCGGGGTGGGATGGAAAAAGGTTAGTAATGAATTGCTCTAGTTCGAAATTACGCCAGAAAGGAGCACGTTATGATTGGTGCGATTATCGCCAGAAAATCAATAGCCGGGGCTTTCCGCGCCTTAAATCGACATGACCTTGCAGGGTTTATGTCAAATTGGGCAGATGATGCATGTTTTATTTATCCCGGTGATATCAGCGAAAGCGGTACCTTCATAGGGAGAAGTGAAGTAGAAAGATGGTTCGAAAATTTTTTTATACAGTTCCCCCGCATTGAATTCAGCATTCGGGACATATCAGTCCGTGATATTTTCGCCACCGGCGGCAGCAATGTGGTGGCCGTTCACTGGGACCTGGAACTCACCAATCGCGATGGCCGGAAAGGGGAAAACAGCGGAGTTACAGTGATTACCATTCGGAAAGGTAAAGTGGTTCAGGTGAAAGACTATATCTTCGATCTCGGCGAGAAATTCCGGTTAAACTGGAGTGCAAAATCGGAGGGAATGAATGCAAACCGTTGATGAAATAAGATTTAAATTTATTTTTCTCTTCTCTTGCCTATTATTGATATTTTTACATCTTCAACATAAAGGATATGCACAGCAAAGTGACTTGCCACAGCCTGTTGCTGTATCTTTCAAAAGCGAAAGTTCGGAAATCCGCGGGTTGTTTTATCAATCAATGGGAGAGAAGCAGGCACCGACCGTGGTGCTGCTTCCCGGTTTCACCGGCAGCAGGGGCGATCTGTTTGGTCTGGCCGGCAGGCTGAATGCGTCGGGAATCAATGCGCTGTTCTTCAATTACCGGGGCACCCGGGATAGCGAAGGGCTCTTTACACCCGATAATTCCGTGACAGATGCGGTCAACGCGATCCGTTATCTGAAATCGGAAAAAATCGCCCGGCAGTTTCATATCGATACCACCCGAATTATCCTGCTGGGACATAGCTGGGGCGGCAGCGTGGCCCTGCTGGCATCGCTTCACTTCCCTTCCGTAAAAAAGATTGTCTCCATTGCCACCACAGACTTTAAGGTGTTCGCGGACCTGCTGGAAGAAAATGAGTCATTCAGAAAATGGCATCAGGATTATCTGGATAAAATCCTGTCTGACAGCACTTTGATGCGCGCCCCCGGCGGAAAGGAATCCCATGAATGGCTGATGGCCCACCGGGGCAATTACGATTTGCAGAAACGCGCCGGTAAGCTGGCGGATAAGCAGATTCTGCTGATCGGCGGCTGGCTTGACCGGAAAGCGCCGGTGGAAGTGCATATGATCCCTTTTTATCGTGCGCTGCAAAGGAACGGGGCAGAAAATATCAGGATAAAAATCTATGACACGGACCATTCCTTCCGGAATGTCCACGATCAGATATTCAAAGATGCCATTGAGTGGATAAGGAAATAACGGAAGCGAATTCATGATCGAAATCCGAAAAAAATTGTTTGTATTAGAAAAATGGAGGAAATATCATAGGCCTAAAATTTTTTCAACTTGCAAACAGAAATTCTTCTGATTGAGGGCGGAGATCATCATATCCGATTTCGGAAAAATGTTATCGTCCGCGTAATGCTACACTTCCCCCGCAAATAGAAAAGACAGCCTATTCAGGTAATC
>JARRQT010000061.1:0-14271 GCA_037381445.1 Calditrichia bacterium
CGGATCCACCGGCTGTTGGAAAAATACCTGGCCGACGAGACCAGTTTGAGCGAGGCGGAATGGCACCCCACAGCAGAAGATAGGGAGCACGATCTGACAGCACAGGAAGCAGATGAACTGGCGGCCCAATTGGGCAACCCCGTTTACGATCCCCACGGCGATCCCATTCCGACGGCGGACGGCGAAATACCTTTGTCTAAAGGTGTATCGCTTAATGAAGCGGAATCAGGGGCAGCGGTAAAGGTGCTGCACATCGAAGACGAGCCTCCGGAAGTATATTCACGGATTATCTCAACAGGTATTCATCCGGGCATTAGAATGATGATCCTAGAAAAAACGTCCAAAGGAATGATCTGTGAAGTAAACGGCGCCAGGAAGAATTTCGACACTGCCGCCGCCCAAAACATTACGGTAATCCCTCTGAAGAATGGCGACACGGCTGCCCTCCCCTTCAAATCGCTTTCATCTTTAAAACCCGGGGAAGCGGGACGGGTGATCAGTATTTCGAAGGCCTGCCGCGGACAGCAGCGGCGGCGGCTGATGGATCTGGGCGTGGTGCCGGGTTCCGTGATCAGCGCCGAAATGAAAAGTGTGGGAGGCGATCCCACGGCCTATTACATTCGCGGAGCGTTGATTGCTTTGCGTAAACACCAGGCGGACTACATCAATATTGAAAAATATTCAGAGGAATAGAACGATGGCCGATTTAAGCACATGTGAAGCATGCCCGGCTCACAATCCGGGGAATCTGATCCGGCTGGGAATCGATATGGAACAATTCGACTTCGTGGTGGCCCTGGCCGGAAATCCCAATACCGGCAAGAGCACTGTTTTCAATAAGCTCACCGGCCTCAAACAGCATACCGGCAACTGGCCGGGCAAAACCGTATCCCGCGCCGAAGGCGGTTTTGCGTTTGGGGAAAAACGATTCAAGCTGGTTGACCTGCCCGGAACATATTCCCTGTTGTCCACCAGCACCGATGAAGAGGTGGCGCGTGATTTCATTCTGTTCGGACAGCCGGATGTGACAGTGATTGTGGTCGATGCGACCCGGCTGGAGCGCAATCTTAATCTTGTTTTGCAGGTTTTGGAGATAACGGACCGGGTGGTGCTGTGTCTCAACCTGATCGATGAAGCCCGCCGGCACGGTATTCAGATCGATGACCGGAGGCTGGCAAAGGAACTGGGCATCCCGGTAATTCCGACTGCCGCCCGCAGCGGCAAAGGCATGCAGCAACTGCTCAAAAGCATTCACAAAGTTGCCCTTGGCGAATTTGTCTGTAAACCCTACCGAATAAAGAGCGGTAATAAAGAGCTGAAACGCGCCGTGGAAAAATTAACCGCCAAAGTTTTGGAACAATTCCCCGAGCTGCCCAACGCCCGCTGGGTGGCGCTGCGCCTGCTGGAAGGAGACCAGCGAATCATAGACGCCATAAAAAGCGGCGAAATCGCCACCCTGATACGCCAGAATTCGGTTCGTGAACCGGGCGCAAATTTACAGTTGGAAGCGAGGTAATTTATGGAAAATAACGTGCGGAAAGATACGGAAGGCATTCTGGCCGCCGCAAATGCGCTGCGCTGGGAAGTTGGGGAAGATTTTCATGATTCCCTGATGGAGGCCATTTATGAGGATGCTGCAGCTATTTCCGGCAAAACCGTTACGCTGCCCGACAGAAGGCCTCATTTCGACCTGGAACGAACCATCGACCGTTTGGTGACCAGCCGCTGGCTGGGATTTCCCATCATGTTCGCGCTGCTGGCGGTGGTCTTCTGGCTAACCGTGCAGGGCGCCAATTATCCGTCCCAGCTCATTGCATCCGTTCTATTGGATAAAGTTCACCCGGCGCTGAAAGCTGCGGCTGCCTTTGTTGGCATTCCCTCATGGATAAACGGTTTATTGATCGACGGCGGTTATCTGGCCATGGCCTGGGTTATCAGCGTCATGCTGCCGCCCATGGCCATTTTCTTCCCGCTATTTACGCTGCTGGAAGATTTGGGCTACCTGCCGCGGGTGGCATTCAATACCGACGGACTGTTCCGCAGGGCCGGGGCGCATGGCAAACAGGCGCTGACCATGAGCATGGGATTTGGCTGCAACGCCGCCGGCGTGGTCGCCACCCGCATCATCGACAGTCCCAGGGAACGGCTGATCGCCATTATCACCAACAATTTTTCATTGTGCAACGGAAGATGGCCCACCCAGATTTTGATCGCCGCAATCTTTATCGGGGCGGTTGTCCCGGCGCAGATCGCCGGAATCGTAACTGCGGCGGGCCGTAGTGGGCGTCGCCCTGCTTGGGATTACGCTCAGCCTGGCGGTCTCCTGGGGGCTGTCCAGAAGCGTTCTGAAGGGGGAAGCGTCGGCTTTCAGCCTGGAGCTGCCGCCCTACCGCCCGCCGCGCATCCTGCAGATTCTCTACACCTCGCTCATCGACCGCACCATGATCGTTTTGTGGAGGGCCATTGTTTTTGCCTTTCCGGCGGGCCTGGTCATCTGGCTGGTGGCGAATGTGCATATTGGCGGCGTTAGCATCGCTGAACTTTTCATCAACTGGTCGAATCCCTTTGGGCTGCTCATCGGGTTGAACGGCGTTATCCTGCTGGCTTACATCATCGCCATTCCCGCCAACGAAATTGTAATCCCCACTGTTTTGATGCTGACCGTAATGGTAACCGGCATGCATGAAATCGGCGCCGGGGCCGGTGTGATGTTCGAAGCCGATTCGCTGGCGGCGACATCCAATATTTTGCAAGCCGGGGGCTGGACACTGCTCACCGGAATCAACCTGATGCTGTTCAGCCTGCTGCATAATCCCTGTTCCACAACCATTTACACTATTTACAAGGAAACCGGCAGCATCAAATGGACGGTTGTTTCCACCATATTGCCCATAATCATGGGAATTACCGTTTGTTTTTTCGTTGCCCAATTCTGGATGATGTTCGCCGGGTAATATTCGATGACGGACTTCTTTTTGGGGTAATGTTCGGGCTTTTATTTGACAGGATTCACAGGATATATAGGGATGCAAATCATCCTGTTGATCCTTTAAAAAGCATTGACTGAGCACTTATTTTATTTCTATAGTAAGACGAAGAAGTTGGGGATAAGCACTGTTTTGCGGAGACCGCCGGCGGCATCCGCGTGACCGGCCGGGTGGAGTATGCGGTGCCGGGCTGGATTTTTGCGCTGCTTGTCAACCGCTATTTTACGAAAGATGTCCGCCGAATTATCACCTGCGGGGAGAAGCTTCTGGCAGAACTCTTTGGTGATTCCTGAGATCATTCCTGAGAAAGTCCGCTAAGATTTCAGGATCATCAGATTTTATTTAAGTTATTTACTCTCCTGTCTTTCCACCCTTATCTTAATTTCAAAATATTTCGGTAAGCAGGTACACTGAAGCCAAAAAATTAAAAGGAGAGCTTTGCAATGAAGTTTTTTTACAAGTGGATGTTCCTGTGGTTTGTTGTTTTCGGTATAATCGCTGTGCATGCCGACGAAGGCATGTGGCTGCCCCATCAAATGAAAGACCTTAACCTGGAAAAATCGGGACTGCGGATGGACCCCGCCGATCTCTATAAAACCGACGGCACCGGCCTCATGAGCGCTATTGTGTCCTTCGGCGGCGGCACCGGGGAATTCGTGAGTCCGCAGGGACTGATTCTCACCAACCACCATGTGGCTTTCCGGGCCCTGCAGCGCGCCTCGGACCCGCAGCATGACTACATCACTGACGGATTCCTGGCCCAGACCAGCGCAGAAGAAATCCCTGCGCCGGGCTATCACATCGATGTCCTGCTGGAATACCGGGATGTGACAAAAGATATCGCCGCAGCCGTCAGAGAAGGGATGGACCCGCTGCAGCGCTATGACGCCATCGATAAGGCCAAAAAGAAACTGGTCGGCAAAACGGAGAAAAAAGGCACCGATATCCGCGCCGAGGTCAAAGACATGTACCAGGGAAACAAATATTACCTGTTCATTTACAAACGCATCAACGATATCCGCATCGTCTATGCGCCGCCCCGCGACCTGGGAAATTTCGGCGGCGAAATCGACAACTGGATGTGGCCGCGCCATACCGCGGACTTCTCCTTCCTGCGGGCCTACGTGTCGAAAGACAATAGAGGTGTGGGATACAGCACCAACAACGTCCCCTATCATCCCCAATCGGTTCTGAAAATCTCGCTGGACGGGGTGAAGGAAGGCGACTTCACCTTCGTGATGGGATACCCGGCCCGCACCTACCGCAACTTCACGCTTTCCGAACTGGAATATGACCTGAAGGATATGAAAGAAAGGCTGATCAATTATTCGGACTTGATCAGCTTTTTTGAGGATGCCGGCAAAAACAGCAAGGCCGTCGAAATCAAATATGCCAGCAAGGTGAAGGGACTGAACAATTCCAAAAAGAACCGCCAGGGCAAACTGGAAGGTTTCGCGAAGCACGGCATGCTGAAGCGCAAAGCGCTAACGGAAAAGCAGTTTCAGGAATGGGCGGATGCCGATCCTGTGCGGGTCAAAAAATACGGCGGCATTCTGGAACGCATCGGCAAATTCATGCAGGATTACGACAAGCAGACCTCCCGGGAGCAGAAACTCTCCGCGCTGGTAAGCCCTTATCTTGGCCCTGCCCTGCTCTGGCAGGCGCATCTTATTTACCGGACAGTGGAAGAGCGGCAGAAACCCGACCTGAAGCGGGAAGAAGATTACCAGGAACGGAATATGCCGGAGATCCGGCAGAGGGTTGAACTGGCCGAACGGGGATATGATCTAAACACCGACAGGGCGTTTATGAAATATCTGCTGGTGAAGATGTTCGATTACCCGCAGGAGCAGGTGCCGGACGCACTGAAAGATATCATCGCGCAAAAATCGGAAACGGCGGTCAGCGATTTCGTGGACGGGCTGTACGAGAAGACCATTCTGGCCGATCCGCAGAGACGGCTGCAGCTTCTGAACATGAAACCGAAGGAGTTGAATAAGCTTCACGACCCCTTCATCGATCTGGCCGGCCGGATCGAAAGTCAGTTGAAAACCATGCGCGAACAGGGAAAAGCACTGGACCAGCAAAGAAGCGATCTGCGCAAAATCTACCTGGAAGCCCTGCTGGAGCAGAAAAACAGCCTGCTGGCACCCGATGCAAATTCCACCCTGCGCTTTACCTGTGGCACGGTGGCGGGCTATTCGCCGGCGGACGGCATCTGGTATGAACCCCAGACAACCCTGAACGGCGTCCTTGAGAAAGACACCGGCACCTTTCCATTCCGTGTCCCTGAAAAGATAAAGGAATTGGAAAAAGCAAGGGACTTCGGACGGTATGCCGATTCCCGCCTCAACGACATCCCGGCCTGTTTCCTGAATACCACCAATGTGACCGGTGGAAATTCCGGTTCACCCACCCTCAATGCCAAAGGAGAGCAGGTGGGTATAATTTTCGATATGACCTATGAAAGCGTTATCGGCGATTATTACATCATACCCAAGCTGCAGCGGACCATCAGTGTGGACATCCGCTACGTATTGTTTGTCACCGAAAAATTCTCCGGGGCTGCGCGGCTCCTCGAAGAAATGGGGCTTCAGGGAAAATAGCCCCTGTTCAATAATAAAATTTATTTGTAAATAAAAAACTACAAATCCCGGGAATCACTTTTACTGCTTTCCGGGATTTTTTATATTCATTTCTCAGTTGGTCCCATTCCCGGGCGGCACAGGGGGAATTTCGAGGTTCATCTTCAATTTTACATGAATTTCTGATCTTTCCCGGAATAATACGGTTATTTCATATTTAAATTAGTCGGGCAAATTTAAATCAACCAGATGTCATTCTCAAACGAGGGCTAAAAACATGGACCCAAAATTCAGTAAAAGAAGGATTCTGGTGGCGGGCGCCAGCGGCTATGTCGGCGGTCGGCTGGTCCCGCGTCTCATCGAAAAAGGTTACCCGGTGCGCTGCCTGGCCCGCACGCCGGAGAAACTGGCGGCCCGCAACTGGGAAGGCGTGGAGGTGGTGCAGGGGGACGTCTTCGATCCCGCCTCGCTGGCCGCAGCCCTGGAAGGCATGGATATCGCCTATTACCTGATCCATTCCATGTCCGGCAAAGGGGATTTTGAAGCAATGGATATGCAGGCGGCCGGCAATTTCGGGACCGCCGCGGCAGAGGCTGGCATAAAACGCATCATCTACCTGGGCGGTCTGGCAAAGGATTCGGATGAACTCTCGGCGCACCTGAGGAGCCGACAGGAGGTGGGCAGAATTCTGGCTGAATCGGACGTAGCGGTCACAGAATTGCGCGCTTCCATCATCATCGGCTCCGGCAGCGCCTCATTTGAAATTATCCGCGATCTGGTGCACAAGCTTCCCGTCATGATTACGCCCCGCTGGGTCCGGTCAAAATGCGAGCCCATTTCCATCCGCAATGTCATCGATTATCTGATCGGCTGCCTGGAAGAACCGCGCACCGCGCGGCAGGTGCTGGAAATCGGGGGCGGGGAAATTCTGACTTACGCAGATATGATGCGGCAGGTAGCGGAAGTGATGGGCAAATCCCTGCGCATTCTGTCGGTGCCGGTGCTGACCCCCCGGCTCTCCGCCTACTGGCTGAATATCGTGACCTCGGTCCCCATGAGCATTGCCTACCCGCTCATCGAGGGCCTGCGGAATGATTCCGTTTCCGGCGACCGCCGTATCCGGGAATGGATCCCGCTGGATCTGCTTCCCTTCCGGGAAGCCGTGCGGCGGGCTTTGACCGTCGAGAAAGAAGGAGAAATCGAGTCCCGCTGGACGGAGGCCTCCGGAGACGCCAACCGTGAGTATGAAGCAGTCGGTGATCGAAAAGTGCTGCGGGACTTGCGGGAAATAGTGACTGACGCCTCTCCCGAGGCGGTTTTCCGGATCATTCAGAGAATCGGCGGCGAAACCGGATGGTATTATGCAGACTGGACCTGGAAGCTCCGCGGTGTTGCGGACCGGCTGATCGGCGGGGTGGGAATGCGGCGGGGACGGCGTCACCCCCGCGACCTGCGGCTGGGGGATGCGGTTGATTTCTGGCGGGTGGACAAATTCATACCCAGCAGATTGCTGCGTCTCAAAGCGGAGATGAAACTGCCCGGCCTCGCCCTGCTGGAATTCCAGGTATACCGCAATGAACAGGATAAAACTGTCTATCGGCAGGAAGCCATTTTCTATCCGATAAACTTATGGGGTACGCTCTACTGGTATGGTATGCTGCCCGCCCACTTTTTCATTTTCCGGAACATAGCAGACAGAATCGTGCGCCATGCGGAAATCGCTGCTGCAAATCAATAATCTTTCACGCCCCTTTCTTTGACATCCGCAGTGCTCTCCTTTATCAAACGGCACAAGACTGTTACGGTGCATCCATTATGATATTCTATTTATCATTCTGCATAAAGTTAGTTTTCGAGGATTAACAGCCCGATTCCCGGAGCCGTCGAAATTCCTTTAAATTATCATCGTTAATGGTATTTTATGCCATTGCCAAGTGTTGATTTTTACATTGCATAACATTATATTTGGTGCGCTTTATGCATCTTTTACGATCTATTCAAATAATACTGGCTTTTCTCCCGGAATAAAAGACTGGAATTCCTCAGGTTTCATCTGCCGCAGCATTTTGCTTTACTTCTTTAATAAGGGAGATTTCTGATTCTCCCTATTCTATATTCTTGCACTGACAGGGTTTTATTTACCATTCCCGTTTCAGGCGATTTTCTTGATGACTTCCTGCAAGGAAAGGAGGTGGTGCCGTTGTCTGTGTTCATTTGACCGTAAAAACAAACAGGGCAGATGATTTAAACAGAGGGAACTGCCTACTCCATAATAATATTGCAGGAGAAAAGTATGCGAATTTTTATCATTATTTTGCTTCTGCTCCCTCTTCTATTCACCGGATTTCAGGGAAGCAGTGCGATAGCCGCAGATGATGTCCGGGTTATCATGTCGGTAGACAGATCGAACTATGATCTCATCAGCAACATGATCAACGAAGCTGGGGGTAAGGTTAATTTTGCCTACAAATATGTGGATGCCATTGCCGCCACGCTTCCGACGGACAAGGTAAACGCTTTCAATGTACTGCCGGAAGTGAAGCGAATCGAAAAGGATGTGATGGTCAGTTTGCCGGAACCGCGGGAACATTACCGGCCTGGATTGGGCATGATCGCCGGTGTGGTGGAATTAGGTGCGGATAATATCCAGGCAATGACCGTAAATGAGTTAAAAAGTCTTCTGGATAATGAACCCAATAATTACAGTCCTTACACCAACAATCTGACCAATGCCTTGAAATTTTCGCAAATGACCGGTCATTATGGCGAAAATGTAATTGTGGCAATCATTGACGCCGGCGTCTCCAGCGCCGCCCGCGCGGTAAACAGCCGGATTGTGGGAGCTGAAAATTTCTCGGGAGACGGCATTCCCGGCGACAGCCCGCTCAACGGCTCCCACGGCACCTGGGTGGCATGCTGTGTGGGCGCCAACGCCATATTTGGTTTCAGTAATCCGGCCATTCAGAACGCCGTAAAACAGTATGCTCCCAATTCCGTGCTCCCGGATTATTTTGGGGGAGGAATTGACGGCATTCCCATGGTCGGGCAGGCTCCCCAGGCGCTGTTCTATTCCCTGAAAGTTTTTCCTTATAACAGCGGATCGGCGCCCCGTAGCGTCATCGGCGCGGCGTTTGAACGGGCCGTTGAGCTGAAGCAGATGTATAATGAAGGCGATCCCGATGGTGTCAACATCCGCATAGTGAATATGAGCCTGGGCGGTCCGGAACTGTTTGCGGGCAATGATCCCATCTATTCGCCCCTGGTAAAAATGGCCCATGAGGCGGGCATTGTGGTCGTAACCTCCGCCGGTAACAACGGCCCCAGCAGTATGACCATCGGCGATCCCGGCGACTCCAAAAATATTTTAACCGTCGGAGCCACCAGCGACGCCGTCCATGAGCGGATTGTGGCACAAATCTTTTATGTGCCCTCCATTCCCAACGGCGGTTTCCTGTGGAGACCCATTGATAACAACCAGGTGGCCGATTACAGCTCCCGCGGACCCAATGCGGACGGCCGTTCCGATCCCGATATCGTGGCGCCGGGAACCTGGCGCTATGCCCAAAGCGCCAACGGATCCACAATCAGTTGGGTGTCCGGCACTTCCTTCTCCGCACCCACCGTGGCCGGCGCGGCGGCGCTGCTGATTTCCGCCTATCCCAATGCCACGCCGGACCAGATCCGGGCCGCTCTGCTGAACGGCGCCAATCCCTGGGCCGTGGACGGCAGACCCGGAAAGCAGGACCAGGGGTTTGGTTTCCTGGATGTGGCAAGAGCCTATGCGCGTTTCGGAAGCTGGAATCCCTGGGACATCGGCCTGCAGACGCCTCTCGTCAGGATTAACGTTGCCCTATCGGGTATCCGCGTGATCGATTCTGACAACTTCTCCGGGAGCACCGGCTGGCTGCTTCCCGGGCAGCGAAAAGAATTCGTTATTCAAACTACCACCCAGCCGTTGACCGGCATGACAGTCTCGGTAAATGTGACACCCATGCTGTCCCCCTCTCAGCAAAACCAGCTATTCGGTGATGACGCCTACATCGGTATTGCCAGCGCCAAGACCTCCACCGGGGATTACCGGGCGGGCACCCCCGCTTTTGTTAAGAGCACCCAGACCTTTGAACTGAGTGAGCAGGATCTGGAATTGGGTCTCACCCGGATTACGATTCAGGGAGACTGGACCAACGCTGGTCTAATCAAAGCGGATGTGCAGATCACCAAAAACACCTCCCTGCCGGGGCTGTTCCCGGTCGGAAACGGGAAACTGGCGGAGGGTCAGAATGCCGTTTACACCGTGGACGTTCCCGAAGACCTGCCGCAGGCCAAATTTACCCTGGGCTGGCTGCGCGGCTGGGAGGCCTGGCCCACCAATGACCTGGATCTGTATGTAATTGATCCGCAGGGCAATATGATTATTGAAGACAACGACGGGGACGGCGACCCCGACGGCCTGTCGCTGGATGACCCGGAAAGAGTAATCGTGCAAAGTCCCATGCCGGGGACCTGGACTTTGATCGTTGACGGCTATACGGTCTGGAACAGCAGCGCTGACTACATCCTGTTCAGCAATGTGACCATGCCGTTCCTGCCCAAAACCGATGCTGAGGTTGCCAGCGCCGTCCTTTCTCAAATCCCGGACAAATTTGCCCTTTCCCAGAACTATCCCAACCCGTTTAATCCCACGACTTCCATCAAATACCAGCTTCCCGAACAGTCCCATGTCTCGCTGCAAATCTATAATATCCAGGGACAACTGGTGCGCACCATCACCGATGGCGTGGAAGAAGCCGGTTACTACACGGCTAACTGGGACGGACGCAATGATGCCAGCACCATGATGCCCAGCGGCACCTACATCTATGTGATAAAGACCGAGAAATTCACCCAGGCGCACAAGATGATTCTGCTGAAATAATCAATCATCCTGCTTCCATTTACCAGGATTAGTAATTGTCTGAGATTGAAAATCCCCTGCCAAAAAAATATAATTCCGGGCAGGGGATTTATTTTGTTGGATAACTATGTCTAATGCAGTTCAGCCGGGACCGGGGAGAGATTTTCAATTTCCGAAATCAGAATATCCAGAATTTGCCAATCCGCATCCAGGGCGCTGAGAATATCGTATTTCGCATCCTGGAAGCGGTCTTTCAGATTGCTGAAAAGACCGTAATAATAGTCAATCCCTTCTTTCAGGTTCTTCACAAAAGTCAGCAGGTAGTTTTCCTGTTTTTCTGACATGGATGTCCTGGTTTCCTCTATTTTGTTTTTCAGATAATCAATATAAATGTTCAGTTCCTTGATGAACATATTGGGGCGGTCGGTCCGGGTAATGACATTCGCCCTGCCGTAAATGTGGTCGGTGATTTCCTGCAGGCTCATTATTTTTGAAAAATAGGCCATATTCGGCCCCGGGCAGACGGAAACGCCCTCCCCCTCGGCCCTCGTATCCAGCTTGTTTGCCAGCAGAGCGGAGGTCCCCAAACCGACGCAGATGCAGGATTTCTCCACAATTTTATCATACCGGGCCTGATACTCATCCGGCGGCAGATTTTCTTTCTCCAGTTGCTTCAATTTCAGGTATTGGTACTGCCGTGAAGCGGTACAGATGCTCTTTTCAGTAAACTCCGTATTATTCAGTTCCACATATTTTTTGGGACAGGAACTGCCGGGTTTCCCTTTGGCAATTAAATTGAATTTTTCAAGGTCCTTCGAATTTCCCCTCAGATTATTGAACGGAACGCCCAGGGGCGAAATGCCGCTTAAATACAGGTCATCCTCCTTGGCATCCGCCAGTTTATTTAGAGTGGATTCTTCCACCGCGGTTACTTCGGGTACCAAAAGAAAGGGAGTGCCCCAGCCGACGGAATCAACCTGGTAGTGCTCGAGGAGAAACTGGTGCTCTTCGGCGGTCCCGACACCGCCCTGGGCGGTAATGCGCAGCGGCAGAGCTTCCCGCGGGACATGGCGGTTTTTGGCTGCCAGTGCCTTCACCAGGATTTCATAAAGTGCCTTAATCAGCTCGGCGCGCTTGTCCCGGAATTCAGCCAGTATGGGGCCCATCAGGTAGCCGTCGGTTGCAAAGGCATGGCCGCCGCAGTTGAGCCCCGATTCAATCCGGAACTCGGAAACCCACAATCCTTTTTTGGCCAGAAATTTACCCTGGATCAGGGCCGAGCGGTAATCGCTGACCTTCAGAACAATCTTCTTTTTTATCTCTCCGTCTGCATCGGGATAGAAATCATCGAACTGCCCCAGGTAGCCGTACAGCCCCGGATTCATCCCCGCCGAAAGCACGATGGAAGAATTCAGATCGCTGTTTGCATAGCCCCGCAGGGCGGCGTGAGCATCGTTGTATTCCGCGGGCAGTTTTTCGCCTTTGCGGTAGTTGACCTTGTCCACCTTGGTCATGATATTGACATCGATACTGCCCATGGACAGTTTCTCTTTCATCCAGTTCCTGATTTCATCGGGATTAAAATATTTCGCGGTGCGGCGCCTGAATTCCCGTTTCAGGGCTGAACCTTCCGGCAGCATACTGAAATATGCCTTGAGTTCGTCGCTGCTGTCGGCGGGAGCATTTTTCAGCGCCTCGAACTTCTGTTCCGCCAGGCTTTTCATTAAGTTCAGATATGCGGTTATCCGCTTTGCCCGGTAATCTTCCGTTTTTTCGGTTATCTCCTCATAAGGAAGCCCGTATTTTTCGCAGTACATCTTTCTGAGCTTTTCCAGAAGAATGTCATCGACCAGGGAAATGACGGAATCGATGCCATATTGGGCGACCTTCAGCGGCGTCTCAATGGTAAAACCGATCCCCATGACCGGAATGTGAAATGAATGTGCATTTGTCATATTACCATTACTTTCCATATTGTTGTTCATACCTGCCCCTATGCCCGGCAGCCTCCGGGTTGGATGATCAGGTATAAAAATGAATTTATTGCGTGGTGTCTTCCCACTGCATAAAAGAAATCAGCCACCGCTTCCCGTCATTTATAAAGTGGATTAAATTAACTCCCTGTTTCAGGGGCGTGTTCCCATTTAAATTATTTTTTGCTCTGTACTCCGTACAGGCATGGGCCAGGTGATTGACGATTTCAATCCGGTAGTTTTCCCCGAATTCATAAAAATCATTTACCCGCAGGAAGGATTGAAGGCGGTTAATGTATTCTTCAACCGTAAAAGAACGGCTGACGATTCCCTCCGGCAGCGCTTTCAACGGCAGCAGGCGGGCGTCCTGCACAAACAGCGCGCGGAATAATTCCCAGTCCCTTGGCTGATCTTTGCTGCCGGAAATGATTTTATAAAATGAGTCAATGAGATCTGCGATTTCCTTTTCGGCTGTCATATAAAAATCCATTTGATGTTCCTGCGGCTCCCGTTTACTGTGCGTATCCTGTTTATTTGATTAATATAGGCAGATAATCGCAATTCCGTACGCATTTTTTTGCCTATTTGCAGAAAACCGTAACGGAGTGTTTTTTAAAACTGCCCTGCGGCGGATGTGGGATTCGCACCGGAAACAAAATGAACGGATGCCTGGATGGGTCGAAGATTTTTCCCGGATGAACAAAATTCTGTTTTCAGTCACGGGCGCGGGTGCTATTTATTTTTTCCCTTGTTCCTCACATAAATCAGCTTGAATCGTCCCTTGGGGCTCTCGCGCTGTTCAATCTCGAATTTCCGGGTCGATTTAATCAGCGGCGTTAATTTCTGGAAGCCGTAGTTGCGGGAATCGAAATTAGGCTGTTTTTTCTGCAGCAGGTTTCCCACATCTCCCAGGTAGGCCCAGCCGTCATCATCCGCCAGATCGGATATGGTCGATGAAATCAGTCTGATCACCTTGGGCGTTATCTTGTCCACGCTGCTTTTTTTGCGGGATTTGCTGGGGGCCGATTCCGATTCGTTCTCCCCGGACTGGTCCTTGAGAATTTCAATATAAATAAAGCGGTCGCAGGCCACAATAAAGGGTTCCGGCGTTTTTTTCTCGCCGATGCCGATCACATTCATCCCGGCTTCGCGCAGCCGGGTGGCCAGCCGGGTAAAATCGCTGTCGCTGGAGACCAGGCAGAAGCCGTTGACCTGTCCCGAATAGAGAATATCCATGGCATCAATAATCATCGCGGAATCGGTGGCGTTTTTTCCCGAGGTGTAGCCGTACTGCTGAATGGGCGTTATGGCATTCTCCAGCAGGACATTTTTCCATTTTGAAAGGTTGGGAGTTGTCCAGTCGCCGTAGATTCTTTTAATGGTGGGATTGCCGTACTTGGCGATCTCCTCCATCATCGCTTTCACATACGCGGAAGGTATATTATCGCCGTCTATCAATACTGCCAGTTTTAGATCCATGAAATTGCCCTGCCGTTTTTTTCAGGGAATATACGGACAAATCCGCACAAAAGAAAGCCTGACGCCCTGCACCTGCGTGGTGAGCTGTCACGCTGAGCTGTCACTCTGAGCTTGTCGAAGCGTGAACCCGTCGAACCGGTCATGCTGAACCTGTCGAAGCATTGTCGAAGCGTGAGCCGTCACACTGAGCTGTCACTCTGAGCTTGTCGAAGAGTTGTCGAAGCGTGATTCACGGAGCATGCAGACCGGAAACTGGAGTCCGGAAAAGATGGCGGAGATAAATTTTGAAAACAGTCATAAAAAATAGCGCCCTGCCTCCTAGGTGATGAGCTGTCACACTGAGCCCGTCGAAG
>JARRQT010000062.1:0-16048 GCA_037381445.1 Calditrichia bacterium
CCTCGTCGTGGGTGGAATTGTATTCAGCTGCCCTATGATTATCTGTCCGGCGCTGACACGGATTGCGGGTTGGCCAGGATTGCCACTCTGGTTGATAAATACAGGGAGAAATACGAGCATGTGATTCTGCTGGATAACGGTGATTTCTCCCAGGGTTCCCCTTTAACATACTACTTTAATTTTAGGGATACGCGAAGTCCGTATCCCCTGGCAGAAATCATGAATGAAATGCATTTTACGGCATCGATTGTTGGCAATCATGATATTGAACAGGGACCCAGGGTATACAACCGGATAAACAAGCAATTGAAATTTCCCTGGCTTTCCGCTAATGCCAATACCCGCAACGGAAAATCCTACTTTCAGCCCTTTACCATCCGGGAAGTGGCGGGATTAAAAATCGCGTTCCTGGGATTGACAACTCCGGCTATCCCTTTTTGGCTAAACCCGAATACCTATAAGGGGATCCACTGGCAGGATATGAAAGAAGCTGCGTCGGGGTGGAGCAAATATCTAAAAGAAGATAAAAAGGTGGATTTGTTGATTGGGATGTTCCATGCAGGCATCCGATCCAAAGCACAGAATGACGACTGGCCCAAGGACATTCCTGAGGAGAATCCGACACTTGAGATTGCCGAAAAAGAACCCGGGTTTGATGTTATCATCGCCGGTCATGAACATAAACTATTTAATACCCATCCCCAAGATGGCAAAAGAGATGTGAACAAACCAGCGGTGGTGTTGGCAGGCAGTCACGGCTGCTATTTGGGCGTTATCAGGCTTACCTATAAAGAGAATGCCGGCAGATTGGAGCTGATTGATAAACAGGCGCATCTGGAATCTCTCAAAGGAATAAAACCGCATCCCCGAATTCTGAAATTGTATGAACCCTACCATAAAAAAATACTGAAATATATTGATGAGCCCGTGGGGGAGGCTGCAGAAGATATTGAGAGCAATCATGTCAGATTCCGGGATAACCCTGTTGTGAATCTAATTCATCAGGCCCAGTTAAACGCTACAACGGCGGATATCTCTTTGACCACCGTTTTCAGAGATAAATATTTATTGAAAAAAGGTCCCATCCGGGTAAGAGACATCTATCAGCTTTATGAATTTGAGAATGATCTGTACGTGGTTTTAATGACCGGCAAACAAATGAAACAGCATCTGGAAAACTCGGCCCGTTACTTCAACCGGATTGATCCCCGGGACCCATTCAAGACATCATTGATCAATAATGATTTCAAAGGAATTGAATATGATATGGCGGAAGGAATCCGTTATGAGATCGATATTACCCGGCCTGTAGGGGAACGCATCGTTAATCTCACCGCCAGCGGAGTGAAGAAGCCGCTGGATATGAAACGAAAATACAAAGTGGCAGTGAACAGCTACCGCGCCATTCAGCTAAACAAGAAATACGGGTGCCGAATTATCTGGAAATCCAATAAAGAATTGCGTGAATTTATCATCGATTATATAAAGAAATCCGGGAAAATCACCAATCATTTTGAGCCCGGCTGGCGACTGGTTCCGGAAGATATTACGGAAAAAATTATTAGGAAACTGAAATGATATCTTTTGGGAGACCTAAGCCAATGTTCAGAAATGAAATTTTTGGTAATTCCCTTTTTTAAAATTTTCTATTCTTCCCTGATGCACCAGATGATATCGGCATAATTCATCTTATCTCCAAACAAATGAAGCCGGATCGTCTTGTGGATGTCGAAGTTATCCAGGTAACTGTTGATGAATTTACTGAGCATGGGAAATTCCGCTTTCATCCTCCAGTGCTCCCCATCCCGCTGATACAAAATAATGAATAATTGGTTGTACTGCTCAGCCGTTGAACTCGCCTGTGTTTTGCGGTAATACCAGTAAACCAACTCTTCCTTATGTCTGATAGCATAGCGCAGCGTTCTGGCAAAGTGATAGGGGAAGACATTGAATTTGATTTTGAAAGGGATATTCTGAATTAAAAATGCCTCCGCTTCATCATAATGATTAAAAATGGGTGTTGTTTGCGGGTGTTCTGCAAAAATCTGATAAACTGCCTTCTGGCTCCAAAAATTATACCAGCGGTTTAAGGCATACTGCTGAATCTCTTCCGGCAGCCTGGCCATTTCACGGATAATATCATCGAATGTTGATATTGAATAGATGAAACTGATATCCTGCTCCAGATCAGTACTGAATTTGTAATTCCAGGTGTGGGGAAATAACCATCTTTTTTTGGTTAGATCACAAAAAAAGGAATGCGTTTTTAAATTAGACAGGCAGTATTTACGGATGAGATTCCGAATACCGGGTGAAATTTTGATTGAATGAAGAGTCTTTTGCGAGGATCAAAAGGTATTATTTCAGATTATTCTGTGCCAATCCTTTCTTCTTCACTCTTCTTGGTATAGACCTTGATAAACTCTTCCTTATACATCTGCTGCAAAAACATGACAGTCCGCTCATCTACGGGATTCATTTCATCTCCGAACTCATTGGATAAATCGGCACAAATGTCTTTCACACTATAATTACCGTCACACCGTTTCCAGACAAACGTCCCAACTTTGTCGAGATGGATTCTTCGTGCGGGAGCTTTGGGCTTGGGCAAAAATTTCCGGGTGAACCAGTTTTCCGGATGGGGAACGTTCACGATTGCGAGATTTTCTTCATCCATTTCATAATCATATTCACGAATAGGAAACAATTCCATCCATTCTGATATTATTTGTTCGCGATTGGTATTGTTTTTATTCTTCAATGTTAATCTACCTTCATTTTTAAATAGCGGTTTAAAGTCTTTCTGTCAATATTGAGTATCTCAGCTACCTCGGTCTTGCGATGAAGCTTGTTGTAGAGGGCCCTTGCATAAATGGCGGATATCTCTTTCAGGCTGTATTCCCGCTGCAGGGCCTTTTCAATTGCGGGAGGATGATGTGCTATGGTGATACCTTGTTCGGTCAAGTTCTGAATGGTTATCCTCTCGGGGTGAAATAACAATAGGCGGATAACGGCATTCTTTAATTCCCTGAGGTTTCCGGTCCAGGGCAGATTCTGTATGACCGAATACACCTCGGGAGCGATTTCAGGAACTGCAATGCCTTCCTCTTCACAGGTCTCTTTTAGGAGATAATCGAAATAGTCAGGAATATCTTTCTTTCTTTCGGAAAGCGAAGGAACCGGTAGAACGAATCCGGCAATACGGTAGTACAAGTCTTCCCGGAAGGTCCCCTTCCGGATTTCATGGGTCAAATCGCGATTGGTTGATGCCAGAATACGGACATCCGCATAGATTTCTTTCCGGCCGCCCAGGGGATAAAAACTTTTATCCTCGATTACCTGCAATAATTTGGCCTGTAATTTAACGGGAATCTCTCCGATTTCATCCAGAAGAACCGTTCCGCCATCAGCCTGCTTAAATTTCCCGATTGTGGTGCTCTCTGCCCCGGTGTAGGCGCCCTTGACATGGCCGAATAGTTCGCTTTCCATAAGATTAGGAGGAAGATTGGCGCAGTTGATGGAGACAAAAGGTCTGCGGGAGCGGCGAGAATGAAAATGAATCAGTTTGGCCAAATAATTTTTGCCGGCTCCGGTTGCGCCGGTAATTAAAATCGGAGAATCGGCCTGGCTGATACTTTGAACCTGCTGCCTCAGTCTTTCGGCAGCATCACTTTTTCCCAGAATTTGATATTGTTTGACTTTTTCCCGAAATTGTTTTCTCAGGTAATGATTCTCTCGCTCCAGAGAGGCCATTTCAAACGCCTTGCGAACAAAAATGGGCAATTCAGACTCCAGCCTTTCATCCTTGCGGAAAACAGCATACACCCCCAGTTGCTGAACTTTTAGATGTAATTCCCGACTGGTGTAGGCACTGACAACAATAATCTTGAGGTTCTGCTTCAGGAACAAGATATCCTGAAGCATTTTGATTCCCTCCTCCGGTGCGGGGAGACCCAGATCTGTGATGAGGAGATCCACCGGACTGTTCTGTATACTTTCTATTGCTTCCTTGGGGGAAGTGCAAAAGGTGATGCGTTCGAAATTTTTAAGCCAAACCTTATACAATCGCCGCCAGTTTAGTTGATCTTCAACGATTAAAACTTTCGGTTGGGAATTGGGCATTTCTAAAATGGCTTAAAGGTTAATTTCGACAATTACCGGAATTTCTTTGCGCAATTCTGCCAGCCAGGCCTTGAATTCTTTTTCCCGCTTTGCCTGCAGCGCCCACTGTTCTATCTGTTCCCAGTCTTTTTGCAGTGACAGGGTGCGGGCATCATTCCTTTTGTTCAGCCTTACAATATGATATCCGAATTCGGTTTTGAAGGGCTGACTGATTTCGCCTTCCTTTAAGTCCTTCACCGCATCGGCGAATTGCTGAATCTGGAAGCCGCCCTCTTCAAACTCCCCAAGATGTCCCTTGTCTTTTTCCACATTGGGATCATTCGAATACTTTACCGCCATTTCCTCGAACGTCGAGTCACCATTGATGATTTTCTGGCGGATGTCATTTAATTTGTCCACCACGCGCTGTTCATCGGCGGCAGTGGGCTTCAACTGAATCAGGATATGGCGAACATGAATTTTCTCGCCCTGTCTTTCCAGAAGCTGGATAATATGAAAACCGAATTGTGTTTGAACAATATCGGAAATCTCGCCTTCTTTCAGGGAGAAAGCCACTTCTTCAAATTCTTTTACCAGAGAGCCCCGGGACACGAATCCCAGGTCTCCGCCATTGCGGGCCGAACCGGGATCTTCGGAATATTTGCGGGCCATTTCGGCAAAATCCGCCCCGTTTTTCAACTGGTCCTGAATATTTTTGATTTTTTCATAGGCGGCAGCGATGCTCTTTTCACTGGGGGTCACCTGCATCAGGATGTGGCTGATGTCAACGGAGGCTTTTACTCCCGGAATACTGTCCTTATAGGATTCATAGAAATTTTCTACTTCTTTCCGGGATATTTTGATATTGGCGAATTTTTTATCCCGGAGCATGCCAATAAGCATTTGATTTTTGATTTCGTTGCGCAGATCCTTCTTGATTTTATAAAGCGGTGCGGAATAGTATTGCTCCAGCTTGTCTGTTGAACCGGCCTGTTGGACCATATAATCGATCTGCTGATTCAGATTCTGGTCGACCCGCTCTTCATCCACGGTTATGGTGTCTTCTTCCGCTTTTATCAGCAATAATTTTTGATCGATTAAAGACTCGAGGAACTGTTTGCCGAGCTTATTATACAGTTCGGGTTGGCGTGCAATATCGATCTTGTTCTGAAAGGCATATTGAGTAATCAGGGCATTGATATCGGATACCAATACCACATCATTCCCGACAATGGCGGCGGTCCCATCGACCACTTGTTGGGCAAACGAAGGTAACACGAACAGGGTAAAAATCACCCCGATTGACAGCAAAACCTTTTTCATAATACTCCTTCTATTCCGTAATTTTAAAATGATTTCAATTATATGATTCCATTCAAAAAGATTTTCTAACGTTGTTATATGCAAATAGTTTTAAGTTTTTTTAATTTCTTTCCGCTGCGTCTATTTGAAATGCTCCGGATAAATCTCAACCGAATACTTTTCGGACATCTTCTTGGCGATGTCCTCAACCAGGCTTTCTTTTTTCGCGTTAATCAGGCGAAGGCGGATATCATCCTCTACCAGATCCTGGCTTCTCACGCTTCCCTTTTTCTGCTTGTCCAGCATCTGGAAATAATAATAACCGGATTCTATTCTGACCGGACCATAAATCCTGCCGGTGCTGCCGGACTTCACCCGTCGGGCGATTTCAGGCCGCAAATTCCTTACTTCCACATATCCGATGTCGCCGTTCTTCTCCATCATCCGGTTCATTTGGGAATCCAGATAGTTTTTTTGTATAACATCCAGAAGCAGCTTGCTCTCCCGGATTTCGCCGGCGATCGCCTGATCCGGATTTTCCAGAAATAATTGCACCAGATGGACTTCATCTTCATCTCTGACAAATTCATCTTTGTTTTCGTCGTAATAATTGGATATTTCCTGATCGGTGACAATGATCTCCTTGGGGAGTTTGGTTTCCAGATATTTTTGACTGAGCATTTCCTTTTCAAGATTTTCAATGGACCATTTTTCATAACTTGTTAGTGAAATGCCGTCGTTGCGGGCCCCAAGAGCCAGTGTGGTTCTCTGGACCCAGCGGTTGATGTATTGCCGCACTACCGCTTCTTTCTGTTCCTCTGGCACATTTGGCGGCATCCATTTCTCCAGTTCACTGCGGGTCAGATAGTTGTCGCCCACTTTTGCCACAATCTCAATAAACGGGACCGAATCCTTATGGCACCCCATCAATCCCAAAATCATTGAAATCAGAACCACGGGAATAATCAAATACTTTTTTGTCATAATACTCTCTGCTATGTTAATTTTCTTAATAGTGATTCATTGATCCAGAAAGAATATACATTGCGCATTTCATAAATCATATTCTATTGAAGTTCACTCTGTTTTTCATGTTTAACAGCGGCCTCAATATTGGCTCGTACCTCGTCCAGCGTCTTCTGACGGGCTGGCTGAATGTCATCGGTTTTCAGGACATAATAGAACGGCCCGAACCGGAATGGGGCGACGATCTGATTTTCCCCGGCGGCAAAGGCTTTCGAAACAACTTCGCCAAAAGCGGAATTCTCCGGCTGATAGCCCAGATCTCCGCCCTTTTTCTTCATGGGCGCTTTTTCCGTATATTTTTCTGCCAGTTTCTGGAAATCTGAATTCTTCTTTGAGGCCATTTGATAAATTTTATCAGCCAGTTTGCTGTCTTTTACAGCAATTTCCCAAATCCGGATTTTACGTGGTTCCATATATTTGTTTTTGTTCGCTTCGTAGTAGGCACTCAGGTCCTGATCATTTACTTTCGTTTCCTGCGCAAGGTGCCGGTCGAACAGTTGTGTCAGCATCCGCCGTTCCAACTGATTGATCTGTTCCTTTACCTCGGGATTGTTCTCCAGTCCTTTATCCCGGGCGGTAATAACCCAGGCCATATAATTATTATGATTTTCCAGTATCCGCTTCATGCCTTCGGGAGTCGCATAGCGGGTATAAAACATGGCAAACCGGCCATGGAACTGATCGATAAAATCGCCCACGGTGATTTCCGTTTTGCCGATATAAGCGAGTTTGACCGCACGCTGTTCCGGCGTGAAGGTGCTGTCCGCAAAACCGGGTTTGGAAGACCATTGCTTTACGGTTGCCAAAAAGCTTTCAATACCTTCCTGCGATAATCCTGATTTCATTTTCGATTTAAACTCATCGGTGAGTTTCTGATAATCCTGGTTTCCCTCGTTCTGAAAATATTTCTGGAACAGCTCTCTTTTGGCCCGGTTTTTATCGGCGCCGTTGATATTACCATGCGCCAATTTTTTGTTTGTCAGAATTTTCAGAATATAGATGCCGCGATTTGTCGTGACAGGCCCGACGATGCTTCCCGGTTTTGCGCCGGCGATGGCTTTATCGACTTCCAGATCAAACATTCCGGCCATATAAGGTTTTACCAAACCGTTTCTGTTTTTCAGATTCTGATCGTCAGAATATTCCTGTGACAGAGCCTGCGGGTCTTCACCCTGCGCCAATTTGCTTTTTACCTGCTCCGCCAGCGAAATCGCTTCTTCCTTTGTACGGTTGGCCTTGTTGCCGTTTGATCCCTTGTAGCCCAAAACAATTGCATTGGCGGTGATTTCGCTGCCTTTTACTTCCGCGTATTTTTCGAGCAGCTCATTGGAAATCAGTTTGTCGACAATTTCGGTTTCGTACAATTTCTGCGCAATCAGATTATCTTCTTTGGCGCTGATTTCTTTCTTATATTCAGGGTCTTCATCTAATTTCAATTCACGCGCCTTAATAACTTTCAGGTGCTCATCTATGATATCCTTGATTACACTTTGTTTCTCTTCCATCGAGATCTTGCTTGCATCCTGTGCATGAAATTTCTGCATGAGCGCTGCTTTGAATTCATCGACGGAAATTTTCTCATTACCGACCTTTGCGATGGTATCCTGGTTTTTTCCGCAACTCGTCATTAAGATCATCGAAATTAAGAGCGCGGTGACGACAGAGACATACTTGAACATTTAAAACTCCTCCTGAAAAATTTGGCAAAGATATGTTTTATTTTTATTCCAAAATAATTTAAAAAATTATCGTTTTACTATAAGCTTTGCAAGAAATTTTTTGCAAAAGTCAGATAATCCATGGGGGTTTTGCCAGTTAATCTCAAATGAACCCGGAATCCCTCCGTTTGACTGAAATCTACAGGGGCAATTTTCTGATTAATATAGCGCGGCAATTCCTTTTCGATGAAATAATCGGTCTCCACGATGCTGTCGTCCAAAGCCATGGTCATATTGTTTTTAGATATTTTTACCTGTTTGATAAAACGCTGGCTGGCCAGCCTTTTAATCTTGACCATTTCGACGAGTTTCCGGGCTTCTTCCGGCAGGGGACCAAAACGGTCTCTGAGCTCTTTGGCCAGATTATCGATACTCACCAGGCTGTCCAGGTTTAGCAGGCGGTGATATATCATTACTTTTTCGTTGCTCGATTCGATATAGCTGTCCGGGATGTACATATCGCTGTCCACATCCACTGCCGCGTCCACATGCGGCATACGACTGGAGACCAGCTCGGACGGCAATATTTCGTCCTGTAATTTCTCGACCGTTTCACGCAGTATCTTTTGGTATAAATCGTATCCCACCGCGTTGATATATCCGCTCTGCTGGTGACCCAGCAGGTTCCCGGCCCCGCGGATTTCCAGGTCGCGCATGGCGATTTTGAGCCCGGAGCCAAGATCGGTGAATTCCTCTATTGCGTAAAGCCGCTTCAATGACGTGTCATTGAGCCGGTCGTGCGGCGGCACGATGAGATAGGCGTACGCCTGGCGGTCCGAGCGGCCGACGCGGCCCCGCAGCTGATACAGTTGGGCCAGTCCGAAACGGTCTGCACGGTTGATGATAATGGTATTGCAGTTGGGGATGTCCAGCCCGTTCTCGATAATCATGGTGGCCAGCAAAACGTCGTATTTCTTCGCATAAAAATCATTCATGATTCTTTCCAGATCGTGCTCATGCATCTGGCCATGGGCAACCGCAATTCGCGCCTGCGGCACGGTTTGTTTCAATATCTCGGCCACACCCTGAATGGTCTGCACCCGGTTATGCACGAAAAATATCTGCCCGCCGCGATCCATTTCATAGGTAATGGCACGGTAAATCAGCTCCTTTTCCCATGTGCAGATTTCAGTGATGATAGGATGGCGGTTACGGGGCGGCGTGTCAATATTGGAAAGGTCGCGGGCGCCCATCAGCGACATCTGCAGGGTGCGGGGAATGGGAGTAGCCGTAAGCGTGAGGGTATCAACGCTGACTTTCAACTGTCGAAGCCTTTCCTTATGTTTGACACCGAATTGCTGTTCTTCATCCACCACAAGCAATCCGATGTCCTTGAATTCCACGTCGCCGGACAGCAGGCGATGAGTCCCGATCAGAATATCCACATCGCCTACATGCAGCCGGTCGAGCACTTTTTTCTGTTCGGCTCGCGTTCGGAAACGGGACAGCACTTCGATATTCACAGGGAAATTCTTCATCCGTTCCCGAAAAGTATAGAAATGCTGCTGGGCGAGGATTGTGGTGGGAACCAGCACCGCGACCTGCTTACCGTCATTTACCGCCTTGAAGGCGGCGCGGATAGCCACCTCGGTTTTGCCAAACCCGACATCACCGCAAATCAGGCGGTCCATCGGTTTGTCTCTCTCCATATCGGCTTTCACATCGCGGGTTGCGCGGGACTGGTCCGGTGTGTCCGCATACATGAAGGAGGCCTCCAGTTCTTTCTGCCAGAGTGTATCTTCAGCGAATGAAAAGCCATCGGTCTGCATGCGGCTTGCATAAAGCTTGACCAGGTCCTTGGCGATGTTTTCAACCGATTTGCGCGTCTTGTCCTTGGCGCGTTCCCATTCGGTGCTGCCGAGATGGGTAAGCGGGGGATTGAATCCCTCCTCGCTGACATACTTTTGAACATGATTCAGCTTATCCAGGTTGACATACAAAATATCCTGTTCATCATATTCGATTTTCAGGCAGTCTTTCTGGACGCCTACCACCGAAATCTGTTCTGTCCCGATGTATTTTCCGATTCCGTAATCGACGTGAACAACGTAATCACCATATTTCAAACTGTTGAGCTGGCGGATGATGCTTCCCGACACCTGCAGCTTACGACGGTTTCGCCGGGCCTTGATTCTGTCAAAAATTTCATGTTCGGTCAGTATTTCCAGGGAGATGCCGGGGATTAAAAAGCCGTTATGGATGTCTCCCTGAATGAATTTAACCGGCGGGAGCCAATCCATTTCGGCCAGAATAATTTCTTCCAGCCTCTCCCGGCGGGCGGGTTTATCGTACACAATAAAAATGTTCTGGCCATTCTTTTTGCCGCGTCCCAGTTTGCTATAAAGATGTTTGGTCAGCAATTTAATATTTCCGTGAAAGGTCAGAGGAGGCTGCACATTAAAATTGACATCCGTATTTTCCGCATTCTGAAAATGGCTGTGATAAATCTGCCGATAGCTTTTTGAGAATTTTTGAATCTCAGTCTGGGAAAGGTAAACCTGAGACGGATCGCTGCTGCGCTCTTCCCCTTCATCATAAAGCCTTTGCGCATTTTCCAGCCAGTCATCAATCATCTTGCGGGTCCGTTCCATATCATCCCAGAAGATAACAGCGCCGGATTTTAGATAATCGAAGAGAGTGGCATTTCCCGAGCTTTCACGGTTGGCGCCCACGATCCTGACTTGTTCCACCTGTCTGATGGACATCTGGGACAGCACATCAAATTCACGGATTGATTCTATATTGTCATCAAAAAACTCAATGCGGTAAGGGGTGCCGGCCTCGAAAGAAAACACATCCACAATGCCGCCCCGGGCGCTGAACTGCCCGATCTCTTCAATACTCTGCATGCGTTCAAAACCGGATTCAACCAGCCATTCAATCAAAAAATCCCGGTCCAGCTGGTCGCCAACCTTGATATGGCTGACCTGTTTGGCGATCAGCTCGGGAGGATCAATTTTCTGCAGAAGACTGATGGGAGTGGTGACAATAACTGACGCCGGATTTTCCAGCAGCGACACCAGGGCATTGAGACGGGCGCTGTGAAGTGCGGGCGCAAAACTTCCGTTATCAAAAGGCACTATCTCAGCCTGCGGAAAATAGAGGACCCGGCGCGCCGGCATCAAAGACTGCAGATCGTCCGTCAGTTTTTCAGCCTGTTCGGTATCCGGCACCACCGCCAGCAGGCTGTTTTCCAGCGTGTCGACCACATAATTCAGCACAAAACTCAGAAATGAGCCGTTTATGCCTTTTATATAAATCTGGTAACCAGAGAAGAGCTTTTCCCGAAAGGTTTCAAATTCCGGCAGATCGGTTACGATCGATTTCAGCTTTAGCATCCACAAAAACCATTTTTTACATCAATATTAAGTCCCAAGATAACATAAAGTTCCGGGCTTAAAAAGAAAGTTTTGAAAGGCTTTGGCAGAGAGAGCAAGTATCGGGATTTTAATTGGTGAAGCGAAGAATTAGACCGGATATTCCGATGCTTTATTTCATTTCCTTCAGACAAAAAATTCCTGTGGCGTTGTTGTCGGGAGAATCCCCGGTTCAGGCCATTGTCTGAAATCACCTTTTTATCTGCACCATTTTTCCGGGGAGATCACACCGCATTACATTTTTGTGTAGTCCAGTTCGGAACCCCATACGCTGTGCGGAATGAGATAAACGGCCAGCATGAGCACTGCGGCAAAAATAACCCAGCCGCGATTGCGGTGCTCGCCCCGGTTTTTATAACCGGCCCAAAGCCACCCCACCATTGCGATCAGGGTTTTATTGTCAGTAAGATCGAAGCCGAATGGAATTCCTGTCCAAAGGGCATCAAAAGCGAATTTTTGAACCAGCGGACCAAGAATAAATCCGCCGATGAAAAACAGGCCGATCGTCCACATCATGTAGGAATGAACATTCCCCCGGGAGTCAACCGCTTCCAGCGCGGCCCGGTTGGACAACAGCATGGCAAAGAACATCAGGAATACATGAGGAATCAGAATGGCCACCGGCACCCCCCCTTTGTAGCGCAGTACCACCGGTTCTTCCCCGGTCAGGGAGATGCTCTCACCGCCTTTTTCCAGATAGGAAAAATACATCAGTTTTCCTGCAGCCGGTTGCTCAGGGAGCCGGGCCGACAATTTATTGCCTTCTTTCTTCAGGGCAAGGACGGTCCATTCATCATGAGAATTGTATCTTTTGTATCTGACATGGCCGGAAATGGAAGTGTCCGGGACGATAAGGCTGACTGCCGCATCATTTCCAACTGTCTCCGACCTTAAGAGCCTGTAGGATATTTTTTGTCCCGAAAGAACCACTTGTCCCCGGGCCGGATAGGTGGGACCGGTCATGCGCTGGTAAATCGCGGAACTGATGGTGATGATAAAAGCGAGAATCCACAACAATACTTTGTGGTGGGCAAGGGGCAAACTGAAAAAATTATCAGCAGGCATCTGAAAATCCTTTCTCTTTTATATTCTTACCGTCCTGACTTGTCCTTTCCATAAAATTGATGTTTAACTGAATTTATTTTCTTTTTGCATTTTTAACAAGCATATATTTGTTCTGCCTGCTTTTTTATAGTTGAGATCTTTTAAGGATGGGTTGGTACTTGTCGGGAAAAAAATTCCGAAGGAGTTTTGGCGATCGCTCCTGTTTTAATCGATTGACTAAATTTTATTTTTCCCGTATTTTAGGAGAACGATTTTAGCGGATGGGAAGTGATTTCCTTATGTTCGAAAAACTGGTTCATAACCTCAAACAAATTGTATCTGACGGCCATATTCTTCACCCGTCGATTTTGATCCCCCAGGAAAAGATCAATGAAGTGTTGCCCGGATTTGTGCAGGACGTTCCGGAAATTCGCCATATCCGGCTGGATTGCAGGCAGGGTGCGGCAACGCTATCACTGGAACTGCATTATAAATTGTTTTTTTCAGTAAATATTGAGATCAAACCGAAAAGCATCAGCCTGGAAGATGATGTTGTTCACCTGAAATTCTGGCATTTGCCGGAAATCTCTTTTCATTCTTCCCGCAGATTTGTACAGTGGGTGCTGCAAGGTGTCAGTTACGCGGCATTGCATATTTTTGATATCGATCTTCTGGAAAAGGCAGCGGCAAGAATCCCCGCTCTCGGTGTGCAGGGGGAGGAATTGGGAATTCAGGTTCGCCTCGACGATCTCATGCATGAGGCCGCCATGGCGAAGGCCGCAAAATTGATCTCAAAGGCGGTAGAACTGGACAGCTTTGACTTTGTGGATAACGGCGTCCGAATCAGCTTTCAGGTACTGCCCCAGATTTTTGAATAAATATGGCTTCCTGCGAATTCAGGACATCTTCCGTTCTCGGAAATGAAAATTGACCATAGTTTCTGGTTGGGGAAATTTTAGAAAGGAATAATGCAATGACATCATCCAGGGATGACAAGATTCGAGCGATAAAAATGGGTGTCCTGCTCATTGCCTCTATCGCGTTGATAAACCTGTTTATTTCCGGCTGCGCCGGTACCCGCCTGAAAACCATAAAAAAGCTGTATGAGGAAGACAAGTATAAAGAAGTTGTGGATTCGGATATCGACTGTAGCAATTCCTCAGAAAAATGTTTTCAGATTAAACTGATTCGGGCAGAAAGCTTTTATCGTCTGGGCGACAATAAGAATGCCCTGATAAATTCCCGGGAGGCCATTCACAGGCTCAAACCGGGGATTTCGTCGTTGGATGTTCGAAGGCTGTATTCTCTGGAAGCCAGCATTCTGTTCCGGGAGTATGAGTTATCCAATGACTACCATCGAAAAAAGATACTGGCAGAAAATATCTGGCAGGACCTGGACAGGGCATTAATGGCGAATAAGGAGATACCGAATCGGAAGCGGAACGAAGAGAAGGATTTAAATCTTCATCTTTTTGCCGCTGAAGCAGTGATTTTAAATATGGATTATGTCAGACAGGACAGTCTGGACAGTCTTTTTGACAGGCTGTCAGTGATCTCCGCACGATTGGGCGAATTGGCCCCGGAACAGGGATATGAAGAATTCTATCTGCTGCAGGGGCGGTTTGGGGTGATTCTCCCGGAGATAAAACAGTTGTTTACCGGCGGGGAAGGGGACCGGCTTAACCTGTTGGAGGAGATTAAACAGATTTACCGGCGGGGGCTGCAACTGAGGAACTATCCTATTTATCAGGAAGGATACGCCGAAGATATTGAACACTTTCTGAAAGAAGTGGACCAGTACATGAGGCAACTGGTATTATAAAAAAAGGCCGCTGCCCGCTCAATACAATAGCCTGACGGAAAGCGGCCTTTTCATACCTGCATTTTTCTTATATCGATTTCTGTTTTATTTGATCATTGCCTGCATGAAATTCCTGATATTGTTTACTTTTTCCAGATCCATGATCAATTCAACCATGCGGTCGCGTTTTTCCCGGCCCATCTTGTCCAGAACCATGCTGTCGAATTATAAAACAGTTCGTCTTCGGACATCGGATCACGATAATCGCCCTTTGGATAATCAACGCGCAAGGTATGTTTGTTCCCTTTGTTGTCGGTAACGGTAACTTCGGTCGCTTTCAGTCTGGGAAACAGCTTTTCGAATTCCGGTTCGGCCACAACTTTGATTTTAGGCATCAAATCCCAAATCTGAGGATCCTTCAGTTTTTCTTCCTTGAACTGAGCAGGCGTCACCATACCGTCCGCCACTGCTGCCGCCAGGCAGTAGGGCAGGCTGTGGTCAGCGGTTTCCTTGCTGGTCGGTTTATATTTGGAGGGGTCCGAAAGAATGTCTGCCGCGCGGGCGACAGTTTTCACCAGGATTCCCGAAATATCCCGCGGCTTCAGATTATTGTCCTTTACAATTTTCTGGACCGCGGTAATCGGTGAGTGGGTCAGTGCCTCGGCAGAATAGGCCTTCATACTGCAGCGCAGGATTCGCCAGTCCTTTCCCAGATTATCGGTCAGCAGGTTTAATTCGAATTCCGGTCCGAAGGTGTCTGTGAGTCCTTCCTTGCCATCAATCACGTGTTCGGGACCGCTGTAGCCTTCTTTGGCCAGCTGGGCGGCCAGCACGCCGGCCTGTACCGCCATGGGATCCACGGTGTTTTTCATGTTGGTCAGTTTGCCGGCAGTGACGGCACCCAGGGTGCAGGTGTGACTGCCGGATATCCCGATGGCCTTCACCATTTGGTCCACATTCAAACCTAATATCTTGCCGGCCACAATAGGGGAAACGAAGCCGGTGAGAGTGGCATGGTGCCATTTTCGCTCCCTGATGCCGGGATGGGCGAACTCGCACATTCGTTGCTCAAATTCATACGCCAGAACGATGGCTGTAATCAAATCCTTGCCGCTCCTGCCAAGCGCTTCTGCCGGCGTAAGCGCCGCCGGAATAATATCGCTGGGATGGGATGGATCTTCTTCCCAGTAAATGTCATTGTAATCCAGGGCACGGATCAGCAGACTGTTTAACAGGGTAGCATGGTTCATCGGAAGCTTTGCGCCGCTGACCAGAACTGTCGCTTCAGGCGCACCTCCCATCTGTTTATGCAACTTGTGCTGAATCTGTATGTCTTCCGTGTCCCATCCGCCGAACGCGCAGCCGATTGAGTCCAGTAAAAACTTTTTAACCTGAAACACAACCTCTGCAGGCAAATCCTCATATTTGAGGTTGACGGTGAATTCCGAAATTTTGTGACTAATGGTAGGCATAAGCTGAACTCCTTGTTTTTGTTTAAGGATGAAAGCGATTCAACAGGTACGGAATAAAACGATAATATAAAAATGCACAGGCAATATAAATTTTGGAAAATCATGTTTCAACAGAAAGATGAAAATGTCTATGAATACACTCTTGGAAATGGGGCAGGCAGCCTTTCGGATTCTGCCCGGGGGATGTTTCTAAATCGAAAGGCAACC
>JARRQT010000062.1:16054-18840 GCA_037381445.1 Calditrichia bacterium
CGGGGCGATCTACGGATTTATCATCTTTCTAAGAGTGGAACAATCTCATGATATCGTTATACATGACAAAAATGATGAGAACGAACAGGAGGGCCATTCCTACCTGTTGAATCTTTAATTTTGTCTGTGTGGAAAGCGGTTTGCGCCGGATTGCTTCAATTGCCACAATTGCGATATGGCCGCCATCCAAAGCAGGTATGGGCAGGATGTTGATAAAGGCCAGCATAATACTGAGGTTTGCAACCAGCTCCAGCAGACTTGCAAATCCGCTCTTTGCGAATTCGCCGGCCAGTTTGGTTATCATAATCGGACCGCCCAGCATCCGCTTGGCCGACTTTTTACCGGAAACAATCCACCACAGCCCCTTTACGCTCATCTTGGTGATGAAGACTGTTTTGTCAAATCCCTGAACCATGGCCGCACCTACGGGAAGTTTGTTTTTTTCGTAATACACCCCAATTCCGATTTTGCCGATTTTATGGTCCGTTCCATTCTCACTGATCTCGCTGGCGACATCCGGAGTGATGGTTTTAGTGAGCGTTTCCCCGTCTTTCTGAATTGTAAATTCGAGCGATTTGTTGGGATTGTCGCGTACGATATTGGTCATCGCCTCCCAGCTTTTAACTTGCTGGCCGTTAATACTTAGTATGGTCTCGCCGCGCTGCAGTCCGGCCTGTCCGGCAGGGGAATCCGGCAACACCTCTCCAACTTTTGCCGGAATTAGCGGAAAGATATCCAGTTGATCTGAATTCTTTTCCTCCAAAGCGCTTTTCTTTACAATGATATCGTCTGTTTTGCCGTCACGGTCAATTTTGAAAACCATACGGTTACCCAAATTTCCGATATACTGATCACGGATATCATTCCAGGTGTGTACCGGCTGTCCATTGATAGATAAAATTTTATCCCCAACCTTAATTCCGGCCTGCTCCATCACGCCGGTTTCTGCGACATATCCCACTGTAGTATATGGGATGATTGGTTCGCCTTCGATATGCATTAACCCGCTGATGATGGCCCAGGCCAGGATCATATTCATGGTAACACCACCGATCAGAATGAGCACTTTCTGCCATCCTTTTTTGGAGGCGAATTCATAGGGCTCGCCCTTAAGCTCATTGGTGTCCATGCTTTCGTCAATCACGCCAGCCATCTTCACGTAACCGCCAAAGGGAATGGCGGAGATACAGTAATCTGTTTCTCCGAGCTGCACGCCAAACAGGCGGGGCGGAAATCCGATTGAGAAACGCTCTACCCGTACCCCGAATAATTTAGCAAGCATAAAGTGGCCGAGTTCATGAAAAAAGACCAGCACGCTCAGTACAAAAATAATGGAAATTACATAAATCATTCGAATTCCTTTTTTTCGCCTAATGTTCGAGTTTTAAAAATATTAGATGCATATTTTTGCAAATTGTTTCACGCCCTCATAATATAACATAGAAGGCTTTATAAAGTTGCAGAAAATTCCCTGGTTCGGGATTCAATTTTCAGAAGATCGTCCAGAATATAGGTTTCCTGGTGATCATGAGCTTCCAGCGTTTTTTCAATGATCCGGGGAATGTCCATGAACCCAATTTCTCCCTTCAAAAAACGTCCGACAGCTACTTCATTGGCCGTGTTCATGACGGCAGGAGCGGTCCCGCCTTTCTCCATTGCCTCAATGGCGATGCGCAGACAGGGAAACTTATTGAAATCCGGTTCTTCAAAAGTAAGTGACTTGAGATTCTTGAAGGAGATATTTTCCACCTGCAACGGCAGCCGCTTGGGATAGGTCAGCGCATACTGGATAGGAATTCGCATGTCCGGGATCCCCAGTTGCGCTTTGATTGAGCCGTCCTCGAATTCAACCATGGAATGGATAATAGACTGCGGATGAACCACAACTTCAATTCGACTGAGCGGGACGCTGTATAGCCAATAGGCTTCAATGATTTCCAGTCCCTTGTTCATCAATGTGGCGGAGTCAATGGTTATTTTTGCTCCCATTTGCCAGTTGGGGTGAATAAGCGCCTGTTTGGCGGTAACGTCGTGGAGTTTCTCCGGGGGCCAGGTTCTGAAGGGCCCGCCGCTGGCTGTGAGCAGGATTCGGCGGACGGAATCGGGATCTTCCCCCAGCAGGCACTGCCAGATGGCGCTGTGCTCGCTGTCGATGGGAAATATGTGAACGCCCTGTTCCCTGGCTGTGGAGGTGATCAGTTGGCCTGCCATGACCAGCGTTTCTTTATTGGCCAGCGCAATGTCTTTGCCGGCCTTTATCGCGTAATAAGTCGGGACAACGCCCACCCCGCCCACCAGGGCGTTGAGAACCAGATCGACATCCGGATCTTCCACGATTTTGAGAACAGCGTCCGGACCGTGGTACACAGGACATACTTCCTTTAGCAGGGTTTTGGCCGTTTCCGCACTCTCGGCGTCGGTAACCACCGCTGCTTTAGGTTTGAATTCTCTGGCCTGTTCGGCAAGTTTTTGAATATTCCGGTGTCCTGACAAATAAAAGGCTTTAAAATGATCGGGATGCTGGCGTATTACATCGAGGCTGTTTTCACCGATTGATCCGGTGCTTCCCAGTAATGCGATATTTTTGAACTGTTTTTTTGCAGTCATCATATTTTTAAAGAAATTGACATGTCCGGTGTTTTAAGGTTGATGCCGTCCAGATGCCTTCCGGGATTTATGAATGTTCGGGGATGCGGAAATGATCCAAAGGAACCTGTTCCTCTATGGCATCCATCAGGCTTTTGTTTTCGGTAATGGGTGTAAAATCAATTCCGTAGATTTCAGAA
>JARRQT010000063.1:0-13931 GCA_037381445.1 Calditrichia bacterium
TGATCGCCCTCCCGGGTAACGGTGATGGTGATTCCCTGCCCCAGTTCATATTCACCGGTGTACTGATCGTATGATGCTGGATCGAGTTCTGCCGGGATTTCTTCTTCAATCCGGGGCACTTTCAGTTCTCGCCCGCCCTGATAATGAATGGCATGCCGGACCTCACCCGTTTCATCGCGGACAAATTGAATGCGGGCTTCCGTCACCTTCCAGAAAAATTCGTTTTCGGACCGCGGAAAGATTTCAAACTTGGGCTGCCCGCTCAGTTGGGCAAACAGGTGACCTTCTTCATTGGTTACTGTCAAGATAGCGCCACCCGGGTATTCGAATTTTCCGGCATAATCATCGAAAAGTTTGGGATCGGCGGAGGCATCCACCGCATAGGAAATTGTTTTGTCCATCTGGTCCCACAGATATATCGCAGCAATATCCTGCGCTGCTGCGGAGGGGCCGAGATCTGGCAACGGAGGGGCCGCATTTGTCAGCACTACCACCGTGAGATTCTGCTCGGGATAACGGGACAGCTGGGAAATGAAACCGTGCAGACCGCCGCCATGGGATATTTCCTTCAGTCCCCGCACTTCCCCGATTCCCCAGCCGTAACCATACCCGCCGGAAGCAAGGGTCTGCGGAAGAGTGCCGTTACTGAGCAACGCGGGCGTAAAAGCCGCCCGGAGGCTGGATTCGCCTAAAATCTTTCCATTAAAAACCGCTTCATTCCATTTGTGAAGGTCTTCCACTGTGGAATAGAGTGCCCCTGCTCCGCCCGCGCGGGACATGTCCCAATCCACCGCCTTTTGAATTTTGCCGTCTATATAAGAATAACCTTCCGCTTCATTTTCCAGAATGAGGTTGTGGCGATGTGTGCCGGTATCTTTCATTCCCAGCGGCTCAAAAAAGTTTTTCTTCAGGTATTCTTCCAGCGGCTGACCAGATATTTTTTTGACGATATAACCCAGAATAAAATAACCGGAGTTGTTATATTTCCAGTTCTCGCCGGGATTAAAATCGAAAGGATCTTTCTTAATGGATTCAATCAGTTCCTCCGGTTTGACCTCGGAAGCGGCGGTTTTCAGAAAATCCGGATTATCTGTGTAGCTGTGGATACCGGAAGTGTGGGTCAGAAGGTGATGGATGGTTACCTCATTCCCACGGGGAAAATCGGGAATAAATTTGCTGAGGGTATCCCGGACGCTGAGTTTCCTTTCCTCCTGAAGCTTCAGGATAGCGGCCGCGGTGAACTGCTTGGAAACAGAGCCGATACGGAATTTGGTTTGGGAGGTGATCGGGATATGATATCCCAGATTGGCATACCCGAAGCATTTTTCATACAGAGTTTCTCCGTTCCGGGATACCAGCACCGCGGCACCGGGATAATTATCCTTTATGGCCTTTTTGAAGATGGCGTCCACAAGGATTTCTTTGCCGGGCATTGGGATGCCGGAATCCGCTCCCTTCTCAAGGAGCAGTTTCTCCACATCTTCACGCCCGTAAATTTTTGCGGCGTGCAGCGCAGTTATACCCGGATCGATCTTCGCATTCACATGCACGCCATTATCCAGCAATACGCGCAGATTGTCCAGATTTCCCCGCTTTGCGGCCTCCACCATTTTGCCCTGCAGGGTGGAAGGTCCCAGCATGCGACAGGAAAAGGACCAGGCCTGTTCCATATTCTGGATTTTCAGCAGAAGCTGATTCCTGCCTTTTTCCACAGCCAGCGGTACGATGTCATCATCTTTTCTTGTGGCCCGGCCAATCCAGTTGTCGTGGACCAGTTTACCGTTCAGCCAGATCCGGATGCCGTCATCGCTTCCGATGCCCAGCAGTATTATTTGGGGCTCCGGCATCTGAAACTCTGCCCAGGCATATGCAATCACGAAATTGGTGTCGCCAAACGTTTTGGCCAGATCAACAATATCTTCTTTTGATTCAACCGGCTGCCAGGAATAATTTTTCTCACCAATTTTCAATGATCTGCGTTCAAGGCTGGCGCCGATGGCCTTAATATTCACCAGCTCATCCCGGAAAGCTTTCCGCTGGGTATCGGTGTCCGCAGGATCGGGCTTGCCGGAGAAAACCGGCACGGGGCCCGCAACCATCCAGCGCGTCATAAATTCATCCGGCTGCAGGGTGCCATATAATGCCTTTTGGGGAGTCGTCTTGCTGTCAGCCGCACTTGACGCAGAATTCGGCGTCAGCAGCAGAGCGAAGATAAAAATCAATGCATAAAAAATTCCGTAGGATTTGAAGATGTTTGAAAACATGATGCTGCTCCTTTTTTATGATTTCATATTGTTTTGTCTTATTCAAAGCAATATCCGGAAGCAGTCTCACCGTTCAAATTTCTTTCAGCTCAAAGCCAGGTAAAGTTTACGGAAAAAGAAGGAATTATCAAACGACAAACGGATTGGAAAGAAAATAAACTAAGACAAATGTGCGGATGCTTTTACTGAAAATATCGTTTAGGTATTGATCTTCGCACCCGGAAAATGATTTTGATATTCATATTTGTGAATTATCTTTTTTTAAATAAAAAGATATGATAATTTTTAATGGCAGACGAGATACGGCTAAATTGGGGAGATTTTCAACAATGATGCCGAAGGTTATCATTCATAATATTATCAATGTGGATGGCCGGATTGACGGATTTACCACGGATGCCGGGCTGTATTACAAACTGGCCGCCAAATTTGAACCGGATGTTCATCTGGCGGGCAGCCGGACCATATTCAATCCGGAAGAGCAAATCCCGCAGGAGACGCCCGATGATTACCGCCCTGTCACCCCGGTTCGCGGCGATAGACGTCCCATACTGGTTGTACCGGACAGCAAAGGACGGGTGTGTAACTGGCACGTTCTGAAAAAAACACCGTACTGGAGAGACTGGATAGCCCTCTGTTCCCAATCCACGCCGCCGGATTATCTCAACCATCTGAAAAGACTGCATGTAAAATATCTGCTTGCCGGACAGCAGCGGGTGGACCTGAAGACCGCCCTGCTGAAACTCAACGAGCAATTTGATGCCAAAACAGTTCTGGTGGACAGCGGCGGCACCCTGAACGGCGTTTTGCTCAGGCAAGGGCTGGCGAGCGAACTCAGTCTGCTGCTCAGTCCGCATCTGGTGGGAGGAACTTCTCCCGCATCGATTTTCCGGGCACCGGACCTGCATCGGACCGATGCTCCGATAAACCTGAAACTGCGATATTTCGAGACTCTGAAAAATGACGTAATGTGGCTGCGGTATGAAATCATAAAAAATGAATAATCGCAGATGATGTTTTTTATAGATTTATTGAATCTAATAAACGAGCGCAGATATAAAACCAGAGTGTGATTCTCATGTATTCAAAAGCGATTGTGCGGACACCCTGCTCCGCAATAATTGACGGCCTGACTTCGGTAAACCTGGGCAAACCCAACTACCGGAAGGCGCTGGTCCAGCATGCGGCGTATGTCAGGGCGCTGGAACAGTGCGGCCTGGAGGTCACTATCATGGAGCCGGATGACCGCTTTCCCGATTCAACCTTTGTGGAGGACACTGCCCTGCTGACTCCCCGATGCGCCATTCTCACATATCCGGGTGCGCCAAGCCGGCGGGGAGAGGTTGAATCAATTGAACCGGTTATCGCAAAATTCTACGCGAATATCGAACGGATCCGTCCGCCGGGAACACTGGAAGCGGGTGATGTCATGATGGTCGGCTCCCATTTCTATATTGGCCTTTCCGGCCGCACCAGCCGGGAGGGTGCGGGACAGCTCATCGCGATTTTGCAGAAATATGGCCTGACCGGTTCTGCGGTGCCCATCGGGGATATGCTGCACCTCAAAACGGGCGTGGCCTATCTGGAGCACAACAACATGCTGGCCACCGGTGAATTTGCACATAGACAGGAATTCCGCGATTTTAACATTCTCAGGATTGAAGATGATGAAAGCTATGCGGCGAACAGCCTGTGGATTAACGGCACTGTGATCGTTCCCGAAGGATACCCGAAGGCCAGAAAAACCATCGAGACAGCCGGCTATGAAATTATGGAAGTGGATGTTTCCGAATTCCGCAAAATCGATGGCGGTTTGAGCTGCCTTTCCCTGCGGTTTTAATCGCACCCTGAAATTGCTGTAAGACAATTGGAAGAAACTGTTTTGAGATGCGATAAAGAAAATGATGCGGTGAGAAATGATGATTGAAAAAATCCGGGCAGAGATGGAAGGCCTGGCTGATGCGGAACAGGCCGCTTTTTTGAGCCGCTATTTCAAAACCGGTCCCGGCGAATATGGGGAGGGTGATGTTTTTCGCGGCATCAGGGTGCCGGTGACCCGTTCCCTGGCTAAAAAGTATAAGGTTGTTTCGTTATCGGAGGCCGAACTACTGCTGCATTCCCGCTTTCATGAAGACCGGCTGCTGGCCCTCTTTCTGCTCGTTGGGATGTATCCAAAAAGCAGCGGGAAGGCCAGGGAGGATATTTTCAGGCTCTATCTAAACAATACCCGCTTTATCAATAATTGGGATCTGGTGGATTCTTCCGCTGAACATATCGTGGGAGCTTTTCTGTTTGATAAGGAAAGAGGCCTGCTCGTTCAACTGGCGCATTCCGAAATACTCTGGGAACGGCGCATCGCCATCATGTCCACTTTCCATTATATCAAAAAGCAGTTGTTTGATGATACCCTCCGCATTGCCCGTATTCTTCTGCGCGATCCTGAGGACCTCATTCACAAGGCGGTGGGATGGATGCTGCGTGAAATCGGCAAACGCGATACGGCGGCTGAAGAAAATTTCCTGATGGCCTATTACCGGGAAATGCCGCGGACCATGCTTCGTTATGCCATTGAAAAGCTGCCCGAAGCCAGAAGGCAGGCCTACCTGAAAGGAACTGTTGAATAGGATTTTGTGGATGAAACCGGGAGTGCATCTCAAGGAACCTCCGGTTTGACTTCCCTCCCTGTTACATATTGCATGCGCGGCATTTCAATTTTTATTCTGCGCCTCCCGATTTTGCTTTCCGGCAGCGGAAAAAACTCTTAATTTACCGGTTGATTTAAGCGCAGCCGGTCCGGCACATCCCGGGCGGTACAAATATCTTTCCGGTTTCTCCGCGGTTACCCGATGGATCATTCTCAAAATTCACATACCGGTGCTGGCAACAAAAAATTTTAGCCACTTAATTTCAATGGGGGGAAATAATGGCCAGGAGAGAAGAGGGAGCGGTGACCATGAAACGGTTTATTATCATCAATTTCACGCTTGCGGTAATTATTGTTCTAACTTTACTGGTGAGGTCGCCCATGCGGGACTCGGAGCATATTCAGGAGGGCATGATAAAAACAAACGGTGTTGAGCTTTATACCAAAATTGTCGGAAGAGGGGAGCCGGTGGTCATTTTGCATGGCGGTCCCGGTCTTGATCACATTCACATGCTGCCTTTTCAGATTCTGGCCGATCAGTGTCAGGTCATTTTTTATGATCAGCGGGCCGCCGGAAATTCAACCGGCGCGGCGGATGCGGCTTCAATTACCGTGGCAAATTTTGTGGAAGACCTGGAAGGACTGCGCGAGAACCTCAACCTGGATAAGATTCACCTGCTGGGACATTCCTGGGGCGCCAGCCTGGCCCTCCATTATGCAGTTAAATATCCCTGGAATCTTGCTTCCCTCATCCTGCTGTCGCCGTCCGCCGGATCGCAATTCAATGATCAATTCTTCCGGAATATTCAGTCAAAGACTTCCCCGCAGGATCGCGAAATTTTAAAGAAAATCTCCGAATCGGAAGAATTCAGGAATTCCGGGACGGAGGCCATCCAAAAGTATTACCGGATTTCCATCAAACCGTTTTTTTATGATCCCGCGAAGGCGGACCTTCTGGATCTGAACTTTGGGAAGAACACTTACAAAAATCAATCAAAAGTGGCCTCCCTCCTGTTTCAGAATCTGGGAACGTATGATCTGCATCCCCGGCTGTCCGTTATCAATTGTCCCGTTTTGATTATTCACGGGGATTCTGATCCCCTGCCGGTGGAGGCGGCCTATACGGTGCATAAATCCATTGCCGAGTCCCGGATCATTATTTTAAAAAACAGCGGTCATTTTACTTTTATCGAATCGCCGCAGGAGGTGTTCTCTGCGCTCCGGAGTTTTTTGCGGGATGACGAATCAGTGCAGAGTTCCATTCCCCCGGATATCGAGCGGCGGCTGAATGCCGTAAAACAATGAATTGAAATTCCCAATAATTTTTAATGCTGTCCGCCCGGCCGAAATCTGAGAAGCGGGCATTGTCCCAGAATTGCGGCTCATGACAGATTGATTTCTGAAAACAGCACCCTTTATTTTCAATTACGGGACCGGCCGATTGCTTCAAATCTGCATCCCCGGGCCTTTTGATTTCAGCGTTTTCTCCCCCCTCTCAAACCTTCTGTCGATATGATGCAATATCTTCATTTTCCCTTCATATTGAATTCATAGAATCAATTCAGATATGAAGGAGAGCGGAATATATATTGTTCCGCCGGATAAGAAAATTATTCCCGGATAAACCGGATCATCGGATAGAAACCAAATGATGATATTATTCCGCCATTTTAAACGCTATCGGCAAATCCTGCTTACATTGGCCAGGCACGGATTGGGCTGGCTGATGATAAAAATGGGGCTGGTAAGATTTGTGCGCTTCTACTGGCGAATGCTGGGAAGAAAGAAGGAAGCGGGCTATTCTGCCCCGGCGCACCTGCGTATGGCCTTTGAGGAACTGGGCGTTACCTTTATAAAAATGGCCCAGATTCTGAGTACCCGCCCGGACCTGATTTCCCCGGCCTATGCCGATGAGCTGGCTTTGCTGCTGGATGAGGTCCCGCCGCTGCCGTTTGAAGAAATCCACAAAGTCCTTGATGAAGAATTGAAACGGCCTTTTGAGGAAGTGTTCCCTGAATTTGAGAAGACGCCCGTGGCCTCTGCTTCCATTGGGCAGGTATACCGGGCGACGATGGTTAATGGCAGAAAAGTGGTGGTCAAAATCCAGCGGCCGAACATCCGGCAGCAGATTTCGGAAGATATGGATATCCTGCGGGATTTTGTGGATACCATCACCAAACGCACCGAATTGAGCGAGACATACGATCTGATGGGATTCTTGGGCGAATTTTCATTCTATCTGACCAACGAACTTGATTATATCCGCGAAGGGCAGAATGCCGATCAGTTCAGGGCCCAGTTTCAGGAGGAACCGCGAATCTACATCCCTAAAATCTACTGGGAATATACCACCGTCCGGGTGCTGGTAATGGAGGAGATCAGGGGGATCAAGGTGAACCGGTTGGATCATGCCGAGAATGCGAACCTGCTGGACCGTAAAGCAATTGCGGAGGCGGCGGTTGACATCACCTTTCAGGAGATTTTCAAACACGGCTATTTCCATGCCGACCCGCATCCGGGTAATTTTGTTATCCGGGACGACCAGACCCTGGGTTTGATGGACTTTGGGATGGTCGGGTATCTGGATAACCGGAAGAAGGAAGCTTTCATCCGTTTCATTTATCAGATGGTGAAGGGCGAAACCGAAGAAATGTTGGATGCCATGTGGGATCTGGGCATGGCAGGGAAGTTTTCCAACCGTCCGGCCCTGAAGCGGGACATGAACCATCTCCTGCAGCGCTTCAAGGGACGTTCCATGGGGGAAATCGCTGCAGGGGAATTTCTGCGGGAACTCATGGGGATTGCCTACCGCCATCAGGTATATTTCCCGCCCGATCTGGCGCTGCTGCTGAAAGTGCTCATGATGAGCGAGGGACTGGGTGCGATGATCGATCCCGAATTCAACTTCTTTGAGTTTGCCGAACCTTACCTGAAGAATTTGTATCGCGATCTGTTTTCCCCGGAGAATCTGGCGAAAAAGGCGCAAGAGGATGTGGTTCATTTGCTTCAGCTTGCCAACGGACTTCCCAAACGGCTGTCTCATCTGCTGCAGCGGCTGGAGTTGGGGGACATCCAATTTACTGCCAGACATGCCGGGCTGGAACGGGACGTGGAGCAGGTTTACAGCGCAGTCGATCGCCTCACCATCAGCATTTTGCTTACGCTGTTTTTGATCGCCCTGGGGATTTATATTCTTGCCGGGCATTTTATGGGATTCGGCTTTTTCCTGGTCCACATACTATTGGCGCTCTTCGTCATTTCGGGATTTGTCACGCTCCGGATTCTTTACAATATCCTGAGGCAGAAGAAATTCAGAATCCGGCGGCGATGAATAGTGTCATCAGGCTTCCGGAGATAAAAAAATGGGAGTCTGGCAGATACACATTATTCAGCAAATGCAGGAGTTATCATAGAATTTTCAGCAACATGGCCCTGCAATTATCTGGCAATTTTCTTTGCCCGGGTGTGTCGCTTAAAAAATTACAGAGTATTGGGCGAGAGATGCACAGTTAAGGCATGATGTTTGAAATATTATCAGAAAAAAATAAAAATCATGAAAAGTTTTCCGGAAACCTTCGTTAAAAAAACGGACAAAAAGTTGGGAACTACCTATGGAAACCGAGATCGGGCGGGTAAAAGCCGTCCAGGGCAATGACGCGGTCATTTCACTGCAGTCAAATTCACGCTGCGGTGCATGCAGCGCCAAGTTTTCCTGCGCGCTTGGGGAGGCCATGTCTCGTGAAATCACCATCCCGAATACCCTGCATTGCAGCGTAGGCAACAAGGTGGAAATCAGTTACAAATCATCGTCAAAAATATTATCGACCTTCGTCATTTTCCTGCTGCCCATCGTGCTGCTGCTGGCAGGCTATTTCCTGGGTTCTTATGAATTCGATACCCAGAATATGGGGATTCTGGGATCGGTCGCAGGGCTCATTGCGGGCGCAATCCTGCTGTGGGTGCTCAATCGTTTTCTGCCCCGAACCAATACCTTTAAACCGCAGATGATCCGAAAAATAGCCGCATCTTCCTAACAGCATCGTTGTTTTGTTCTTCATGGAATCTTCACCCGCTGCCCCTATTTTAATAGCAGGCAAGTTGGGGAATAAGAAGTTTGGTGTTCGTGATTTCAAAGTTGAGTGAAGGGAGGATACACCATGAAGAATAAAAAGAGTATCATAACCCTTGCTATTGAATTGACTTTCTTCATTTTTATCGTTTCCGTTTGGAGCCTCTCCCCGGTTCCCGAAGGGGAGCGTCTGGCCGAGGCGCTGCAGGATACAACCTCGCATGCGAAACAGGAAGATCCTGCGGACAGCAGCCGGCGCGGCGGCATGATGGGCGGCCGTCGAGGAATGATGCAGGGCCGCGGCATGATGGGAGGAGGCATGATGGGCGGTATGATGGGACAGCCAGTGGATACAACGCAGGGAAAACGCTGGGTTGCCCCCACCTGGACCGATACACTGACAAATCCTGTCGCGGGTAATGCAGCAGCCGCCAAGGCAGGCAAAACGGTCTATGCCAATACCTGTGCCATTTGTCATGGGACCGCCGGCGAAGGGAACGGGCCTGCGGGAAACAACCTCAATCCCCGTCCCGCCAACCTGACCTTGTCCAGGGTCCAGAATCAGTCGGATGGTGCTATTTTCTGGAAGATTACCACGGGCTACGGAATGATGGCTTCCTACAAAGAAGCGCTCAGTCAGAAACAGCGCTGGGAAGTGGTGGATTATATCCGGAAATTGGGAAAGAAAGAATAGGACAGAATAAAGACTGAAGCGCTGCTGCAGCGGTTTAAAACGAACAGTAGCCGGCTTCTTTCCTAAATACGGAAGAGATTGTGGCAGATACTGCCGGAAATTAATTTTTGCTGTCTTCAATTAGTGCTATTTTTCGATGGAATTTGAACGGTCTTTTCCCGCCGGGTCCCTTGGATTAACACAACTCTGTAGTTCCTGACCTTCATATTTTCTTCATTTTATTTTTGTACAATGCGCTAAGAAACCGGTATAAAGCAATATCAAACCGGGTTTCGGGGGAAAGAAAAATTTCAGGAAAGGGGGAAGGAATCAGATGAATAAAGTTATACTGGTTATTAGCGCCGTCCTGCTGGTTGCCGGGGTGTTTGTTACGTTACCACTGTTTGCGGAGAATAATAGTCATCAGAAAGAGAGTATCATAGAAGAATTGTTTAGTAAACCGGCGAAAAGGCAACCTGTCCAAACGCAGTCGGGCATTGCAATGAATAGTCCGGCCGCTAACGAAGATTTTGTCCTGTTTCAGAATTATCCCAATCCATTCAATCCGGAAACGAATATTGTATTCGATTTGCAGAACGGCGGGCACGTGGCGCTCTCGGTGTACGATATTGTAGGACACAGAGTGGATGTTTTGCTGAACCGCAAGATGTCTCCGGGCGTGCATGTTGTTCAGTTTGACGGGCAGAATCTGCCATCCGGAATTTATTTCTACCGGATGAAGGTTGGAAAATACATGCAGGTCAGGAAGATGGATTTGCTTGGTTAATGGGAGTTTTGAGAAAGTGCGGACATAGCCGGGCATCAAAAAGAAAATAAAATGAGAGAAGGAGTGACGGAAAAATGCATGGATACTGGGGATGGGGCGGAGAAAGCCTGGGCTGGATTTTCTGGATTCTGATTATTCTTATCATCCTGTGGGTCATTCTCAGATTTGCCACCAATTATCGCAATCCGCGAAGAAGGAACCGGGACTTTACCTTGCATAATGATAGCCCGCTGGAGATTTTGAAGCGGCGATATGCCAGGGGAGAGATATCCAAAGAAGAATATGAAAAAATGAAAAAGGATCTGGAAGAGGAAAACAAAAAATGAGACGCCGGCTGCGGATTTTGGGAAACTCCGGAAGCATTTAGATTGATGGTTTGGGATCGTTTAGATTTTTGTGGAATCAACAGGTTTATGAGTGGCAGGATCCGGGGATGCAAATTAAAAGGAGAGATATCAAATTGGATAAAATCGGGATTTTAAAAACGTTGACAAAAAGGAGGAAAAGCGTATGTGGCATGGATGGGGAGGAGCCGGCTGGGGAGGAATGTGGCTCGGCTGGCTGTTCTGGCTGATCATTCTGATTATTATCATCTGGGTAGTGCTGCGGGTGCTTAGCAGCAACCAGATAAGGCGGGGAGACGGCGGATCCGGAGAATCGGCGCTGGATATTCTCAAGAAAAGATATGCCAGGGGAGAGATTTCCAAGGAACAGTTTGACAAAATGAAAAAGGATCTGGAGTCCTGACCTCCCGCTGATTATCTCTGGTCTGTGCGGTCCGCGGTAAATGACAGCTGTAATTGCAGACGCACAGCAGAGAATTCCGGAGATGGGAATGAAAGGATAAAAACAAAGAGGCAATTCCAGGATATGATGCAGCGGAAAAAGGGAAATTTTGAGCATCAGGAAGAACAGCACAAACTACTGTCCTCTCAGGAAAAAAAGAATGCTCATGGAGATCAGTTGAACCTGGCTCAAAAACAGCACAATAGTCAGGATCGTCATTGCCGTCATACGTACATGGTGAGTGGTTTTTGCAGGCATTTCCGGGCTTCCCGGGCAATTCCGCCGGCGGTAGGTGTGCCGTATTCGAAGCGGACTGTGTTCGGGCCGGCTCAATACGCAGTGCTGATGTCCCTTCGCAATATCATCGTGGCAATCAGCATCAGGCGGCTTAAAATGAAGGATAATAAGAAGTCAGGGGCATACTGCTTCATGACGGTATAAATTAAACAGAACCCATAAACATAAAGGAGAAAGCAATGTCAAAGCGCAGTGCATATATCGAAAAGATGGGGGCCCAATTGAGGGAATGGAATGGGCAGCTGGATGTTTTAAAAGCCAGGTACGACAAGAAAAAGGCGGATGTGAAAATCGATTATTATGATCTGCTGGACAAGGCCAAAAAAAGAAGTTCCGTTGCTCAGAAACAGTTGAGAGATATCGGGGATGCCAGCGAAGATACCTGGGAAGGCATGAAAGACGGATTCGAAAAAAGCTGGAAAGAGCTGAAGAGCACGATGGAAAAAGTCAACTCGCGGTTCAAATAAGATGAACCGAATACAATGGCCGGCCAGGCCATTGAGAGAAATTCGGATGGCAATTGGGATTCGAAATCCTATCTGCCTGTGATATAAATCTGAGGGCCTTGCATGGCTGTTGCCGGCGGGCCCTTTATTTAGGATGGCAGGACCCAGACAAAAACAAAAGAATATTTCCCCCCGGGGAATTAATAGCATGGCTGATGCCTTTGAATGCTGATTACGGATTAAAGTAATCCATTTAAACTGGTGAAATAAGGGAAAGCAAATTATGAGTCTGCAACAAAAAGCGCCAAAACCGGATCCTATAACGGCTGCTTCCTGGAAGGAACATTTGAAAGGCGAAATCGACGCTTCATTTCTTTATGAAGCACTGGCAGAGATTGAGACTTCCGAGAGAAAGCAAGAGGTGCTATCCCGAATGGCCTCTATTGAAAAACGGCATGTCGACCTGCTGAAAAAATTGCTGTCTGAGAACAACATATCTATCGGGGCGCTCAAACCTTCTTTCCGGGCCCGGTTTCTGGTGTGGGCTGCGCGAAATTTCGGCAGGAATATGGTTTACTGGCTGATGCTGCGGGAAGAGGGCCGTGAGGTGAAGGGATATCTCAGGCTGTTTAAAGATAGTCCCGCCGGTTCTGCCCGGGAGACCACTCATACCCTGGCCAAAGAATCCGTTCAGCACGCCGAAGCGCTGCGGAAGATTACCGGCACTCACGGGGAACCCTGGCACCAGGCAGAATCCGGCGGACTCTTGCGGGATATCGTTTATGGGTTTAACGATGGATTGACTGCGAATTTCGGTTTGGTGGCGGGCATCATCGGGGCTGCAGTGGAGCCCCATATCATTCTGATTTCCGGTTTGGCGGGAATGGTTGCGGATGCTCTGTCAATGGGGAGTTCGGGCTATCTGGCGGCAAAAAGCGAGGAAGAAGTGTATGCCCATGAAATTTACATGGAAAAGGAAGAAATTGCCCTGATGCCTGAACTGGAAACGGAAGAACTGGCCCTGATTTACGAAGCAAAAGGGATTGAACCGAAACAGGCGCGGCAGATGGCCGAGGAGATCATGAAGGATCCGGAGCGTGCCCTCGCGGAAGAGGCTCGGGAAGAACTGGGAATCGGAACATCCTATACTACGCCCCTCCGGCAGGGAGTGATTACCGGAATCGCCACCGGGATAGGAGCGTTCATTCCGGTTGCACCTTGTATCTTTCTGAACGGTCCCGTGGCGGTATGGGTCGCTTTTTCCATTGCCATGGCATCTCACTTTGGGGTGGGTGCTGCGCGGAATATTTTCACCGGAAGGGGCTTCTTTCGCAGCGGTTTTGATATGTTCGTGGTCGGGTTCGGCGTGGCGCTGGTCGGTTATTTCTTCGGAGATTTGATTGTCAAGCTCTTCCGCTGACGTTATGTGAGTCCGGAAATCATGCGCAAATTTCTGATTATCTTCTCTCTTTTAATCCATTCATGAATTGTTTAAATTTTTGCTGTTCTTCTGCCGGGATCCGCTTTTGCACTTTGCAGTCGATCAGCGGATGCGTGCAAAAAAAGAAATCCGGGAACTGAGTGGGTCCTGCATCTTTTAACAACTGGTTTTTAACTGGATAAATTTATTTACTGTCTTGATCAATAAATTTTCATTAAAGCGTGGATAGAGAATGATACCGATTTTATTGAAATTAGGGCCCCTCACTATCGGCAGTTACGGCGTGATGCTGGCCACAGCCTTTCTGACGACCCTGTGGCTGCTGAAAAGAGAATTTGTGCGAAATAAATTCGACGGAGATTGGGCCTATTCCATCGTTATCTGGGCCGCCATCGGGGGAATTGTGGGCGCCCGGCTTTACTTTATTTTTGAGCATACCGGTGAATTTCTTCAGAATCCGCTGGGAATGATTTTCAGCGGCAGCGGCCTCACCTGGTACGGTGGATTCATCGGCGGATTTATTG
>JARRQT010000064.1:0-16279 GCA_037381445.1 Calditrichia bacterium
GGAAGCGGCGGAGTCGGTTCGCTGGCGGTCCAGATTGCAAAGGCGGCCGGGGCCTATGTCTATACCACCTGCGGAGATTATAGCAAAGACCTGGTCAGGAAACTGGGTGCGGACCGCGCCATCGATTATCGCAACGAAGATTATGTAAAAATCATCCATGAAGAGACGGGGGGCAGCGGCGTCGATCTGGTATTTGATACGGTTGGCGGGGAAACCATGGCAAAAAGCCTGGAAATCCTCCGACCTTCCGGGAGAATGGTATCCATCACGAATACCACCGGGAATCTGAACGCGGCCTATAGGAAAAATATTACCGTCCATTTCCTGTTCCTGGAGCGGGAATCCTATAAATTGGATTACTTGAGAACGCTTCTGGAACGGGAACAGATCAAGCCGGTTGTGGATTCCGTCATGCCGCTTGAAGAGGTGGCCAAAGCCCATGAAAAGCTGGAAAAGGGCGGTGTGCGCGGTAAAATTGTCCTGCGCGTGGCGGAATCATGATCATCTCTTATAGATATAATTTGAAAGACCACTAATAATTAAATGTTGAAAATGACTGAGGGAAAGGAGTTCAGCTATGGAATATACCAATCTGGGACGAACCGGACTCAAAGTGAGCAAGCTTTGTTTGGGGACAATGAATTTCGGACCGGAGACTTCCGAGAAGGACAGTTTCCGCATTATGGACAGCGCCCTGGAGAAAGGCATAAATTTTTTTGATACCGCCAATGTATACGGCTGGAAAATGGGGGAGGGTATTACGGAACAGATTGTCGGGCGCTGGCTGGCGCAGGGCGGCGGACGGCGTGAGAAAATTGTGCTCGCCACCAAGGTATACGGAAAAATGGGCGAAGGGCCCAACGACCAGGGGTTGTCCGCCTACAATATCCGGCGGGCCTGCGATAAAAGCCTGCGCCGCATGAAAACCGATCACATCGATCTTTACCAGATGCACCATATCGACCGCAGCGTACCTTGGGAAGAAATCTGGCAGGCCATGGAGCAGCTCGTCCGGGAAGGCAAAGTGCTTTATGTGGGCAGCAGCAACTTTGCCGGCTGGAATATTGCCCAGGCCCAGGGAGAAGCCCGGCTCAGAAATTTCATGGGTCTGGTCTCGGAACAGAGCCTCTACAATCTGAGTGCCCGCATGGTGGAGCTGGAGGTTATTCCGGCCTGCCGCGAACACGGACTCGGCTTAATTCCCTGGAGTCCGGTGGGCGGCGGTCTGCTGGCCGGCGTGCTGCAGAAAGTTCAGCAGGGGCGCCGCGCCCACGAGCGGGTGCAGAGCATGATTGACGAACACAAGCCGGCTCTTGAAAAATATGAAAAGTTGTGCCGGGAGCTGGGAGAAGAACCGGCTGCGGTAGCCCTAGCCTGGCTGCTGCACAACCCGGATGTTACCGCGCCCATCACCGGACCGCGTACCATGGATCACCTGAATAACAGTCTGCATGCGCTGGAAATAAAGCTGGATGAAAATGTTTTGAAGCGGCTGGATGAAATCTGGCCCGGGCCGGGCGGGGAAGCGCCCATGGCCTATGCCTGGTAAATAAAATAGTCAAATGGCGGGAGCAGAACGTCGTCCGCTCCTGCCGCATTTTCAGCCGTTTTCTTCCGTCTTGACGGACATCTCACTGATGAGATAGGGTATATCGAGAAAGAGGTCCTTTCGGGGATAATTCATCATCAGGGAGTACAAGCCTACAATAAAATAGACGTGCATATTCTTGGTGGTGAACGTCAGCCAGTAGAAAATCACGCCCAGCAGGATTAATCCGCCGCCCATCAGCCACACCGTTTTCATGCGGCCGCGCAAATCCCGGGTTACTTTGCGTGCCAGATCATTTTCATTCAGCTCGGGGTGCTTCGCACGGATTTTTTCCAGGAATTTTCGCAGGGGGCGCAGGCTGAAATATTTTCTCTTGTAGGCAAAAATGGCCAGCGCCAGGCTTATCGCCAGCACGAAGCTGATTAGGTCGAAGGCGCGAAAATAGGGCAGCTGGCGGGGCAGAGGTTTCGCTGACAAATACTGATAAAATGATCCCCCGTAAATGACCACGCTGAATAAAAAAATGACCTGCCAGAAGATCCTGATTTCACTTAAGAAACTTTTGATGATATCCTCTGTTGTTCTGAGCTGCATTTTATTTCTCCTGATCGGTTTGTTCAATGTTTGATGTGGAATCCGATATTGTGTTCCCGGAATTTACTGCCCGGGGTGAGGTGGTGAAAAAGAGCCAGCGCTCACTGAATTCACCCACCAGAATCATGACAGCAACCGGCTGCAGCGGCAGGTCCGCAAATATCAGCACCCAGATCAGATAGACGATGGGCATGATCAGTCCGAAAATGAAACGGATTCCAAAAAGTGAAAAATAAGTCCCCAGCATCATTTTAACCGACTGCCGGGTGATTGGCGATGTGCGGTTGAGAAATAGAAAGCGGCTCCACAAAGAAAGCGATTCCAGCGCCAGAATCACGATCAGAATCCAGGCATAGATAGTTTGCAGCGCCGGATCGTGATAAATAAGCAGGCCTGTTCCCGCGCCCAGAGCGACCGTACCCTGAAAGATACCGCCCGCCGTGGTGGGATGCCGCCAGGCCGGCCGGTCAAATGAAAAGATGTAAAAGCGTGCGGTCGAGATGAGCGAGTATACGGCTGTCAGAAATGCCAGAAAATTAATGATATTAAAGGAAAGCTGAAAAATATAGGCAAGGGCTGCCAGGCCGCTGAATACCAGAAAAATAAAGAAAGGTCTCGATTCCGAACTATAAACTTTGTCCTCGTCTGTTCCGCCGCCGGATTTCCTGCCCAAAAGAAAAATATGGATCACCGAAACCAGGAAAGCGAGAATCCAGACGTACAGGTTCCAGCTCCGGTAGACGGCCAGACGTGAATTGAACAGCGGCTCATCGAAAGTGAGGTAGGCAGTCAGAAAAAGTGATGAAAAGACCCCTATGCTAAACATTTCGATGAACAGAAAAATGATTCTGTGGGATTCCCGGATGACGCTCCTGTTATTTTCTTCGTTCATTACAATCCGCTTTTTCAATTTTGCCATTCATTGTCTATGATTCCTTACTGAACGCATTTCCCAAAAATTTAACCATTGTCCGGTGATTTTGCAAAACATTAGCAAATAATAGAAAATTGTCGAATCCGGGGAGATCGACTGGCCGAAGGACTTTAGGGAAGATATGCCGGATGCACAGGACTGCCGGTTCCCAAACCGGCTGTGGGACGGAGATTTGGCTAAAATATATAGAATTGTTCCTTTATGTGATGATGGTATGTTTTGACAAATACGCTGCAAATACATCTGCTCTCTCACCGCGATCAGGCGGTTTCCGGCACTAATCCTTTCTCAATATATGCGTGCCAGTTGTTCAACTCTTTCTTCAAGTGATAGCCCGTATGGGAAATCGAATTTTCTGCCAGATCCTCGGGGGTTCCCTCGGCGATAATCAGGCCGCCGGCGTCTCCGCCCTCCGGCCCCAGGTCAATAATCCAGTCGGCGGTTTTGATCACATCCATGTTGTGCTCAATCACGATAACGGTGTTGCCTTTATCCGCAAGTTGATTTAGCACGCTCAGCAGCAGGCTGATGTCCGCAAAATGCAGCCCGGTAGTCGGTTCATCCAGAATATAAACGGTGTTGCCGGTGCTGACGCGGCTCAGTTCGGTGGAAAGTTTGACCCGCTGCGCCTCGCCGCCGCTCAGGGTGGTGGCCGACTGGCCCAGATGGATGTAGCCCAGGCCCACGTCATTCAGGGTCTGCAGCTTGCGTTTGATGGCCGGGATCTTATCGAAAAATTCCAGCGCGTCACTCACGGTCATGTCCAGCACGTCGGCAATGGATTTGTCCCGGTACCGGATTTCCAGTGTTTCGCGGTTATACCGTTTTCCTTTGCATACTTCACAGGTGACGTAAACATCCGGCAGAAAGTGCATTTCAATTTTTTTGACACCGTCCCCCTGGCATGCCTCGCAGCGTCCTCCTTTCACGTTGAAGGAGAAACGGCCCGGTTTGTAGCCGCGGATTTTTGATTCCGGCAACTGGGCGAACAGATCGCGGATCAGGGTGAACAGCCCGGTGTAGGTGGCCGGATTGGAACGCGGCGTGCGGCCGATGGGAGACTGGTCGATGGCGATGACTTTATCCACATGTTTCAGTCCCCGCAGTTCTTCATGGGGAAGGGGAATGAGTTTGCTGTTATAAAAATGCCGGGAAAGCACCGGATAGAGCGTTTCATTGATCAGCGTGCTCTTACCCGAACCGGACACGCCGGTGATGCAGATGAACTTTCCCAGCGGGAATTTGACATCCACATGCTGCAAATTATTTCCCTGCGCTCCCTTCAGGAGCAGGTGCTTTCCACTTCCCTGACGCCTGTTTTCGGGAACCGGAATATAGCGCTGGTAGCTGAGATACTGTCCGGTGAGGCTGGCGGGATTTGATTCGATCTCCTCCGGAGTCCCGGTCGCGACAATCTCCCCGCCCTGTTTCCCGGCGCCCGGCCCCAGATCAATTACATAATCGGAATGCTCGATGGTCTCACGGTCGTGCTCGACCACCAGTACCGTATTTCCCAGGTCCCGCAGCCGCAGCAGGGTGTTGATAAGCCGCATATTATCGCGCTGGTGCAGCCCGATGGAAGGTTCATCCAGAATGTACAACACGCCCACCAGCTGCGAGCCGATCTGGGTGGCCAGCCGGATTCGCTGCGCTTCGCCGCCGGATAGTGTGCCAGCGGTTCTCTCCAGGGTCAGGTATTCCAGACCCACGTCCTGCAGGAATACCAGACGGGCCCGGATTTCCTTTAAAATCTGATGGGAAATGATTTCCTCTTTTTCGGTCAGAATCAGATCTTCGAAGAACCGGATGCCCTCTTTTACGTTTTTGGCGGTGACCTGGGCGATATTCAAATCGTTGATTTTTACGCCGAGCGCCTCTTTCCGCAGACGGGTACCGCCGCACTCGGGACAGGGAATCTGGTTCATGAATCCTTCTATCCAGTCGCGGATATGCTGGGAAGAGGTCTGTTTGTAACGCCGGTAAAGGTTGTTGATGACCCCTTCATACTTGGAGGTGAATTCGAAATGGGATTCTTCCCGTTCGAAAATAAACTTGACCTTTTCAGTGGTGCCGTAAAGGATCAGTTGCTGAATCTTCTCCGGCAGCTCTTTCCAGGGAACGGACATCTCAAAGTGGTAGCGGCGGGAAAGGGCTTCGATCATTTCAAAATACCAACTGTTGCGTTTTTCCCCTACCGGAGCAATGGCGCCCTTCTCAATGGAAAGGACCGGATTGGAGACCACCAGCCGGGGATCGATTTCCAGTTTGGTGCCCAGGCCGTCACAGGCGGGACAGGCGCCGTACGGGCTGTTGAAGGAAAACATGCGCGGCTCAATTTCCTCGTAGCTGATGCCGCAGTTCATACAGGCGAACTGTTCGCTGAAAAGTTCTTCGCTGGCGTCCTCCACATTTTCCGCGATCACGAGTCCGCTGCCCATTTTCAGCGCCACCTCCACCGATTCGGCCAGTCGCTGCCGGATGTCGGGACGAATCTTGATGCGGTCGACTACAATTTCAATATTATGCTTAATGTTCTTGCTGAGTTTGATTTCCTGATCCAGCTCCGTCAGCTTCCCGTCGATGCGGGCCCGGACGAATCCTTCTTTTTTGATTTCATCAATCAGGTCCCGGTATTCTCCCTTGCGGCCGCGCACGACCGGCGCCATAATCTGTATCCGGTTGCCTTCGGGCAGCTGCAGGATTTTATCGACGATCTGCTGGGGCGTCTGTTTTTCGATAGGGGCGCCGCAATTGTAGCAATGGGGATGCCCGATGCGGGCAAAGAGCAAACGTAGGTAATCGTAAATCTCCGTGACTGTACCCACCGTGGAACGCGGATTCCTGTGGGTCGTTTTCTGCTCGATGGAAATTGCCGGGGAGAGCCCGTCAATGTAATCCACATCAGGTTTTTCCATCAGACCCAGAAACTGCCGGGCATAAGCGCTCAGGCTTTCCACATAGCGGCGCTGTCCCTCGGCGTAAATGGTATCAAACGCCAGGCTGGATTTCCCGGAGCCTGAGAGGCCTGTGACCACCACGAACTGGTCCCTGGGAATCTGCAGGCTGATGTTCTTTAAATTATGCTCTCTAGCACCTTTTATGGTAATATATTCTTTCTTGCCCATCTTAATCCAATATCAATTTTTGAAAACCAAATTTTATTTGAAATCCCCGGGTTCCTCCTGCATATCAACGCAATAAAATAATGAAATTGCTGTCTATTGCAATAACTTTTTACGCTTTTAGGTTCCGTGGTTTTAATCTTTTTATGACGGCTAGCGTCTGCAGCAGGCAGTGCTGGATTCATAAAATGAAATGGGAAAATGTTCAATACCGGAACGCTTTTTACAGGTGCCAGCCCCGCGGCATCATTTCTTTTATTTTTAACGATATGCTTCTGTCAGCGGGAATTTTGTCAGGTTTCTTCTTCTTTCAATTTATCGAATAAATCCTGCAGATTCCTGCTGTAGGTTACCGGGAAATTATCCGGCGAGTCGAACTCCTTATAGCGGCGCTCCAGCCTGGCGAGATTCCTGTGAAAGAATTCCCGGGATTCCTTTAATTCGGGGAATTCATAAACCAGCTTTCCCTGCCTGATAACCGGGACCAGCAGCTCGGTGTGTTTTTCCGAGATGTTTTCGGATCCCCGGCCGATAATATCGCGAAGGTAATTTCCCCTTTCATCGATGATCCGGTAAATTTGTTTTTTAGCAGGATAGGTGGCTTTGTTTTCACTGAACTTGGCTCGGAACAGGGTTTCGCCTTTGATCCTCTGTTCCACCAGTTTGTAGATTCCTCCCAGATAGGGTGCATCGGCGGAGGTGGCCATCTGAGTGCCCACGCCAAAGCTGTCGATCGGTGCTCCGGCTTCCACTAATTTTTTGATCTTATGCTCATTCAGATCACCGCTGGCCACAATCTGTGTATCCTTCATTCCTGCGGCATCCAGTATTTCACGCACCTTGCGGCTTTCCGTATCCAGATCGCCGCTGTCGATGCGCACGCCTTTGACACTTTTCCCGATTTTGACCGCATTCCGGGCACCCTGCTCGATATCGTAGGTATCGATGAGCAGAACGGTGCTGTCCGGAAAAACGTTGTGGTATGCCCGAAACGCTTCCACCTCGCCGGGAAACGCCATGGTCCAGCTATGGGCGGCGGTGCCCAGAGCCGGAATGCCGTAGCGCTGGCCCGCCAGCACGTTCGATGTGCCTGCGCATCCAGCCAGATAGCTCGCCCGTGCCGCCAGTGCACTGGCTTCGGGACCATGTGCCCGGCGGGAACCGAATTCCATGACGCCCCGTTTTTTGCCATCCAGTTCCGCGGCATGGACAACCCGGGCCGCTTTGCTGGCGATGAGCGTCTGAAAATTGATCATGGAGAGGGCAAATGTTTCAATGACCTGCGCTTCTATCATGGGTGCTGTGACGCGCAGGAGCGGTTCACCCGCGAAAACGATCTGCCCTTCTGGGATTCCCCACACATCGCCGGTGAACCGGAAATTTTCCAGATATTCCCAGAATTTTTTGTCCACGTTTTTGAAAGTGGGAAGATTTCGCAGGTAATCCAGCTCTTCGCTTCCGAATTTAAGATGGGTGAGATATTCCATCACCTGCTGCAGACCGGCCGCCACCAGAAAAGAACGCTGCGGAGGCATTTCCCGGATAAATAATTCGAACGTCGATTCGTAGTTATAGCTATTCGAAAAATAACCGGCGGCCATGGTTAGTTCATACAGATCAACGATCAGCGATTGATTATAGAGCGGGGAAAGTATGCTTTGTTTCATTTTCTGGACCTTTGTGTTTCTGGCGGCATTGCCTTCAGTACTTGTCAGAAACCGGCGTTTCGCATCAGAACATAATGTTTTCAATCTGCGTTAAACATGCCAAAACCAGATGAAGCTCCCGGATCAAACGCCGATGCTCATCTTTATGCTTCTTTTAATCCGGGATGTTCCAAAAACGTTTCATCCGGGATATTATTGGCGTTGCGAAATAACGAGTGTAATTATACATAAATTATTAGCGAGGTGCAATATGCTTGTTCACCGAAACCCCCGGTTCACAGGACTTATTTTTCTGATAACCGCAATTTTATGCCTCAAAATCAGCGGCGTTGCTCAGACCGCGGGGGCGTATTCCGGACAGAACAGCAGCAAAGATTTTGCGCTTTCCAGCGCCGTTATTCAGGAAGGAGAATTCATCCCTGTAAAATACTCCTGCAGCGGGCTTGATATTTCACCGGAGCTGAAATGGAAAAATGCTCCCCCTGGCGTCAAGTCATTTGCCCTCATCTTCGATGACCCTGATGCGCCGGGGGGAACATGGGTCCACTGGGTAATTTATAATATCCCGGCCAAGGTACGGAGATTGCCCGAAGACCTGCAAAGCAGGCTGCCCCAGGATTCGCTTTTCGATGATATTGTGCAGGGGGTAAACAGCTGGAAAAAGAAAGGTTATGGGGGACCCTGCCCACCCCGGGGAGAAACCCATCGTTATTACTTTAAACTTTATGCGCTGGATAAAAACATAACACGCGGAGGGCTTACTTCGGAAATGCTCGTGAAAGAAATGAAGGGACACATCCTTGCAGAAGCCCGGCTGATGGGCCGCTTCAGCCGGGAATGAATCTCTCGTATCGGATTTTGCCTCACTTTTCGGGAAAAAACAAATATGCTGCTGGTTCTTGTAAACCGTAACGACGATTTGATCCTATTTGATTTTTTTCTTCTCATATAATTCCGGATACAGCTCCCGGGCGCAGTCGGGACAAATGCTGTGGCTGAACTCCGCCTCGGAATGTTCGCGAATATAGATTTCGATTGAATTCCAGTAGCCGCTGTCATCCCTGATTTTCTTGCAGTGGGCACAAATGGGCAACAGACCGCTCAATGTCTTGATTTTGCTCATGGCGTCGGTCAGTTCGGCGATTAACTGCTCGCGCTCTTTAATGAGATCGGTTTGCCGGACATTTACCTTTTGCAGCTCCTCATTTTTCACTCTTAATTCGCCGGTTTTATGAGTGATAATTCTCTCCAGCTTCTCCTGCCGTTTTTTCATGTAGCGCAGCCGGTAAAACGGTCCCGCCACCACCATGAAAACGAGAAGCATAATTGAGGATGTTCTGAACCACCAGGTCTGCCAGAAAGGAGGACTTATGACAATCCCGATGGAGGTAAAATCCGGGCTCCACAAGCCGTCATTATTGGTGCCTTTCACCTTAAAAATATACTTGCCGGGGTTCAGATTTGTATAGGTTGCCATATTCTGGCGCTGCACATTTATCCAGTCGGAATCGAAGCCCTCCAGCATATAGGAATATTGGTTTTTGCGGGGATTGGTGAAATCGAGGGCAGCAAATTCAAATGAAAAAACATAATCTTTAAAGGACAGAGGGATGGATTCAGTCAGATAAACCGGTTTATCCAGTTGGACTTCTTTGTTGAATTTTCTAAAGGAAGTTATGACCACGTGAGGAAAAACATCATTCAGTTTCACGCTGTCCGGATAAAAACTGTTAAAACCATTCAGGCCGCCGAAAAACATCTCTCCGGTCCGGCTCAGGCAATGCGCCTGGGTAAATTCGTTTCCCTGAAGCCCGTCCTCCACATCGAAATTCTTAAAAGAACCCTCAGCGGGATTGAAGCGCGAAATGCCCCGATTGGTGCTCAGCCACAAGTTTCCATGGGTGTCTTCCAGAATTCCAAGGATCACATTGTTCGGCAGGCCATCTTTATCGGTGTAATGGGAAAAAGTGGAGTCCGCTCGGTTGAATGTATTCAGTCCGCCTCCATTGGTCCCGATATATAACACATCGTTTTTGCTTTCGTAAATGCAGGTGATATGATTATGGCTGATGCTTCCCGGATTATTGGGATCATAGGTATAGTGCCGGAAACCGCTTTGCCCCGGATCCATCCGGTTCAAACCGCCCCCGGCGGTGCCGATCCAGAGCGTGTTATGATGGTCTTCGAAAACTCCTGTGACCAGGTTTTCACTCAAGCTCCGGAGATCCTCCGGATCATTTTTATGGTGGATGAAGCGCTGATTCTCCCGGTCGAATTCATCCAGGCCGGCGCCCCAGGTCCCTACCCAGAACCGTCCCCGGCTGTCTTCGAGGATTGCCGAAATATTGTTGTGGGCAAGACTATGCGGATTTTGAGGATCATTCTTAAATTGGGTGAACTTGTTCGTTGCTGAATCCAATTTGTTTAAGCCGCTGGCGGTGCCGATCCACAGGTCCCCGGATTTGTCCTGATAAATGGTCCAGACAATGTCCGCACACAGTCCGCTGCAATTTGCGGATTCACTGAGAAAATGGGTGAAACTGCCGGTTTTCCGGTCAAAACGGTTCAGTCCGCCGCCCCAGGTGCCAATCCAGATATTACCGCTGCGGTCTTCATAAATGGCATTGATATTATCACTGTTTAAGCTCCCGGGCCTGTCCGCATCATGGTAAAAATGTTTAAAAGCTCTCTTACGTCTGTTCCACTTGTTGACCCCTTTTCCGCTGCCAATCCAGATGAGTCCGGAGCGATCCTCATAGAGTGCCGGTATCCAGTTATCGCTCAGCGCAGAAGGATTGCCTTTATCAGCCAGGTAGCGGATAAAGCGATTTTCTTTCGGAATGTATTCATTCACACCGTCCTCGCGGGTGCCGACCCACAGGTGTCCGTCACTGTCTTCCAGAAGCGACATCACCACATTTCCGCTCAGGCTATACGGATTATCAGTCTCGTTCATATAATGCGTAAATTTTTCTGTCGCGGGATCGAAATAATTCAGGCCGCCGCCCCAGGTGCCGATCCATAAACCGCCTTTGCGGCTCGGGATAATGCTTTTGACGGAATTGCTGCTCAGGCTGGCAGGATTGCCGGATTGATTTTTGAATTGCACAAACTCTTCTGTGGAGGGATCAAATCGAAACAGACCCGCGCCGAAGGTCCCGATCCAAAGGCCTCCTGAGCTATCCTCGGAAATGGCATTCACTGCGCTCATATTGATATTTGCGGGATCTTCCGCATTTTCAGGAAAATGTGTAAAATCCCTCGTTTCCGGATTGAAGCGGTCCAGACCGCTGGTGGTTCCTACCCATATCGCACCATTCTTATCCTGAAAAATGGTCCATATCCTGTTATGACCGATACTCCCCGGATTATTGGGATCATGCGAATAGCGCGTAAATTGACTTGTTTCCGGATCAAATTTAAAAAGTCCCCCGCCATGGGTGCCTACCCAAATATACCCGTCCCGATCTTCGAACAGGCACTGCACCCAATTATCGGAAAGGGAGGTGGAGTCGAAAGGCTTATTTTTATAAACTGTAAAATGATAACCATCATATTTGTTCAGTCCGTCCTGGGTGCCGAACCACATGAATCCCTGGCGGTCCTGCAGGATGGCGGTTACTGAACTTTGCGAAAGCCCTTCGTCAATGGTGAGGTGATCAAATTTGATGCGTTTATTCTGAGCTGAAATATGGGAAAAAAGCAGCATAATGGCGGAGAAGACGAACAGAAAAACTCTGGTTAAAGCATATCTGTATGAAATTCTCATCTGTGTGGCCTACTGATTTTGATCTATAAAAATATGACAAACACCTGCTAATTCGGGGATGAAGATGATATGTGATGGACCATGGCGCTCCCAAAAGGCTTAAAAAATATACAAAAATTATCGGCATCTGCCAATTGAACTTAAATTTATTTTCAGCTTTTCAAATTTTTTCTTCCAGGCGGATTAACCCGCAAGGGGAATGTTCGCCTCATGGTGGTCGGCTTTGAATAGCCGTTTGAATTGCGCAGAAAATCTTCTTATATTTTTCCGCGATTAAATTGAAGGTTTTGCAGGAAAATGAATACAAGGGTCTCTTTTTATACATTGGGCTGCCGTCTCAATCAGGCGGAAACCGCCATCCTGCAGCGGAGTTTTGAGCAGGAAGGATATCGGGTGGTTGATTTCCGTCATCCCGCCGACGTGGTGGTGATCAATACCTGCACGGTGACCGAGAACGGAGACGCGGACACCCGAAAGATTGTGAATAAGATAAACCGCACCAATCCCGAAGCAAAAATTGCGCTGGTGGGCTGTCAGGCGCAGATCCAGCGGGAAAAACTTCTGGAGCTCTCTAATGTGCACTGGGTAGTGGGTAACGCCCGCAAGATGGATCTGGCAGCAGTGCTGCGGGAGTCCGCTGACATGCCGGAAGCGCAGGTGGTGACACCTGTGATTACCCGGGAAAGTTTCACGCTTCCCGTGGCCGGCGTTGACCGCCAGCATACCCGTGCCAACCTGAAAATCCAGGACGGCTGCGATTTTTTCTGCTCGTTCTGTGTAATTCCCTATGCCCGCGGACGGGCGCGCAGCCGCGAATACAGTGACATCTTTTCGGAAGCCCGCCAACTGCTGGCGGCGGGACACCGCGAAATTGTGCTCACCGGCATTAACGTGGGCACCTATCGACAGGATGATAAGACAATCTTGGATGTGATTGATGATATGCTGCAGTTGGACGGGCTGGAGCGGCTCCGCATATCCTCCATTGAACCGACTACCATTCCGCAGTCCGTTATCAACCGGATGAGCGAAAATTTAGCTTTGTGCCGCCACCTGCATATCCCCCTGCAAAGCGGCAGCGATCAAATTCTGAAAGCCATGAACCGTCATTACACCGCGGCGGAGTTTGCGGATTTCATCAGGCATGCCCACAACAGCGCTCCGGGAATCTGTCTGGGAACGGATGTGATGGTGGGCTTTCCCGGTGAAACAGATGCCGGTTTTGAGGAGACCTACCATTTTCTGCTGGATTTGCCGCTGGCCTATTTCCATGTATTCAGCTATTCCGAACGGCCCGGGGCGAAAAGCCGCAAACTGGAAAATCCGGTGCCGCAAAATGTGATAGAGCGGCGCAGCAGGAAATTGCGGGAACTGAGCGCCCGCAAACGCCGGGTGTTCATGGAGCAAAACCTTGGCTCCGTTCAGACCGTGCTGTTTGAGCAGATAAAGAAAGGTTACTGGAATGGCTTGACCGATACGTACATCCGGGTGAAGGTGAAGTCCGACGCTGATCTGCATAACCGGCTATTGCCTGTCAAACTGGAAGAAATCGATAATAACAGCATGATGGGAACGCTGCTGTAAAACCGGCCCCTGCTTGTTATTTATACTGATCTTTCTTAAATTGAATCTAATAAAATAAAATGGTTGCTGGTCCGTATCTTCTTTAATTGAATAGCTTTCATGAATATCGCACAATATCTGGAAAACTATGTTCTGCCTTCATCATCCGAACTGCCCTTTGAGAGCGGAACAAACTGCACCTTAGTGGAGGACATTCGCATCGGTGAAAGGCCCGTCAGAAAATTTATAAATGAGTTCTGGACTGCCAGGCAGCGGCAGGCCTCTTCAATTCATGAGATTTCCTACCGGGCATGCTTCAAACCGCAGCTCCCGTGCTTTTTTATCAAATTGCTCAGCAAAGAAGGTGATGTTGTTTACGATCCTTTTTCCGGACGGGGTACTACAGTGATAGAAGCCGGATTGCTGGGACGCAGCATCATCGCGAATGACATTAACCCTCTGAGCCGCATACTGACCGAACCGCGTTTTTTTGTGCCTGCCCTGCGCGATCTGGAAATAAGGTTAGAGGAAATCCCTTTCCGCCAGCAAAAAGCGGCCATGGACCTCGATATGTTTTTTCATCCCGATACCCTGTCGGAAATCATTTCAATTCGTGAATATCTGCGAGAACGGAAAACGACGGGGAAAGAGGATTCAACGGATCGCTGGATACGGATGGTGGCAACCAACCGGCTGACCGGTCATTCCGGCGGTTTTTTCTCAACAATGATGCCAGACAAACTTCTCAAATCCCCGAAGAATCAGTGCAACTGACGGTGACTTCCCCGCCATTTCTGAATATTGTGCAGTATTCAAAGGATAACTGGCTGCGCTGCTGGTTTAATGATATCGATGCCCGGGGGATCGAAGCCGGAATCACCATGTCCAAAACGGTGAGCGGGTGGGAGGAAGTCATGGGGGGCGTTTTCCGGGAGCTCTACCGGATCACCCGTCCGGGTGGCTGGGTAACCTTTGAAGTGGGAGAGGTGAAGAACGGCTCGGTGCGGCTGGATGAACATGTGGTGCCGCTGGGTATCGCCGCCGGTTTCTCCTGCGAGGGAATTCTCATCAATCAGCAGGAATTTACCAAAACTTCCAACATCTGGGGAATCCGGAACAACAACCGGGGCACCAACACCAACCGGATCGTGCTCTTTCAAAAATTGCTGTGATAAAAGCATTTCCCTGAACAAATGGGGGCATTCCGATGGAAGAAAAATCCCGATATCCGCAGGTAATGGTTTCCGCAGAGATGCTGAGCGAAGCGTCGCGCCTCTGTGGCCGGGTCAGTGTGGACAGAACCCGGGCTTCAGAGATTGACACCCTGACCGGTATTCTGGGAGAATATGTGTTTGCACAGTTCTTCTTCGGCGACTGGCGGCGGAATCTGGTGGGCAGGAACCGGGGGGAAACCGATTTCCGGGGAATTGAGGTTAAAACATCGGCTTTTCCTTTCAATCAGAAACTCAACCTGCTGGTGAGGGAAGATTATGCCATGAAACGCAAGCCTGCTTTTTATGTGCAGGTCGTTCTGGATGTGAATTCCCGCGCCGCTGACGCAATTATGCCCGGCACTGCTGCTTATCTGTGCGGTTTCGCCAGCAGTGCGGAGGTGGACCGGGCCCCGAAAAAGGATTTCGGTTCAAAATACGGCGGGCAGGGAGGCTATCTGTGTCACCATATCCCCATTGTGCAGCTTCATCCCATATCCGGACTCCGGGCGGCCTGGCAGGCGTGGCGAGCTGCGTGCGGCAACAGATAAGAATAACTGCAATTGTCTCCCGGCATGAGGCCGGGCAGCCGCCCCTTTCCTTTTCATTAATATCACGAAAAATTTATTAAATCCGCTGAACTTAATTCCTTTTTCTTGATTTTATTAGGAAAGAAATTGTTTTGCGGAGCATAATTTTGTTAATTTTGGCTGCATTTGAAGAGCAAAGGGCAACACTGACATGAAAAAAGTTTATATAGAGACGTATGGCTGCCAGATGAATGAATACGACACCGAGCTGGTGCGCGCCATTCTCCTGGAGCACGAATACAGCCTGACCGGACGAGAAGATGATGCCGATATTGTGATGCTGAATACCTGTTCTGTTCGGGAAAATGCCAACCGCAAAGTGTATAACCGTATCCATACCATCCGCCAGAATCATAACGGAAACGGCGTGATGATCGGCGTGCTGGGGTGTATGGCCTCCAATTTTCGCAAAACGCTGCTGGAAGACCGCGAGCTGAAGCTCGATTTCGTTGCGGGACCGGACAGTTACAAGCGCCTCCCGCAGTTGATCCGCGAAGTGGAAGAAAAGGGCAGCGGCGCCTATGATGTAACGCTGTCGGAATTCGAGGATTATTCCGATGTCTACCCGGCCCGAAAAGACGGCGTAAATGCCTGGATAGCGGTGATGCGGGGCTGTAATAATTTCTGCACTTTCTGTGTGGTGCCCTATACCCGCGGGCGCGAACGCAGCCGCTCTCCGCAGAGCGTGGTGGGGGAAGTCAGGCGGCTGGCGGGAGAAGGATTCAAACAGGTGACGCTGCTGGGTCAAAATGTGAATTCATACCAGTATGAAAAGCAGGATTTCGCCTATCTGCTGCAAAAGGTCAGCGAAGTGGAGGGCATCGAGCGCATCCGGTTCACCTCGCCCCATCCCAAGGATTTTCCGCACAGCTTGCTGCATGTGGTGGCTGAAAATCCCAGGGTATGCAAACACATTCATCTTCCCCTGCAGGCCGGCAACAGCCGGGTGCTGGAGGCGATGAACCGCACCTATACCAAAGAAGATTATCTTCATCTGGCGTCGGATATCCGCGAACACTATCCCGAAATGGTAATTACCACCGATATCATCGTGGGATTTCCTACGGAAAGCGATGCCGAATTTGAGGATACCGTGGCGGTGATGCGGGAGGTGGCATACGATTCCGCTTTCATCTTCAAATATTCGGAAAGGAAAGGCACCATTGCCGCCCGCCGTTATCCCGATGATGTGCCTGAAGAGAAAAAAACGGAACGGATTGTTCTGCTGAATGAAATTCAGAAAGAAATTCCTCTCAGAAAAAACCGGGCGCATATCGGAC
>JARRQT010000065.1:0-13914 GCA_037381445.1 Calditrichia bacterium
GTCGCCGCGAACCGATTCGTGTATCCGGCGTTATGATTAAATATTGCTATATTTCGAATTGTCTTTTGAGAAGGAAAAGCGGAAAGATGAGGAAGCGGGAGTACAAAGCTGATGTGGTCATTATTGGCGGCGGCCTGGCCGGTATCGCCACGGCATTTGAACTGCTGGATCATCACAAAAAAGTGATTATCCTGGACCGTGATAAGGAGGAAAATTTTGGCGGCCTGGCCAAAGAATCATTCGGCGGGGTGATGATGGTAGACACGCCCCTGCAGCGAAAATCACGGATCAAGGACAGCCCCGAACTGGCGCTTGCCGACTGGCTCAGCTATGCCGAATTTGAAGGAACGGACCGCTGGCCCGCCAAATGGGCGGAAGTCTATGTGAACACCTCCCTGGAAATGATATACCGCTGGCTTACCGAAAGGTCGGTTACATTTCTGCCGGTGGTGAACTGGCCGGAACGGGGACTTTTTCATCCCGGCAACTCCGTGCCCCGCTGGCATATCGCCTGGGGGACCGGCTATGGTATTATTGAATCCCTGCTGGGACATCTGAAAAAGCATCCCAATTTCAAAGATTTGCGGCTCTGCTTTGGTCACAGGGTGAATCAGTTGACTTCTCATAATGGTGAAATTCAGGGCTGCGCGGGAATCCTGGAAGAAACGGGCGAAGAGTTCAGCGCAGAGGGCGGGGCAGTGGTAGTGGCGTCCGGCGGCATCTGCGGCGGCGATCTGAGCAAGGTGCGCGAAAACTGGTACAGGCCCTGGGGCGACCCCCCGAAAACAATTCTGAACGGTTCACATCCCTACGCGGACGGCATGGTGCAGGATGTGGTCGGGGAACTGGGCGGCAACATTACCCACCTGGACAAACACTGGCATTATGCGGCGGGAATATTTTTCCCCAATTCCGACCGGCCCATGCACGGGCTGAGCCTGGTGCCGCCCCGTTCCGCCCTGTGGATGAATGCACTGGGCGAGCGCATCGGTCCCGTGCCGCTGATGGGATACACCGACACCCGCTATCTAGTGGAACAGATCTGCAGACAGCCCGGCCAGTATTCCTGGCAAATCCTGAACCGGAAGATCGCCGTGCGGGAGCTGGCTGTTTCCGGCAGCCATTATATGACCGCCTTCCGCGAGAAAAGAAAACTGCGCATGGTCTGGGAGCTTCTCTTCGGAAACAAGAATCTCACCCGGCGGCTGATCCGCGAATCCGGGGATTTTGTCACCGCGAATTCCCTGCCTGAACTTGCCGAACGTATGAATGAAAAGAATGGCGAATACAGGATTGATCCAAATCTGCTGGAACGGGAAATCAGAATGTACGATGACCAGATTGACCGCGGCATCAAATTTTTTAATGATGATCAGTTGCGGCGGCTCATTAATTTCCGCGGTTACCGGGGCGACCGGCTGCGCATGTGCAGGTTCCAGAAAATAAACGATCCCAAAGCCTATCCGCTGATCGCCATCCGCGAATTTATTCTCAGCCGCAAGAGTCTGGGCGGCATCCAGACCGACCTGCAGTGCAGGGTGCTGAAAAAGGACGGCAGTCCCATCCCCGGTCTCTACGCTGCGGGCGAGGCGGCCGGTTTCGGCGGGGGCGGGATTCACGGCCTCCGTTCCCTGGAAGGCACCTTCCTGGGCGGCTGCGTGCTCACCGGCCGGCGGGCGGGAAAGGCAATCTCAGGAGAAAACTTATGAAAAATGAAAAGAAGACGCAGAGGAGCGGGGCGTGGCTGTGTGTTCATGCGCTGGAGCAACTGCCTGTTCAATACACCTTTGGCATTCCGGGTGTGCAGAATACAGAACTCTATGACGAATTGAACAAATCGGAGAAAATCCAGCCCGTGTTGGTGACCCACGAAGGCGGGGCCGCCTTTATGGCGGACGCCATCAGCCGGACATCCGGCCAGATCGGCACGCTGGTCATTGTGCCTTCCGCCGGCGTCACCCACGCCATGAGCGGGATCGCGGAAGCCTACCTGGACGGCATTCCCATGCTGATCATCTCGGGCGGCATCCGGCGGGATATTGACAAGTCTTTTCAACTGCACGAGTGGGACCAGCACCGCGCTCTGGCGTCGGTCACCAAAAAGACCACTTTAATCCGGAAACATGAGGAAATTGTGCCGGCAATTTTTGAATCCTACCGCGTTGCCGTGTCCGGCGAGCCGGGACCGGTTTTTATCGAAATTCCGGTGGACATCCAGTTGTTTCGCGGGGAGGTGGCTGAATTGCCGGCATTCGAAATGCACCGCGAGACCGCAGAGATCGACCCCGCCAAAATTAAGCAGGCGGCGGACCTGATCAAAAAATCAAAATCGCCGGGAATGTTTTTAGGATGGGGCTGCCGGGACTGCACGGCGCAGGCGGTGGAATTGGCGGAACTGCTGGGGGCGCCGGTCTCCACCACCCTGCAGGGACTCAGCGTGTTTCCGGGGAATCATCCGCTGCATGCCGGCATGGGATTCGGTCCCAGCTCGGTGCCGGCGGCAGAGAATGCCTTTAAAAACTGTGACTGCCTGCTGGCTGTCGGCACCCGTTTCGGAGAGATTCCCACCGGCAGTTTCGGCGTTACGGTACCGGAAAACCTGATTCATATCGATATAAATCCCAATGTTTTCAATAAAAATTATCCGGCAAAGGTGGCCATCGAGGGAGACAGCGGTGAGGTCCTCACTGAATTAATCGCGGCCCTGAAAAAGGAGAATTACAAACCGCGGGCGTCAGGTCAGAAAATAAGAGAACAGATCCGGACGGACAAGGAAAAATATGTGAAGGAATGGAAATCTTCGCTGAACGAGCGGGTGAATCCGGCCCTGTTTTTCGAAGAATTGCGCAGGCAGTTGGCCGATGATGCCATTATGGCAGTGGACGACGGCAATCACACTTTCCTGGCGGAAGAGCTTTTCCCGGTATTGCAGTCCAGGTGCTTTATTTCTCCCACCGATTTCAACTGCATGGGGTACTGTGTGCCGGCAGCCATTGGGGCCAAACTGGCCAATCCCGGCGGACAGGTGGCGGGAATTGTGGGTGACGGAGCATTTCTGATGACCTGCATGGAAATACTGACCGCTACCACCCAAAATGCCGGAGTGGTTTATTTTGTATTTCATGACGGGGAGCTTTCCCAGATTTCGCAGGGACAGGAGATTCCCTACAACCGCAAGACCTGCACTATTTTGGGTGAAATCAAACTGGAAGGTGTTGCCAGGGCAACCGGCGCTGCTTTTCTGGAAATGGCGCACAACAGTGACATCGAAACCCTGATCGGTTCTGCCCTGCAGACTGCCGCCAAAGGCCAGCCGGTGATCGTGGATGTGAATATCGATTACTCCCGCCGCACCCGCTTTACCAAAGGTGTGGTCGGCACCGTGCTGAAGAGATTTCCCCTGGGGGACAAGGTCAGGTTTGTGGGAAGGGCGTTTTGGCGGAAGGTAAGGGGGTAGCAGTCGATTAGGGGAGCGAGTTCTGCCAGATTGTAATAATGATACTGCAAGAGAGCAAAGTCATAAGACTATAAAATCGATGTTTCTGTACAATGCAGTTTGAGAATTGCAACAGTCCGGCAGCATTGCAGATCTGCTAAGTGCAGGAATTTCAAATACCTCGATTTCATATGGCATTGGATCAAGGCCGTTTTTCAGGATCCTGCCTATTGTCAAATACTGCATGTACTATGATTTCTGCTTTTTCTATGGAATAAAAAATAGAGAATGGAAACCTTCTGATAATAAACCTTCGAAGATTCGAGTGACTGATCTCGCACATTTCGGGAAAGTCGTTTATTGCTAATATCGCCACTTCAATACAATCAAGGAATTCGAACCCGAGGCCTCGCCTTTGCCTTTCATACCAGGTGAATGCGAATTCCAAATCATTTCTGGCGCGTTCTGTATAACGAAGTCTCACTTATTCTTTTTCCTTATTTCGTTGTGAACATGCTTCCAGTCATGTAGTATCATTTTGCCGCTCTTATATTCTTCATATCGCTTATCCAATTCTGCTTTTTGCCATTCAGGTAAGGGCAGCTCTGAATTGCTGCGGGCTATTGAATCCCAAATATCCTCAACAAGAATGAGCTTTTCAGGCAAATCCAATTTGTCAATCTCTTTCATGATTTCATCTGGTTTCATATGCTTTCTCCTGCTAGGTTATTTGAATTTAACGAAAATATAATAAAATCAGCTATTAATAACAAATTGAATGGCCGAAATGATAGAATTGCAGCGTGTCGGAGTCTTTATGGATATCGGTTGCTCCTATTAGATGCGATTTACGAAAGACTGGTCGGCACCGTGCTGAAAAGATTTCCGCTGGGCGACAAGGTCAGGTTTGTAGGAAGGGCGTTTTGGAGGAAGGTGAGGGGGTAGAGAATATTCCGGCCCGGCAGCGGCAATATGCCGGCCGCCGGAACCGGAGGTTGGTTAATTTTCGCCATCTTGTCAGCAGCTCTCAGAGAGGTTTGTTCGATGATCAGGCAAGGTCGAAACGATCAAGGTTCATCACCTTGTTCCATGCCGCTGCAAAGTCCTGCATGAACTTCTCCTGCGAGTCCTCACACCCGTAGACTTCCGCCACGGCCCTGAGCTGCGAGTTCGATCCGAAAATAAGATCGACGCGGGTGCCGGTCCACTTCAGTTTACCTGTAGCACGATCACGTCCCTCGAACACGTCTGCGTCTTTGGAGGTGGGCTTCCACTCCGTGCGCATATCGAGCAGGTTGACGAAGAAGTCATTGGTAAGCGTTTCCGGCTGCCTGGTGAAGACACCGTGCCTGGACTGGCCGAAGTTGGCACCCAGGACGCGCATACCACCGACCAGAACCGTCATTTCAGGGGCGGTCAGCGTCAGAAGTTGGGCCTTGTCAAGTAGCAGTTCCTCCGCAGAGACGGCGTATTTGGTTTTTTGGTAGTTCCGAAAACCATCGGCAACCGGTTCGAGCACCGCGAATGCGTCCGCATCGGTTTGTTCCTGTAATGCGTCCGTGCGTCCCGGCGTGAAGGGAACGTTCACATCGTGCCCGGCATTCTTCGCCGCCTGCTCGATACCTGCGCATCCACCCAGGACAATCAGATCGGCTAACGAAACCTTCTTGCCGCCGGACTGCGCATCGTTGAACTTCTTCCGGATTTCCTCGAGGGTCTGCAGCACTGTCTTCAGCCGGGCCGGCTGGTTGACTTCCCAATCCTTTTGCGGCGCAAGGCGAATGCGTGCCCCGTTAGCACCGCCGCGCTTGTCCGAGCCGCGGAATGTGGATGCCGATGCCCAGGCGGTGGAGACCAGTTGGGAGACAGACAACCCCGAAGCGAGGATTTTTGCCTTGAGATCCGCGATGTCTTTCGCGTCAATCAGCTTGTGGTCGACTGCCGGCACCGGGTCCTGCCAAATTAATTCCTCCGCCGGGACCTCCGGGCCGAGATAACGCGAACGCGGACCCATGTCGCGGTGGGTCAGTTTGAACCACGCCCGGGCAAACGCATCCGCGAACGCCTGCGGGTCTTTGTGGAAACGCCGCGCGATCGGCTCGTAAATAGGGTCCATCCGCATGGCCATGTCGGCAGTGGTCATCATGGTCGGGACCCGTTTTGTGGGATTGTGGGCGGCCGGCGCCATGTCCTTGCCGGTCACGCCCTTTGGCGTCCATTGCCAGGCGCCGGCGGGACTCTTGGTCCGTTCCCACTCATAACCAAACAGCATGTCAAAGTAGCCCATGTCCCATTTGGTCGGGTTGGGGGTCCAGGCCCCTTCGATGCCGCTGCCGATCTGATCGTCCCCCTTACCGCTGCCGAAGCTGCTTTTCCAGCCCAGCCCCATCTGCTCGATGGGAGCGGCCTCGGGTTCGGGACCGACATGCTTCGCATCGCCCGCACCATGGGCTTTGCCGAAGGTGTGACCGCCGGCGGTGAGCGCAACTGTCTCCTCGTCGTTCATGGCCATGCGCGCGAAGGTCTCGCGAATGTCCCGGCCCGATGCAATCGGGTCGGGATTGCCGTTTGGTCCTTCCGGGTTCACATAGATCAGGCCCATCTGCACAGCCGCGAGAGGATTTTCCAGTTGCCGGTCACCGGAATAGCGCTTGTCGCCCAGCCACTCGCTCTCGGTCCCCCAGTAAATGTCCTCCTGCGGCTCCCACACGTCCTCTCGGCCGCCGCCGAAACCGAAGGTCTTGAATCCCATCGATTCCAGCGCGCAGTTTCCGGCGAGGATCATCAGATCGGCCCAGGAGATTTTTTTGCCGTATTTCTGCTTAATCGGCCAGAGCAGTCGGCGCGCTTTATCGAGGTTCACATTGTCGGGCCAGCTGTTGAGAGGCGCAAAGCGCTGGGTGCCGGACCCGGCGCCGCCGCGGCCGTCGCCGATGCGGTAGGTGCCCGCACTGTGCCAAGCCATCCGGATGAAAAGCCCTCCGTAGTGACCGTAATCGGCCGGCCACCAGTCCTGAGAGTCGGTCATTAGCGCATAGAGGTCTTTCTTCAGGGCCTGGAAATCGAGTTTCCTGAATTCCTCGGCGTATTTGAAACCCTCGCCCATCGGATTGGACGAGGCGGAATGCTGGTGCAGAATTTTCAGGTTCAACTGGTTCGGCCACCAGTCCCGGTTTGACGTGCCCCTACCCGTCGTTTTCCCCTTGCTATTTTCATTCATAATATTTACTCCTTTCGTTCTGTGAATGGTTGAACACCACTATTTTGAATGTATGCGTTTCTCTCCAATGCCAAAAAAATATAGATCACAATAAAAGACAGCAAATGGAAACCAGGGGGCATTGCCTGCCATCTTTATTGAGTGATCCTAAACGCAGCTCTTCAGTCACCTTAATCACTACCATCGTCGAGTCATCTGTCAGCGCCGCTTTGCCGTTCTGGAAAAGCCTACGGATAATTTGCCGGGCCGGTTTATTCGCATGTCTTTCCAATGATTTTATGATATTTTCGGTGCCGCAGGTTTCCGGATTTTCCTAATCTTTTCTATGATTGGATCATTTGTCTCCATTTTATTCTCCTACTGATTCGATGGGTATTACCAACAAAGGCACAAGAAGGTCAGAATGTTATTCACACGCCCGATGTGAGGGTACTATTGGCGTGTGCTAAATACCTGCAATTCCGGTAAGCAAAAAATCGTATCTATGATATGCAGCCAAAGCAAGACGGAGGGGTTTTTCACTGGATCGGACGGCATTACTTTCTGCTGAATGCAGAACCGGACAATCTCGAGGATTTCCGGATCAATTCCCATCAGCGGCAGATCATTCATTAGGTTCAATACCTTCCTGCATTTGTCAGCAGCATAATCCCTGGAGTTTAGCCCATCCAGCACAGCGGGGCCGGTAGCTGCAGAAAATTTTTTTCTTTGATAGTCCCGCCACACCTTAGTCCATTCCCGACGAGCTGCCGCGTCCGGTTCGGATTGTTCATTGCAATAAAAGCCGGGAATGGTGGTCTCAATGTATACCTTGGGTCTCATCGTAGATTCAAGTTTTTATCTATTGGAAATTAAACTCTACTTCGAAGGATAGCAAATGGAAAGTAGGGGGGCGTCGCCAACTATCTCACTATTCTGATTCTAAACGCAGCTCTTCAGTCACCTTAATGACCACCATTGTCAAATCATCAGCTAGCGGCGTATTCCCGGCCCAGCTTTTGCCGTCCTCGTAAAGTCCCCGGATAATTTCCCGGGCCGGTTTATTCGCATGTTGTTCCAGTGATTTCATGACATTTTCGGTGCCGTAGGTTTCCCGCTTTTCATCGAACAGTTCGTGCAAGCCGTCGCTGGTCATCACCACCACATCTCCCGGACTGAGCGTAATAGAATCGCTGGCATAGGGAAAATCGCTTACTGCGCCCAAAGGCATGGCCTTGAGGATAACCTGTTCGCATTGCCCGGTCTGTGCCCGGTAAATCAACAGCGGCGGCATGCCGGCGGAACTGTACCGGAGGGTTTTCCCGTTGATGCGGGCAATGGCCAGGCACATGGTTAACCTGTGAAGTTTCATTTGCTTGATGGCCCGGTTTGCGGAGACCAGGATATCCTTTACTTCCCGCGTTTCGGATAAAATATTAAGCAGCCCCTTGGTCGCGGTCACCATATTGCCCGCTTTGAGGCCGTGTCCGGTAGCGTCACCAATGGCCACCATCAGATTGCCGTCATCGGACCGGAAGAAATCGTAGTAATCACCCCCCACCTCCGTGGCGGTTTCCATGAATACGGCTATATCCAGGCCCTCGATATCGGGGACCTCCCGCGGAAGCAGGGAAAGCTGCAGTTCCCGGGCGGCTTCCAGCTCTTTGTTTTTGCGATCATTCTCCAGAGCGATGGCCTGACGTTCCAGCTCAAGCTTGTGCGCATGGCGTTCCTGCGCTATCGTTTTCCGGGACAATTGTCTGACATTAACCAATTGTACTTCCAGATCTTTATTTACGTAAGCAAAGTTATAGGAAAGGAAAACGGACATCGATACGGCCAGGCTCATCATTCCATAGACATAGACCTGTCTCGCTCCGAACACGCTGCCAATTACCGAATAATCGACAAGAATTTGCAGGATGATAAAAACTGCCATGGTCAGGAAGCCGGCCAGCAGCAGACCGCCGCCCCTCAGCTGCCTGGTGTTCTGACGGAGACTGCTAAAAATGACTTCCAGCAGCGTTAAACCAAAAAACACATAATTCAGAGCCAATACAAAATTGATACTGAATCCCGAAGCGATCGCCAGGCTGAGGACGATAAACAAGACCAGGAATCCCCACGTTCTTTTCGGCAGTTTCGTATAATTCATTTCATAGACGGTCAGCAATCCAAAGAATACGGCCACTGTAATTGAAAAGTAATTCAGTTTTGTAAAGAGAATGACTGTTGTGACACTGCCGATAAAATCCGGTTCGTAATGGAAGTATGTTATTCCGGCAAATCCCAGCATGCAGATGGCATAGAACAGGTTTTGTCGTTGTTTTCTGAAAAAGCCGTAAAGGGTAAAATGGAGGAAGGCCAAAACCAGGGGAATCAAAGTGAAAACCATTTGATGCGCCGTTGTTGATCTCACCATGCCGGCTGTCCGGAACGCATGGGCCAGGCTGGCCAAAGTGATGAGAAATCCCGGATCGTATCCCAGCTCGGACTGTTTCTTCCAATGGTAGTTGGCATAGCGCACTGCAATCAGTTGATCATATCTCGGATCGATCCTGATTTGCCGCCACCCTGACCCGGCATCCGGCTCGTTGGTCGCGGCCGATGAATCAATTTTGCCAAAGGAATAAAGCAGCCTCCCATTGTAGTAAATCCGGGAGGCGCCTAATTGGCTGATGCGGAAGGCCAGTGTTCTGTTCCAGAGCGAGGAATCGACGTACATGTGAAATCTGAACCACCCGGTCCCGTCCCATCTCGGCTGGGAGGGCTCAGTCCAGCGGATGAAGGGATCGGTCACCACCCAGCTGCTGTCATCAAAGGCGGGCATGGCCCAGGCTGCATTATCGCCCGGGTGATAGCGCCAGAGACCGTTAAGCCTTAAAGGCTGGCGCTGCGGAAGAAAGCGTTCTGCCGTCAGGACCAGCCGCCCGTTGAGCATTTTATTGAGCCAGCCATAAACGGTAATGTGAACCACGGTGTCGCTTTCCACTTTCAGTCGGAAATTGTCATATGTTCTACCGTCTTTGTTAAGGGCTTCGCTCCACCATGACCCGGCGGTCACTTTGAAATCAATTTTTTCCCCTTTTGGGAAGGAATGGCGGGCTGTCCAGAGGGAATCGGATTTGGGGGTCATCGGAACGGCAGCGGCATTCCAGTCCCCCAATTGGGTGGTGTTTCCGCTCAGGTAAACCTTTTGCCCGATTGCCGGAGCTTTAAGCAGGACAACGAACTCTACCGAGCGGTCCGGCCGGGATGTGTTGGAACAGGACAGAAGAAGGATGGCAGAGAGCGCCAGACAGATAAAGCTTAAGACGAAGAGATTGCTGCCCTGCAAATCCGGTCGCGGGAAAGTGCTGAGTAATTTCTGATCTTCAGGAGTTTTTATGCTATCCATCTTGATTACGTAAAAACATAACATGGTAAATTTATTAAAAAATGATGGAATATGTATGTTCTTTATTACTTTTTTGAAGACAGAAGAAATGCCGGGGATGAGGCTGAGCGTAAGACAGTAAGGCCAGTGGGTCCTGAGAGAGAAAAAATGTAACAGAAAAAGAAATGGCTAAACCGGATTTGGAGGCCCGGGAGAAATTTGTCGGTTTCTGTTATTTTTCTCCAAAAGAAAAAGCACAAAAAAACCGGAAAGCGACATCAATCCCACCAGAATAAAAGTATGCACGAAGCCCACAAACTGCGCCACTACTGCACCAATGACTGCGGTGCCGGCTGATCCCAGGCCGGTCAGGGTGGAGTAAAGACTCCATTCATAGCTTTCACGAAAGCGGTCCATATGCAGGCTCCACAGCCCGACCCAGGTAGGGTAGGCCAGGCCGTGTCCCACACCCAGAATAACCTGCGCCACAAAAAGCAGATAAATATGGCGGGCGAAAATATAAATGACAGGCACAATCGTAATTAAAAACGTCCCTGCCAGCAGCCACCTGACCTTGTCGTCATGTTTGTCAACATATTTTGAGAAGGGAAGCTGCACCACACTTTTAACCGCCATAAATATGGTGCCGGCGATACCAGCATTCAGGATGGAACCGCCGACCAGATCTTCTTTAATAAAAATAGCCAGAATAGGCTGTATCAGTCCGAATCCGGTGGAAATGAAAATATCGGATATCATCAGCAGTTTAATGGTGCGATTCATCTCGCCTCCGTTTTTGTTAGTTCCGGCATAAATATAATCTGAATATCAGCTCATCAATTGACGTGGATTGAATAATTCGTCCTGATTATTTTCAGATGTTTATTTCGGAAAGGGGGAAATGCAGCTTTTTATCAGATCTGAACTCCGCACAGTTGTTGGCATCAGCCAGGTTGATACAGAAAGCCGGATTGACTGCAGGCGGTTTGCATTTTCCTATTCGCTCCGCACATCAACATTTGTTTCCCCAAATTTCTTCTCTGGTATGTCCCGGCTACCACCAGGCCGCGTTTTGATCATGCAATCTGATTTGAACCCTGCCATGAAATAGGGGAGCCGCTTGTCCGGCGCAGAAAGACCGGTGCTCGCTCCCGCTGCCGCCCAAATCTGCTTTTTATCATCAATACATTCTCAATATTCATGGAATGCAATATGCCGTATCCTGAAATTGTTTCTTCCTTTTTTGGAAGTATGCATTTTTCAAAAATGGGGGCATATTCGCCAGCCTCGAATTATGCGCCCCAAAAAACCTGGTTAAAGAAAAGCTTTAGTCGTCATCTCCCCAATAGAAACCGGGACCCCAGTACCAGTTCCAATAGCCGTAAGGCCAGCCGAAGGCAGGGCCGCCGTACCAGAAGCCGTCCCATCCCGGCCACCAGTAACTCCAGTCCTCCAGTCGCTGGTTGTGCCGCACGGACCGCAGGTAGGTTTTTTGCATGTAATTAATCACTTCACCGGATACCCCTTCCTCCTTCAATTGGGCCAACTGGTCTGCTTTCAGGCGGTACACGGTGTGTGATTCTTTCATCTTCTTGATAATTTTTTCCGGCGGGACGCTGTCTTGGCTCATCTTAACAATTTCCGGCACGGTCACCGGCCCGGGTATGTAATTATACCGTGTGTATGAACAGCTTTCAAAAAGCAAAAATCCCGCAACAACCAGCAGAAAAACAAAACCGCGAATCACATTTTGCAGTTTCTTCACGATGACTTCCTCCCCGATAAAATGATGGTTTTTAAACCTCTTCCTGACAATCCGGCACTTACCAGTCCCTGCTGCAGCCAATGGCTTTCTGCAAAAAATAGATCGATTTAGTTGATCACCAATGAATCGTCTGAAAAATTTCTTTTGCTGCGGAAGGATATCTTTTTCCGAGGCAGCCGCATCACAAGAAATAGCTCTCCTCTTCATATTTTGAATCTTACTCAGCGGCATATAATGGAAAAGTCTTGTCTCCCCAAAATTGTCAATTTGCCTGTCCCACCGCACGTCAGTTTATTATTCCAAGGTGAAGAAATGATGAAGTTTTCCGAAACAGGCTAATCCGGAAAACCAACTAAAGATTGTTCCAAAATATTATCGTTGAGAGAGAAGAGAGATAAAATCTGTCTGAGCGGATTTTTGGAAATTTTCATTTAAATGGATGTTGAAATTTAAAGGGAAGGCGGCTGTCAGGAGTGGAACCGGCGGCGCGCGTCCGTCGTACACTAAACAATTTCAGGAAAGGAAAATCATGAATACCACAGGAAACACTATTTTGATTACCGGGGGCGCGACCGGTATCGGTCTGGCGTTGGCCGAAGCGTTTCTGGACGCTGGAAATGAAGTGATTATCTGCGGGAGGCGGGAAAACCGGCTCCTGGAAGCGAAAAGTCAGTTTCCCATGCTTCACACCCTGAATTGCGACGTTGTCGGTGCCGAAAACCGGCGGAACCTCATGGAAGAGGTCCTTTCCAAATTCCCCAAACTGAACATGCTGGTCAATAATGCGGGGATACAGCGGGAGATCGATTTCCGCAAAGGGGCAGAGGCGCTGGAGGGGGAGAATGAGATTGAAGTGAATCTGCAGGCGCCGGTCCATCTTTCCGCACTTTTTATTCCACACCTGATGCAGCAGCGTGAGGCGGCGATTCTGAATGTTTCTTCGGGACTGGCATTTATTCCCATCGCTATTATGCCGCTGTATTGCGCCACCAAGGCCGCGCTGCATTCCTTCAGCCTGGCCCTGCGCCGCCAGCTAAGGAATACCTCCATAAAGGTGTTCGAAATTATTCCGCCCACAGTGGATACGGAGCTGGACAAGGGCCGCAGGGATGCCAGGGGACAGACCGACCGCGGCATCGATCCCCGTGAAGTAGCCAGGGAAACCATGCCGGCTTTGCAGGCCGACGAATATGAAATTGCTATTGGGCAGGCCCAGTTTATCAGGAAAGGCTCCCGTGAAGATCCTGAGGGGACTTTTCAGAGAATGAATTCCCGCTGGTGATTCTGGCACTGCGCAATACTATACCGGATGGACAGTCATGCGAAAAATCCGGCTGCTTGTTCTTCTGCTTGTGATGAGCAGCGTTTCCCTGAGTTCGGCGCAGGATACAACCGCTCACCGGAATATTCTGCACATCCTGCAGCAGGATATCTACGCCACTGCCTATGACGCTGCCACACTTTTCACTTCACCGCTCCGTTTTCACACAAAGGACTGGCTGATCACCGGGGCGGTCCTGGGAGGTACTGCCGCGTTCTTTCCGGAGGATGAATCCATCCGGGATTTCGCGCTTCGCAGCCGCACCCGGACGCTAACCCGGATGATGAAAATTGGGACCTATTACGGCGGAGGTTCCCTGTGGCGCATTGCCGGGGCAACGGGCTACCTGGGCGGACTGGTTCTGGGCAATGAAGATATCCGCACCACCGGCCGCCTGGTGTTCGAGTCCGGTATATTTGCCATTGTGGTCTATTCCAATTTAAAGCGCTTATTCGGACGCAGCCGCCCCTATGAGCATGAGGGCGCTTTTTACTATCGTCCCCTGCAGGGGCTTTACGGTTCCTCGCTGCCTTCGGGACATGCCGTCATCAGTTTTACCCTGTCCACGGTGCTGGCAGGCCGGATTCACTGTCTCCCCGCCCAGGCTGCCCTCTACGGACTGGCGGGATTTACTTCCCTCTCCAGGATTTATGTTGATGCCCACTGGACGTCGGATGTGGTGCTGGGCTCCGCCATCGGTTATTTCCTTGGCAGGGCGGTGGTGGAGATGAATGAAACACCCGCCGGGAAAAGACGCTGGGAGCTGGCTGCGGCGCCCGGCGGTGCAACTCTTGTGCTTCATTTCTGATTTTCCGCT
>JARRQT010000066.1:0-13875 GCA_037381445.1 Calditrichia bacterium
CTCCCGGAATTCAACCGGGTGAGCTGCGTTCGCCGTATCCACCGTCGTGCCATAAATTGCAGACAGATCAATTTGAAAATCCCGTGCAGACCGGAAGCCATTTATTTTTTCCGCGCCGTGACAAAATTGGCAGGTAACACCCTCCGAATTGCAAATCGCCCCTCTTTCAGTGGAATGAAAAACAAGCGACATGGGGGAGTGACAATCCTGGCATTTATCGGTTAGTTTATTTCCCCCATCCTGACTTGCCCAACTGTACATGCCGGCAAACAGCGGATCTTTCTCCAAGGTGGCATTGGCATGCATGGAAGACTGCCACTGTTGATAAATATCTTCGTGGCATTTTTTGCACGAAGAAGATGATTTGAAATCTGCCCGTGCAAAGGCAGGAGATAACAAAAAGAAGAGAGCGACAATAATTTTTATCATATTTATTACTCCTTTTGCAAAGGAAGCTCAAGAAAATTATGGGTTATTCATGAAAGATGCAAGAGTATTCGCCGGCAAAAATGCAATAATGGAACATAAGTTAACGGCTAACAAAATTTAACCGAATATTGATCACAATCTATATGACCTCAAACTTTGAAATTTATTGGTAATTACAATGGTGTTGAGCCAAACAATAAAATCCTTCTAACACAACAATCTAACCAGCACATTAAAAAATTTTCATGTTGTACAAGCACTTGCCTGCGGTAATCAGGATTTTTTAATAATTAATGAACAGCGCTCATTTTTATCTTGATTTTTAAATCCTTTTTTCTTAAACTGATTCGCTCAAGTTTAGATAAGTCAAGTATTTAAATTATTTACGAATAATTAATTCAGGAGGTTCTATGCGAAGTTTCTTACATGCCACACTATTATTATTGCTCTTATTTGGATTGAGTTTTGGGGCGGGTTTTGGTTTATATGAATTCGGAGCGCGTGCTTCTTCGCTGGGCGGCGCAGTCGTAGCCCAGTCTTATGACGCTTCTTCCATATTTTACAATCCGGCAGGCCTGGCTTTTCAAAAAGGGACGCAATTTTATGGCGATCTGACCCTTATCACCGCATCCAATAAATGGGTCGGTCCCGCACCGATATTTTCTGATGAAGTATTTAAAGCGGAAAATCAAATTCATACCCCATTCGGGGCTTACATATCGCACAGTTTTTCCGAGAAACTGGCAGTAGGCCTGGGGGTAACGACGCCATTTGGCCTGGGCTTAAAATGGCCAAGTGACTATCCGGGCGATGTGGTTTCGAAAGATGTAAATCTGAAGTCATTTTATTTTTCGCCGGTCGTTTCTTACCGGTTGCTTAAAAATCTGGGTATCGGCGCAGGCGTTGATCTGGTTTATTCCAAGGTAACGTTGGAAAGATATATTCTATTTCCCGAAGATTCTAAACCCGGCACAAACGTGGGTAATGTTTCCCTGGATGGAAATTCCAAGCTGGCAGTCGGCTTCTCGGCCAGTTTGCTCTACAAGTATGATAAGTTATCTCTTGGTTTTTTATACCGGCATAAGGTAAAAAATGAATTCGATGGCAATGCAACTTTCAATATCAAAGATGAATATTACAGGGATTTCCTGACTACCACCGCAGGACTGGTTGATCAGAAGGTAAAAACCGAAATTACCTATCCCTCATTTTTATCAGTTGGCGCACATTACCAGATTATGGAGAACATGGGGATTGAATTTGACTACATGTGGTATAAGTGGGATGTATTCAAATCGTTGGTTTTGGATTTTGCGAAAACTCAGGATGTCTCCGTTGAAGAAGACTATAGCAATTCGTCACAATTCAGGGTTGGCGTGCATTACAATCTAACACCGGCCATTGAACTTCGCGGCGGGTATATTTACGATCAGACGCCTCAGCCCATCGGTTCGATGAGTCCTCTCCTGCCGGATGCCACCCGTAATGATTTCAGTCTCGGAGTAGGTTACAAAACCGGCTCCATGCAGTTCGACCTGGGATATATGCTGGTACTGTTTGATGATCGCGGAACGGTTGTGAATGGCGAAGGAAAGAGCTTCGATGGTTTTGACGGCAATTATACCGGCGTGGCGAATCTGCTCTTTGTTGGCTACGGAATTTCATTTTAATTTATCCATTTGATAAAAACTCAGGAGATAGATCATGAAAAAATTAGTGTTACTTCTATTACTGGCGGGGATACTTCTGTATCTGGGTTGCACGGCAGAAAACCCGGAACAACCCAAATTGAATATTTTGCGGCAGCAGCTTGTTCTCAGCAAAATGGCCGCAGTCGGAAACAGTTTGACCGCCGGTTTCCAATCTGCAGGACTCAAGAAAGAATTTCAGGAGCACAGCTATCCTAATCTGATTGCAAAGCAAATGGGAAACAATGATTTTCAGATGCCGCTGATCAGTGATCCCGGGATCGGGACTTCTTCCGTTGCAGCGGGATATGCATCAACCCCACTCACGCTTACTTCCGGGGGCGCCATTGTATACGATTCAATTCCCCTGGCGCAGGCGGCAGGCTTGCCCTCCAATACCACCCTGGCAAGACCATACGATGACATGGCGGTTCCCGGCGCGACCCTGCACGACATTCTGTATGCAACAACGCCGACAAGTTCATCCAATCCTTCAAACCTGTTCTTCCAGATCATTCTGAGGAATGTCCCGACCGCCGAAGTTACTTATCCCCCGTTTGGAAACATGACCGCCATTGACCAAGCCCTCCTTTTAAATCCCAGCCTGCTCTTATTGTGGATTGGAAATAATGACGTATTAGGGGCCGCCTTGAGCGGAACCGCAGTGGTGGGTGTCACTATTACGCCACAAGCGGATTTTGAAGCTGATTTTAATCAATTAATCGCAAAAATCCGTTCGAATAATCCAAATACGCAAATCGTTCTGGCAAATATTCCTAATGTAACCAACATACCCTATGTCAATACCATACCACCGGTGGTAATAGATATTAATACCTTCCAGCCAGTTTTGATTAATGGTCAGCCTGTTCCCTGGGTTACCGAAGAAACCGGTGTAGAGTATGTTCTGCTATCTGCGATTGATGAGTTGAAAGCCGGAATTGGTGTTCCGGCCGCATTGGGCGGGACTGGAACACCGCTGGGCGGGCAATATACCCTTACCAGCGCTGAGGTTCAAACGATTGCTAATGCGGTCAGCGGCTTCAACAGTTATATTGCAGGATTGGGAATTCCATACATGAATTCCAATAAACTGCTGAGTGATCTGGATAATGGTAATATTACCGGTTTCTCCGGAGATTTTGTGCTGCTGGCTCCGGGAAACACTGCCTTCAGCCTGGATGGCGTACACCCCAATAATGCAGGCTACGCGCTGGTCGCGAATGAATTTATTAAAGTCATTAATACGACTTACAATTTAGGCATTCCCGAAATAGATGCCACCCAATATCTGGGTCAATATACCGGGACTTCCGCAGCGAAAATTGCGCCCGGTGCACTGAAACAAGTCAAAAATATATTTACGCGCCATTAATTCCAAGTATGATAAAAGGACTTGTCCAAACCCGATTGGCAAATGCTGGTCGGGTTTTTTTATCCGGTTGATTGCTTGACGCCTTGAATTTATCCCTAAAATTATCTGTCCTGTTAAATCCAAACAATAATGCCCTGGGTGAGCTGAAAGTAAAGTTTGTATTATTTGTTTTGAGATATTATCTTATTTCAAAGGATAAATGAAATAACGCGTCACCAATAGATAATTGTGCCGAAAAAGCCAAATGCGGAGGATTGAGTTATATGAAGAAAGGAGAAATCATCCAGCTTTCCGATGGTTTAAAGCAGATACAAATAAAAATTCAGGAATTCAAACAAAAGGAAACACATCTCGAAAAAAACCGTCTTCTGAAATTGATTGATGCAGAAATAATGGATGCTATCCACAATTTGAATAATCTGGGAAATTTGTTAGAAAATTGATTGATAATTTATGTAGCGATGAGATTTCCAAAAGGGAAAGCAGTCATGAAGACAATAAATTATTGCTCCTCTAATCCTTTTGTATAAATTATAATTTTGGTATATCGGTCAACCTGCCGCTGATCACGGTTGTGGGGCCTGTTCGATATTTTTATTTTAATGGGGACAGCGCCGCATAAATATTTGTTAATTCCCGAAATGATTCATATTTTAAAAAACTACCTTGAGCTTAATTGTCTGGCAGAGTAGCACAGAAATTAGTTCACAAAATAAAGTGTTATAAAAAAATTAAGTCTATTTGTGCGCTGGAACGGTCTTTTAAAATTTTTGCCCTTTAAAATCTGTTTAAGTTTTGCTTTCAAAAGCTGAGAATGTTGTTGGGATTCGAAAATAAAGTTGTATTCAATATTTAAGTGGGGTCATAAAAACCATGTCAGTCATAAAAATGAGCAAATTATCCCGTATTCTTTTATTGCTGATTTTTGTCTCAACGCTCTTGCCCTCGCTCCTGTTTTCCCAGGAAAAACGATACTTCGCAATTCTCCCAGTTGAAAACCTGTCTCCGGCTGAGTCTGCCTGGGTCTCCCGGGGAATTGAAGAAATTTTATATGATAAATTGTCAGATCTGCACTCTATTTCTGTTTTTGAGAAAGAAACGCTGAACCGCATTCTTCAGGAAAATAATATTTTTAAACAGTCGGATTTGACAGTCCGGGGCGCTTTCAGTATTGGAAAGGAAACGGGAACGGATGTTCTGATTGCTGCTTCCTACAAGGTTGAAAACAGGAATCTTTCCCTGAATGTGCGGGTCATCAGTACCTATACGGGTGGTACCATTTTTGACCGAGCGTTTCAGGGCGATCTGGCAGATATTTATAAAATAAATGCCGATGCTATTCTCAGTATCTTGAGCACGATGGCAATTCCCGCCTCTGAAACGGAAAAAGCTTTACTGAACATGGCGTCTACAAATTCCATTGAAGCTTTTGAGAATTATTGCAGGGCATATACAGAATTCCAGCAGGGTGCCGGTATGAAAGTCGTAGCCGGCTTTTTTTCAAAAGCAATTCAGGCCGACCCGAATTTTTGGGAGGCCCAGTATAATTTGGGAGTGATCTATTATAATTTTGACCAATATGGTCAGGCACTGAATCAATTCAATAAGGTTATTCAACAAAATCCCTCTTTCTATAAGCCCTATTATGGGAAGGGAATTATTTTCTATCTGCAGGGACAATTTCAGAAATCGATAGACGCCTTTAACAAGGCATTGCAGATCAGTCCCAATCACGACCGGACGCTCTATTATTTGGGAAGGGTTTTTATCAGGCTGGATTCGCTAAAACGGGGCCTGGGTTACCTGGAGAAAGCGGCAGAGATCAATCCCAATTACGGCCCTACCCAGTATTATATCGGGATTGCAAACATGAAACGGGGCTGGTATAAAACAGCCGTGCAGGCCTTCAGGAATACCATCCGCCTCGATCCGGAAAATTATCTGGCGCACAATGCCCTGGGAGAGAGTTACTATCGCCTTCAACGATTTGATGAGTCAATCTTTGAATATCAGAAAGCAATCGCGCTGCACAAGGACTACTCCACTGCATACTTTAATCTCGGAAACACGATTTATAAAAAGGGCGCACTGCAAGAAATTGTGGATTCGTATCTGGAAATTCTGGAGACAAGGTATACCCAGCCCGACGCCTCCGAGGATGATCAGAATCTTGCGTTTGACCTGAGGCGCCTGCGGGATGGACAAAATCCCGGCTCCTCGGAAGTGTTGAAGGCAATGGTCACTGCCTACAGAAATGCGATTAAATATGAGCCTGCTTTTTTCGAAGCATCATTCAACCTTGCGCTGACCTATGAAAATCTGGGGAAACCGGACAGCGCTGAATTCTATTACCGGAAGTCACTGGACAAGAGACCGGATCTGGTGCGCGCCCATATGAGGCTTGGACGTTTGCTGGAAAGTGAAAAACGCTATCAGGAGGCCCTGGACCAGTTTAAGGATGTGGCGGCTATCGAACCTTCCTATTTTATTGGCACCCCACGGCTGGGTGAAGAATACCGGTATATCAATATCATTGAAGAAGTCCTGAAGGAATACCAGCAGAAGAAAGCGCGCGATCCCAATAATCCAAACACGCTGCTGGTGCTGGCCCGCATTTTCAGCAGCCTGGGACGTTTGGGACAGGCGGAACAGTACTATCTTCAGATTGTCCAGTTGGATCCTCAAAATTCGGAGGCCAGCCGGGAACTCAGAAACCTCCGCCATCAAATGAACAAATTATAGAAAATGCCTGAAATTGTTCTAAACAATAGAAGAGGGGCTACCTGCTAATGGACCCTTTCTATTTGTTCGCCTGGCATTCAGGTTCAAAATTTTGTGCAAATTCATATTGGTTGATTTCATTCCTCTGCGATGTGATTCCGGAAGATATATAGACCGAAAAGCATGATTCGATTTCCTCATCCATCCAGCTTTCCGGCCGGACGGCCCATCTGACTCACTGATATCCTTATCCCACATACCTCCTCAACAATATGCCTGACTTTGCACGTGGCAACACCCTGGACATACATCTCGGGCAAAGACAACATAAATGCCTGCCCGCGACGTTGGTAACGACCAAACAGCTCACTTCGGAACCTCCCATCCCGGTCTCGCCAAGCCTACAATTCGATGCAACAACCTAACTGGGTAGCACAAGAACGCCTATAACGCCAATTGCGACAGCTGCGCCGCTCTCTTTTATGTTCATAAGGACCGGCACCAATAAACCGATCAAACTCAGCAGGTAAGATGCTCTGCAAATTCTCTGTCAACAGCTCCTTCAAAAAGTCCTTATCATCTAAAAGGTCTTTCCGCATTGTGGTCAACTCTGATTGTATTTCCCAAACTAAAGAATTATCTTTTCTTCGAGTCATATCTAATCCTTTCCATGTTTTATGATTTGCGTCAATAAGATTCAGGATTGATATGACTCCCTTCTTATTCCTTTATTGCTTTTTTACACAAAATTATGGACAGAATCCGATCAAGTTTTAAATGCTGGACTTTTGATTTAGGTTTTATGATCATCCAATTCACAAAACCCTGATTGAATGGCTACTCTGGAAGATGACCGGAATTTTCTTGTTCTTTCTTTCCCAGACAAAATCCGGTTGTTTGATCTGCGGTCTTAATTTTGTATAATTCAAAAATTGCAGGCACCAGGAAACGGCATGAAATGGAGCAAACAATGAGCAAACAGTTAAAGATAGCAATACAGGGCGAGCGAACTTCCTTTCACGATATGGCCGGGCAGTCATACTTCTCGCCGCAAAAAATCGAAATTGTTGAGTGCAGAACATTCCGGCAATTATGCAGCGAAGTTATGGACAGGCGGGCCGACATGGCGGTGATGGCCATCGAGAATACCCTGGCTGGAAGCCTGCTGCCCAACTACTCGCTTCTGCAGGAATTTCCGTTATATATCATCGGTGAAACTTATCTGCCCATCCGGCACCATTTGATGGCCCTGCCCGGACAAGCATTAGAGGATATTCACAGTGTGCGCTCCCACCCCATGGCGCTGCATCAATGCAGTGAATTTCTGGAGCATCACCCCGGAATGAATGCAGTGGAAACAGACGATACGGCAGGTAGCGCACGGCAAATCCGGGAAGAAGAATTGTTCGGAATCGCGGCAATCGCCGGGAAAATGACGGCCGAATTTTATCGGCTGGAGATTCTGGCGGAGGGCATCGAAAATCTCGCACAAAATTATACCCGTTTCCTGATTCTTTCGGCCGATAAACCCGAATTAAGATCGGATTGCCAGAAAGCGTCGGTTAATTTCCGCCTGAAACACCGGATTGGCGCGCTGGCAGATGTGCTCAATGTGTTCAAAAACAATAACATAAATCTTACCAAAATTCAGTCCATTCCCGTTCCCGGAGAGCCCTATGAATATCTTTTCCTGATTGAAATGGAGTGGGAAGATTACAGCAATTTTGAAGAATCCATTGCCGAGATCGAAAGATTTACCATAGAATTAAAAATTCTGGGTATCTATCGTAGCGGAAACAAATCGATAGCAGCGCCCCAATAATCGTGAAATATTGATTTATTTATAAAGGGATTTCCATTTGAGTTGTTACTCTCCCTCTTTCTCCTCCCTGTTCTCTTTCTGCTGATAGCGTAAATGAATTTTTCCGGGATTTTTGACAATAATCCACAGGAAAATGGCAACCGGCAAGATGAGAAGCAGAGTTAGCAGAATATTCGAGAGTACCGCTGCCGGGAAAAACAGGCCGGTGATCAGAATTCCTGTTAAGGCCCCGCCCAAATGGGCCTCGTGCCCGATGTTCCCGGCCTGCTTCCCGATTCCGTATACCGAAATCAACACAAAAATTATGGCGAAGAGCCAGGTGGGTAATCCGATGGGAACCGGGAAAACCATGATGCGCCCTTCGGGAAACAACAATACGGAGGCGAAGATAACCCCGGAGATGGCTCCCGATGCGCCGGCGGCCCGATAACGCGGGTGCCGCCTGTGAATGAACAGCGCCAGAAAATCACCGCCCAGTGCGCTCCCGAAAAAGAGCAGCAGTAAAAATAATCCTCCGGTAAATTTTTCAATATAAATGGCGAAGGAGTAAAAGCTGAACATATTGAAGAAAAGATGAACGTAATCCACATGCAGAAATATGGAAGTGATAAACCGATCACATTGACGCTGGCGGATGATGCCGTCCACAGAAAAGGCGTAACGGTTAAAGAATTGCACATTGCGAAACCCAATCAGTGAAACGCCGATATTTACCACAATCAAAAGCAGCGAAACGAGTGACATATTCTATCCCGTCATTGGTTTGACAATTCAGCCTGTCCACAGGCAATCCCATCATCGACATCCGAAAATCGGCTTTTAAATCGGGATGGCGAAGCCCCATTTGTGCCGGAGAGTTACACCGGCTACCAGCTTAAAACATACTCCCCCAATAATTTAAATCAAAATAAAAGGCTTGATTCCCGCTTAATTTTTTTGCCTGAATTTATTCCTCCAAAATCGGAGGGTAACAATTCCGCCCGAAATGAAATTTCCCTATTTCCCCAAGTGGAAGCTGCTTTCAATAAACCGAACAATCTCATCCGGTCTTTGGGCGGCATCGGCAACCAGCACATGATGCGGTTCCTCAAGGGCCTCAAACTGGCTCTTCAGCATCTCTTCCTTCATAAAATGATGCGTGCGATTTTTCATCCTTTCCAGAATTAATTCGTAACTCCCATGCAAATAAACAAATTTCACCTTTCCGGGATTGCCGTTTTGAAGATGGCTGCGATAAGACTTTTTCAAGGCAGAGCAGGTGAAGACTCCGCATTTTTCATCCTTCAACAATTTTGCGATCTGACTGCGAAGCGCATCGAGCCACGGTTCACGATCCTCATCCGTCAAAGGAATATCATTTTTCATTTTCTCGATATTCGCCTTGGGATGAAAATCGTCGCCTTCGTAGAAAGGCCAGTTCAGTTCCTCGGCCAACCTCTGTCCAATTGTTGTCTTTCCGGAACCGGATACTCCCATTATTATCACAATCATTCTCCCTCCCACGTATCAATCTATTTTATCAACGACAACCAACAGGATGATTGTTCCTCCATCATCTGCAGTTTTCTGAAAGTATAATTCAGGAATCTTGAAGCACCTCGATGAAGGCGGTATTATCAATAATAAATGCAACCATGACCCCCGGCCAGGGGCTATTGGGTTCAAGAGCGATTTCCTTCCCTTCCGGTTCTTATTCCGGTTCATCAACCTGAGTAGCCATGAAATGAACAGTTTGTACCGCCAAGGGAAGAGGTCTTCCGGCCCAAAACGCACCCATTTAACACTACAGGAACTCGTTTCATAATTGGACACATACATTCTGAATTATTCCCGATATTGTTCATCTTCCCAAGGGTGCCGAGGTGGGAATCCCAAGACGGTAATATGTCCTCAATTTCATGCTCACTGTAATTTTTTGTTTATCAAAGATAAACAGGTTTGTTATCAATTATTCGGGTATAATCCAATCATGAGGCGCTATCCACCCAGGTATTCGCGAAAAGGATTTTTAATGACGATCCTGCCGCACTGCACGTCTGATAGTCCTGCATAAAGTTCCGACCAGTGATCGTCCAGGGCCCGCAATCCGCCGCTGTATAAAACATCATCCAGTTCCGGCGACCGCTTCGCCTCCCCTTTGGGAAAATCGCTTCGTCTGGCCACAATTTTCAGCGGCGAGGCTTTCATCAGGATATACTCAAAACTGAACACGGCCGAATAATAATGTTTAAGAAGCCTGCCCTCTTTGTCGTATGAAAAGGATGCTTTGTGCCCCAATACACCCACCAGCCCCTCCCGGAGCAGATGCACTTCGTTGGCTCCTCCCCACTCCTCTTCGCCAAACTGCCTAGGAATCAATTCGGCACCGAGCCATTTCGTTTCGTTCAATTTTTCGAGGGAGTCAATCACCGTAAATCCGATCTTTCCCCGTCCGCCAATTTCCCCCTGCGGACGGGTAAATAATCCGACCCGATGATCATGAAGTTCGACCAGCCTGATGTCTTTCATTCCTAACGGACCTTCGGCAAATTTTTTCAGATGCAGCAGATCGGCCCCCTTATAAAATTCGGTCCTCCAGGAATTATTTTCCACCGGAAATCGAACCCCGCCGAACACAATTTCCTGACCAATGCGGCATATGAAAGGGTCCTGCAAAGGAAAACCGGGTGTGCCGGAATCGTGCTGCCACACGCCATTTTCTTCTCTGAAAAACAAGGTCTGCGTATCCATTTCAGAGGCACGTGATTCCACCCGGGCGGCAAGGAATTTTATACCGCGATCTAAAAAAGGAGCCGTGGGATTGTATACATCCTTATTTTCCGCTTCCTTTCCGCCAAATTTCAAAATCGAAGGATTTTCGTTCATTTTGTTTACCCTTTTTTCGAGTGCCTGAAAGCCAATTAAAATATGACATTTTGGGAATAATCGCCCCGTCCCGAGCCATAGCATACTGCCTAAAATACACATAAGGATTCAAGAAAGCCAACATTCCCGGAATCTTCGAAATATTCTTTTTAAAACCGGTTCATGAATTGATAGAGTTTTCACGAAAATTGACAGAAGTGAGAGGTAACAGGCAAAAAACAGGAGAGCCTTGCTGGAACCATAACATCATCATATCCTCTGCACAACAGGTTTTGCGAAAAGGGTAGGTGTAAATGATTATATAATCTGAGAAAAACAATTTGACAAAATCGAGCCATTTACTTATTTTGCGTTCAGGTATTCATGAAATAAAAGGAGTATTTATGGCCTCTTATATGCGTTCTTCCTGGAAAAAAACCGACAAAAAATCACTGGATCCCAAGTTAACCCAACAGGTTTTTTCAACGGGTAGTGTTATGCTGGTCCGATACGTGTATGAACCCGGGCTGCATTTCCCTGAGCATACCCATCCGCAGGAGCAGGTTACCATGGTGGAATCCGGGACACTTGAATTTGATATTGACGGAGAATCAATAACTCTGGAAGAAGGTGATATTTGCGCGATTCCGCCCAATGTGCCCCATGCCACCGTAGTCGGAAATGAACGGGCGGTTGCCATCAGTATTTTCACGCCCGTGCGAGAGGATGTCATTATCCAGCCAGAGAAAGCCTGAAGCTCCGGCTGTCTGTCTGATTCATAATTATTTGGTACAATTTGATTGATTTGGGCTGTGCGAGAAATTAGAGAAAGTCACTTCATTTGGGTATGGATGACCAGCTCCGGAGGCCATGATTTAGAATATTACCAAGTTCTGTTTTCATAACGGTAAAATTAGCCGGGATCAAAATTCTCTGGTTTCCGACAACTGCACAAACAGCGCATTTTCTTTTAATAAAATCTTATAGGTTCTTACCCGCGCCCAGTAGGCATCCAGGCTCTGGCCGGTTTCCAGGTCAAACCGCCATCCGTGCCAGATGCAGGTGAGGATATTCCCCTTGACCTCTCCTTCGTCCAGAAAGGCGCCGGCATGGGGACAACGGTTTTCAACAGCAAAATAACCGCTGTCGGTCTTAAAAATCACGATTTGCTCATTGTCATTCAGATTAAAAACAAATGGTTCTCCGGATGACAACTCGCTGGTTTTGCAGACATAGAGTTCATTCAAAGCCATTTTAATTCGCTCAATTAGTAATTTTCCGGAAGGGTGATCTCGCCGGCGATGGACTGCAGTAATTTTTGTCTGACGGTATCATAATTTTCCGGATATTGACCCGCCAGATACATGGATTTGATGATGGTGGCCGCGCCGGTCATGTCCCCTGCGCCAATCGCGCCGGCGTCGCTCATCATTTTCCCGCATTCATAGAGGCTCAAATCAACCCGCCCGTATGGACTCTGTGAATTGACAACAATTAATTTGTTAGCGCGATTCATTTTTTCAATCCAGGGAATCACGGAGTTTTCCTGTATGGCCAGATTACCAACTCCCAATGCTTCGATGACCACTATTTTGATGGGAGAATCAACCAGGTATTCCAGGGTATCCGGTGAAATGCCCGGATGAAAGCGAAAACTGATTACCCTGTTGTCGAATTGATCGGAATAAAAGAGTTCCTTTCCCGATACTAACATATTTCTGGATAATGAAATATCGAGACCAACCTCTGCCAGCGGCGGGAAATTGGGACTGGCAAAGGCGTCATAGTGGGTGCTGGAAATTTTTATGGTGCGATTGCCGCGGTAGAGATGCGTTCCGAAAAATATCGCGACCTCAGGTATGGCATATGTGGCAAGCTCCAGCGAATTGATCAGGTTGCTGCGCGCATCACTGCGGATCTGGGCCAGCGGACGCTGAGAGCCGGTGAGGATAATTGGCTTGTTCAATCCCCGGAACATAAATGACAATGCGGCGGCTGTATATACCATGGCATCCGTACCGTGAATAACCACGAAGCCATCATACTTTTCATAATTTTGATGAATAATCTGCCCGAGCTTCTGCCAGTGATGAATCTGAATATTGGCGCTGTCGATATTGAAAGCGACCTCAAAATCCACACGGGCAATCTTCTCCACTTCCGGGAGGTGCTCCAGAATAAGATTCTGGATGTCCGCCGGCGCCAGAACTTTGGACGGCTCGGCCGGCATCATTCCAAAAGTGCCGCCGGTATGTATCAATAAGATTTTTTTCATATCCGGTTATTCTCCGCTGACCTGAAAAAATTAAGACAAAACCGGACGAAAAATCCACCCATTTGAAAAATAATGAGCAGAACGTCAGGCGAGTGATTTCGATCACTTCTAATCACATTTTCGTGATTACTTTAATGCCCGGTGAATGAAAAATTTTAGAGGATAAATCCCCGGTCGCTCTCAGAAATTTAGTTAAACTTTAAAGAATGGCCGGGGAGTATCCTCGCCGACTTAAATACAGAGGGCCTGCGGGCCCTTTTTTCGGAATTCTCTCCTTCCGGCAGGCCATAATTAAATTTACCGCTAAAGATAATATTTGCCCTGACGAAGATTTAAGAACCAAGGAAGGAGAAAATGAACCCTGAAGGTGGATATCAGCCAGTCACATATTCAAAGAGCCAGCCAGGACATGTTCCGGGTCATTCAGCAAAGCCAGCAGATCAGCCAGGAAATGGCTGACAAGATGATTCGTCTGTCTATTGAACAACAGCTTTCCCGACAGAAAGATCAATTGGTGGATAATCTGATTGACGTGTATATATAGGTTTTATACCAACTCCAAGGATGGAGAAGGGTCCGGTTTTCGTATTGCTGTCGATTCAAATATGAATCATTTCAGGGTGCATTCCGAAATTCTTTAATCGCCCATCCGGCCGCACCGCTGGCCGCCGCCAGGACCGCAATGATGGCATAAACAAGGTTTATGGGATTATTTTCGGAT
>JARRQT010000067.1:0-15075 GCA_037381445.1 Calditrichia bacterium
AAGTGCGCTTTTTCGGCAGAACACGAATATTTTTCCCGAGGCTACCATTCCAGCGCCGCCGCGAAATTTTCTATTGCCAAGTTAAATACGGCCGGCTTCTGCAGACTGCACAGATGATTCGCGCCGGGAATGATCTCCAGTTTCGCATTATGGGCTGACGCCAGGAAGACCAGTTCGTCCTGGCGGAAAATAATATCCTTTTCCCCATTGAGAAATAATATCGGCACCGCGATGCCGGAAACCATCTTTGAAAAATTCCGGCCCGCAATTTCCGAAACGATCTGAGGAACAGCCCTGAAATAGAAGCCGTCCGCAATGATCGGATCGGCGATTTCCGGGGCAAATATGCGCCGGAAAATAATGCGGTTCAGGGATGAAAGCATTCTTTCGCTCAATATCCGCGTGAAAAAGGCACCAATCCGGGGCGGAATGGTTATCGCGCCCCGCGGGTTGGTGCTGCAGCCGGAGAGGACCAGCCCGCAAAGCTTTTCCGGGTGTTTGAACGCGAATTCCATGGCAACATATTTCCAGCCGGAAAGGAATATCTTTTAATGCCCCATGACCGGGCATATCGGGGGCGACTACCCGGTATTTCCCTGACAGCTCTTTCACCTGCGGCAGCCACATCCTGCGGGTCAGGCGGGTACCGTGAACGAGAATGACGGGTTTGCCTGCCGGGGGACCGGCCGCATCAAACCAGGAATTTATTTCAGGAACATTCATTGAACGAATTTTTTCACTCCAAAGCATGACAGCACTGCCATATTTGAGAAAATAAAAAAGGTGTCAAAGACCGCATTTGATCGATAACACCTTTTCAATTTTATTCGAAACAAAAAAGTTCAGTTAAGCCGGTTCCGTGAATTAATAAATATCCCCGGCCTCATACTGGCTGAGTTCTTCCACCTCCACTTTTTTGTCAGCAGCCGCCTGCCGGTAGCGGAATATTTTGCCCTCATAATTACGCAGGACCACCTCGTCATCGGACATGTGGATCACATAATTGGGCAGCAGGGGAATCTTGCCGCCGCCGCCGGGAGCATCGATGACAAAATGGGGCACCGCCAGGCCTGATGTCCATCCCCGCAGGGACTGGATAATTTCCAAGCCCTTTTCCACCGAGGTACGGAAATGCTCGGTGCCGAAAACCATGTCCGCCTGGTAAATGTAATAGGGGCGGACGCGGGCTTTCAGTAGTTTCTGCATCAGCTCTTTCATCACCTCCGGATCGTCATTCACGCCCTTCAGCAAAACAGTCTGGTTGCCGAGGGGAATTCCGGCATTGGCGAGCTTTCCCAATGCTTTGACCGCCACCGGTGTCAGTTCCCTGGGATGGTTAAAGTGCACATTCATGAAAAGCGGATGATATTTTTTAAGCATATTTGTTAATTGGGAGGTAATTCTTTGGGGCAGGAAGCACGGAACGCGGGTTCCGATGCGGATGATTTCAACATGCGGAATGCGCCTGAGCTTCTGAAGAATATATTCAATTTTATCATCGCTTAACAATAGCGGGTCGCCGCCGGACAGGATCACGTCGCGGATTTCAGTGTGCTCGCGGATATACTCGATGCCTTCATCGATGAATTTCAGGCTGATTTTGGTGGGATCGCCAACCTTGCGCTTGCGGGTGCAGAAGCGGCAGTAGGAGGCGCACACATGGGAAACCAGGAACAGGCAGCGGTCCGGATAACGATGCACAATATTGTTTACCGGCGAATCCTTGTCCTCCGCCAGGGGATCTTCAAAAAGACCGTTATCAGCCAGTTCCTGCTTGTCGGGGACAATCTGCCGGTAAATAGGGTCCCCTTTTTCCCTGATTAATGACAAATAATAAGGTGTTATTTTTATATTAAATTCATGTTCGATATTCTGGATTTCTTCCAGCGGAATATCAAATTTTTCTGCGATTTCTTTTGCGCTTGTGACACTATTTTGCAAAATTTTGCGCCATCGCTCCATTTTCTTTTTTTCCTCCCGTTGTATAAACGTTCAAATGTTTGACGAAAATCAGCCGGTCATCGCCCGGCCGGTAAAAATCTTTGATCCGTGCTTCCAGCTTGTACTGATTCCTGAAGTAAAATTGCTGGGTAGGGGTATATTTCGGCTGGGATGATGTTTCAATAATGATCAGTCTTCCCTGCTCCCGGGCGATTTCCTTTTCAACAAAGTGCAGCAGTTTCTTGCCGATCCCCTGGTTCTGCAGGGCGGGCGAAACGGCTATCCAGTATAGATCGTATGTTCCTTCCGTGGCCGGCGTGGGACCATAGCAGACATAGCCCGCTACTTCCGAATTTTCGGTTTCAGCCACCGCTATGCTGTAATCATTCTGTTCCTTGTTGAACAGATAAACATCAATCAGCTCCATTGCCACATTCACTTCGGCCATGGTAAACATATCGGTTTGCTGCAATATTTCGTAGATGGCTCCCCGGTCTTCGGGAAGCAGTTTTCTGAACTTAATCATGTGCCATCCTGTTCATGGTTTGGTTAATGACAAAATCGACAAACTCCCGGTATTTCATTCCCGCCGCTTTCACCGCATTGGCAAATCCGGCGTCCATCGATATATCGGGATTGGGATTGAATTCGAGGACATAAATCCGCCCCGATGAATCCACCCGGATATCCACGCGGCCGTAATCGCGTCCCATTAAAAGATGATAGACCTGCAATGTCACATCGGCCAGCCGCTGCCGCAGATCCTGGGAAATATCCGCCGGGCACACAGCCGGTGTTTTCTGGAATAGCGGGTGGTGCGGCAGCCATTTGGCCTCGTAGCTGGTAATATGATGGTGTTCCGCTTCCAGCTCGGCAAAGTTGATTTCCGAAACGGGCAGCACCTTCGCAGGATTGTTTCCCAGTACGCTCACATTGAATTCGCGTCCCTGGATAAATTTTTCAACCAGCACCGGCTGTTTATAGCGTTTCAGGAGTTCCGCAACCACTTTGCTCAGTTCCTCGAAGTTGTGGATGATGGAACGCTGCGTGATGCCGATGCTAGCATCCTCGCGGGCCGGCTTGGCAATCAGCGGGTAATTCAGATAGGTGTGCTTGGGCGTTTCCGAATATACCTGGTACATGGGCGTGGGAATTTTTTTCGATTCGAACAGCTTTTTGGCCAGCACCTTGTTTTGGGCCAGCCCCAGGGTAAGCGGCGTATTACCGGTGTAAGGAATGCCCAGCAGCTCCCAGAATCCGGCAATATGCATCTCATGATGAGCGTCCCCCCGGTAGCCTTCACACAGGTTAAAAATCATGTCCGGGGCAAATTCTTTTACCTTCTGGATGTCCTTTTCAATGTTGCTTACCGGCAGGTAACCGGGGATGTGGTCCAGTTTTAAAACCGCTTTGTAGATATTGTCCGCCTCGGTTTTCACCGCCGCTTCGGAGATGTAATCCAGGTTATCGCCGTTCTTTTTATCCGGATCGTTATAGGCAATCAGGACACGATATTTTCTTTGTTTCGAAGTCATAGAGGCAGTCCGTATCTCTTGGCTGCAAATTCAAGCACTCTGTTCAACATGTCCGCATAATGGTAACCGGCTGTGTGCGCCGCCTTCGGAAAACAGGAATTGTCTTCCGGCTTGGGAAGAATGCCGGGAAGCGGATTTAACTCCAGAATATGCGGAATACCCTGGTCATCCATCCTGACATCTACCCGGCACCAGTCGCGGATACCCATTACCTGGTAAGTGTCTCGCACCACATCTTCTATTCTTTCCTGCCGGATTGATTCCAGCGTCGCCGGGCACTGGAATATTTCCAGCGGCTGCTGCGGAGTGTCCCAGATCCATTTCGCTTCGTAGGAGTAAATCGGCTGTGCCCCTTCCGGCAAGTTCTGATAATTGATGGCCACAACAGGCAGGATTTCGATATCATCTCCGTTGCCCCAGATGGCAACCGTGTATTCATCGCCGGTCAAAAAGCGCTCGATCATGACCGGTTGATTATAGCGCTGAATTTTTTCGCGGATCTTCTTTTTCGCATCGGTCGCGTTTAAAACTACCGAGTCATTGAATATTCCCTTGCTGCTTCCCTCCGATACCGGCTTTACGATGGCCGGAAATTCAACCTCTTCCACATTTATTTCCTGCAGAGGATAGAAAACCCGGAAAGCCGGCGTGGGAATCAGATAGTAGCTCAATACCTCCTTGGCACGGGCCTTGTTCAGACAGATGGCCAGAGTGAGCGGGTCCGAGCCGGTGTAGGGAATGCCCAACTGCTCGCAGATGATGGGCACCTTCGACTCCCGGAAATCCCCGAACAGGCCTTCCGCCATATTGAAAACGAGCTCCGGCCCGTGTTTGATCAGATTTGCCTCCACCGCATCATTGGCCTCAATCCCCACCACATTGTGTCCGTTGCTGCGCAGCGCTTCCATCACAGCCTTGATCGTTTCGGGAGAATCACCTTCGGCAAAGAAATCTGCGGGTATTTCCGCTTCATGAAATTTATTGCCGCGATATCTTTTATATTCCTGCAAAAGTCCCTGTTTACTGCTATAGGTTAATGCGATCTTCATTTCAAATTCCCACTGTATTTCTGTTAAATTCTATAATTATATGCCTAAGTGGATGCCTAATTAAGCGTGGTAGTATCCACCTTTGCAGTATCGATCCCCAGGGTGTCGACTCCCATGGAATCGATATCGGAGGTGTCTTTCATGCTGCTGTCCGTTAAGGTGGTATCCATCATGCTGGTATCACGCTGAGTTGAGGTTTGAGGTGTTTTGGTTCCTTCGGATTTCTGACATGCAAAAATTCCGAAAGTCAATATTATCAGGGCAATCATAGTAAAACGGTACATAATCTTCTCCTTCATAAATTGTTTTTATTATATAATCAATGATAGTGCCAACAATTTCTCGTCGCGCTAAATAGTTGATTATATATTTCTTAGGAGATTTCAGGAATTGGGATGGGATGAGACTTTCCGGCCTTTATTATCATATTGAAAAAATATCCCCCCATAAGGGCGATTTCATTCTCACTTTGAGAAAATAAACGCCCGGAGAGGGATATCGGATACCAAATTGATAATGGGAAGTGAAGGAAGAATTTTATTCCAGATTATATTCTTTGATTTTCCGGTAGAGGGTGGCCAGACCGATCTCAAGGGTTTTTGCGGCCTTTTGCTTGTCGTAATTGAAATACTGCAGCGTTTTTTGAATGGCTGTCTTTTCAATTTCGGAAAATGACATGCCTACCGAGACCACGATGCTGCGCTGGGTGTCCTCCAGGCCGGCAGCCAGCACCGGCAGGTGATGCAGCTTCAGGAAATCGTCCTGGCAGAGAACCACCGCCCGTTCAATCATATTCTCAAGTTCCCGGATGTTGCCGCGCCAGGAATAGCGCATCATCTGTTTCAGGGCATCCGGTTCAATTCCCTGTATATTTTTATTATTGATGCGGTTATATTTTTCGATAAAGTGCTGCACCAGAAAGGGAATATCGTCGGTTCTTTCCCGCAGGGCGGGCATGTGAATGGTAATAACATTCAAACGATAGTACAAGTCCTCCCGGAACGTCCCGTTTTCGACCCGCTCTTCCAGATTGATGTTGGTTGCCGCCACAAAACGAACGTCCGCTTTCTGGGTGGTCAGCGCGCCCAGCCTTTCAAATTCACCATTCTGCAGCACCCGCAGCAGTTTCACCTGCATGGCCGGGGTCAATTCGCCCACTTCATCCAGAAAGAGCGTTCCATCGTGGGCCAGCTCGATCTTTCCCTTCTTTTGCTTGACCGCACCGGTAAAGGCCCCTCTTTCATAGCCGAACAGTTCCGCCTCCAGCAGGTTTTCGGGGATGGCGCCGCAATTTATTTTCACGAAAGGCTTATCGGCGCGGGGACTGTAAAAATGGATGGCGGAAGCGGCAACTTCCTTTCCCGTGCCGGTCTCGCCGGTGATCAAAACGGTGGTCCGCGACGGCGCGATCTGCTTGATAAATTCCTGAATCTGTTTGAAACGGCTGCTGACCCCGACCAGTTGGGGAAAGCCCGGTTCCAGTTTCAGGAATTGTCTCAGCCGTTCATTTTCGCGGCGCAGTTTGATGGTCTCGCTCAACCGCGACAGGATCCTCCGCAGATCGGCGAAGCGGAAAGGTTTGACCAGGTAATCATAGGCGCCGCCCCGGATGGCCTCCACCGCCGATTCCACCGATCCGTAGGCGGTTATGATAATCACCGAAGTGCCGGGATAATTTTCCCGGGCGTAGCCCAGAATATCCAGTCCGGAGCCGTCCTTCAGTTTCAGGTCCGTCACCACGATATCGGCGTCGCTGGTTTTCAAATAGTTCAGAGCTTCCTTGCGGGAGGTGGCGGTGGCGATCTGATAACCGTTTCCCTCCAGCCCCATTTTCAGCGCGTTGAGGGCGTCAACTTCATCGTCTACGATGAGAAGCTTCAGCTTATTCGTTTCCATTTTCATCTCTGTTTTTTGTCAAGGGAAGGCTCACCGTGAAGCTGGTTCCCCTCCCCGGTTGGGAGGCATATGAAATCCGGCCGCCATGGGCGTTTACGATCTCACGGCTGATAAAAAGCCCCAAACCTTCCCCGGATTTCTTGGTGGTAAAAAACGGTTCAAATATCTTGTTTTGGTAATTGGGATCGATGCCCGGCCCGTTATCGGTAATTTTGACTAAAACCCGGCTATTTCTGCGGTAGATTTTTACCCGCACCTGCCCGTCCTCTCCCAGCACCTCAAAAGCGTTGTGAAAAAGGTTCATGAAAACCCGTTTCAACTGCAGCCAGTCCGCCATGACGGGGTAATCCCTCTGCAGCCTGGGATGATTTATTTTGATCTTTCTGACGGACGCCTCGTAGATGACATCCTGCATCATATTTTCAAACTGTTCGGACAGATTACAGGGGACCATATTCAGGTCAGTGAGATGCGTATAGCTCAGGTAATGGTTCAGGCTCGTAGTCAGATACTGAATCTGGTTCTGCATTTTCTCCAGCAGGCTGTTTACTTCCGGGCGGATTGATCCGTATTCCCGCTGCAGGGCGTTTGCCAGCAGTTCCGAATGCAGGCCCAGCGTATTGAGGGGATTCCGGACATCGTGCATCATGGCGCTGGTCAGCCGCGAAATGGTGGTGAGCCGGTCAATCTTTTTGATGTGAGAATCGAATTTTGCCTGTGTGGAAATATCCTGAAAACTTACGATGAATGCGATGTTGCCAGGATTAATCTTGCGGATCCGGCTGATGGAAACCAGCGCCGGGAAGCTGTTGCCGTCGTTGCGCAAAATGTTCAGGTGCAAGGTCGGCACCCTCTCCCTTTCCGAGCGCACCCGTTTTAAAAACAGGTCCCGGGATTTCAGCGCAAAGACTTCCGTGATCCTCTTTTTCAGGATATTTGCAGGTTCCAGCCCGGTGAGGCGGGAAGCCATCGGGTTCCAGTGAAGCACATGCAGTTCCTCGTCACAGCCCACCACCCCGATGGGCGATTCCTTGATTAGCTGGTAGATCACGTTCAACTGCTTCTGTAGTCCATTTTTTACGATTTTCAGTTCCTGGATCAACTGCTGGTCCTTCAGCCAGATATCCCGGTAAATCTGGCCCCACCACTGGCTCAGAAAAATGAGGGCGTAATCGAAGATTTTCTGGACATTTTCCAGCTTTGCATTAAAATCTTCTCCTTCGTTGACATGATGATGGATCAAAAAGTGGTTGAGAACCACCCGGGCTGTCCCCAGCAGCGCCAGCTGCAGATGGAAATTGCGCCTTAATTTGCTGTCCCTCTGGAACGTCTGCAGGTAGAAATGGCTCAGATAGTGACCGAATTCATGGCGCCGCTCGGATTTCAGGTCTTTTTCCACATGGGAAAATATACCCTCCAGAATCCGGGCGCAGGATTCCTCCGTAATTTCGAGATGCTCGCCCCAGCTGGCGGTAAACAGGGTCTCCATGCTGGTATCGATGAGCGCCGCTTTGTTGGTATGTATAAGATTGCTGATACTTTTCATGGTCCCTGCAAGTCCCGCAATCTGAGTAATTTTTTACGTATGTCAAAAGGATTGCTATCGTCGTCCAAAATTACGCTCGATTTTTTTCGCACTAAATTAACATATTGAGTGAAAAAAGAAAACTAATTTCAAAACATGAGGCGAAAAATATGGATTTATTTTCCGGATAATTGGAGAAAAAACAGGGAATGGGGGTTGAATAGATTAATTTTTTGGGTTTTGAGAGGAATGGCGAACAGGGAGATGAACAACCGGGATTTGGCCAGTGATTTCAGGATGGCAATAATCGGAAAATATGCGGCCGGATAATCTTTGACCGGCGGATTGTCCGGAGATCATTTTGAGGATGATTGGAAAATGGCAATTGAGAGAAACAGTTGGGGGAGCCGCATCGGCCTGATTCTGGCCATGGCAGGGAATGCGGTAGGGCTCGGAAATTTTTTGCGCTTCCCGGTGCAGGCAATCCGGAACGGCGGCGGCGCCTTCATCATTCCCTATCTCATCTCCTTTCTGCTGATGGGTCTTCCGCTGCTGTGGGTGGAATGGGCCCTCGGCAAGTACGGCAGCCGCTTTGGCGATCATGCTTCCCCTTTCATTTTTGACCGCATGGGGAAGGGACGATTCTGGAAATACCTGGGCGTATTCGGCATCTTCTCCAATTTTGGGGTGGCGGCCTACTATGTTTATATCGAATCGTGGACATTTTCGTTTGTCTGGTTTTCGGTATTCGGCAGCTTTTCGGGCCTATCGGAAAGCGGGGTCAGCCATTTTTTCGATAAATATGTGAATATCAATCCCGGCATGGTGAATCTGCCGGTGATCGCCTTCCTGTTCTTTCTGCTGACCCTGTTCATCAATATCACCATCCTGTCCAAAGGCCTGAACAAAGGGATCGAACGGGCCTCCAAAATCGGGATGCCGCTGCTCCTGCTGTTCGGCGTTCTGCTTGCCATCCGGGCCGTGACCCTGCGCCAGGGCGTGGAGGGCGCCACATTTGATTCCGCGGTGGGGCTGAATTTCCTGTGGCAGCCGCAGCTCAAATCACTCTACAACCCGGATGTATGGCTGGCGGCCGCGGGACAGATCTTTTTTACGCTTTCCCTGGGGATGGGCACCATTGTCTGCTATGCCTCCTATCTGGACAGCCGCGACGATATTGCCCTCAACGCCATGTCCGCCGGCTGGATGAATGAATTCGTGGAAATAGTGCTGGGCGCCTCCATTGTGATTCCCATTGCGGTGGGCTACATGGGGCTGGATTGGGTCAAGGCCAACGCCGGTTTCATGATGGGCTTCAAAACCATGCCTTATCTTTTTCAGCAATGGGGACCGTTCCTCGCGGCGCTTTCCGGGGTCCTGTGGTTCGGGCTGCTCTTTTTTGCTGGAATCACTTCTTCTCTGGCTTTCGGCACCCCGTGGATGGCCATGATGCAGGACGAGTTCAACTGGGACCGCAAAAAGTCCGCCTACACCTTTGGCCTGCTCATCCTGCTTCTGGCGCTCCCCTGCATCTTTTTCTTCCAGGCCGGTGTGTTCGATGAATATGATTACTGGACCGGCACCGTCTCCCTGGTCTTTTTCGCCTTGATCGAAATCATCCTGTTCGCCTGGGTGTACGGCATCGATAACGGGTGGCAGGAAATCACCGGCGGCGCAGACATTTCTGTTCCGCAGTTCTTCAAAAAAATTATCAAATATGTCACGCCGCTGTTCATCGCGGTGGTCTTCATCGGATCGCTCATTGAACCTGCCGGCGGGGAATGGATTGCAGCTTTCAAAAGCCTGTTTGCCGGTCACGGCTGGCCCTTTGATGCCGCCAGCCTGGTGAGCAAGGTTTTTCATTTGAGCGAAAAAGATACCCGCTGGTTCATCAACGGCCGGGCCACCACTATTTTCATCATCGACATGTCCCGGGTGCTGCTGACCCTGGCATTCCTGGGAATTGCCCTGGTCGTGAAACTGGCCATGGTGAGGAGAAAGCGGCTGCAGAAAAACGAAAATCTGGATGGAGTCACATCATGACAACAGCGGCATTGGTGACCATGATTGTTGTGCAGGGTGCGGTGACCCTGATAACGGTTTATTTTTTCCGGAAAATTCTTAAAACGCCGTCCAAAAAGTAGAAGGCGAAAGGGTCAGGTTTTCACTCAGCGAAAGCTGTTTTCCCGTTTATCTGCTCTTTCATGAAACCGGCGATCTGAGCGGCGCTATTGCGCACGATGTCATCCGGCACCCCGTCCCGGTTTTTGGATTGCAGCCGCATGTCGCACGATTCGTTTACATAATCCACCACGATGAATTTCTGGTCCTCGGTGACCGCAATTTCCGTCGAGAAGAAATACAATTTGCAGATTTCGGCGATTTGATGCACCATCGGGAAGAGCGGCTGCAGCGTATACTGTTCAATTTCATCCGGGCTGAGCGTCTGGTATTGATGGGTCAGATCATTCCACCAGGCGCACTGCACCAATCCGCAGGAGTAAAATCCCCGGAACCAGAAGCGTCGCCCGTCCCTTTCCAGCGGGGTCACGATTTCCTGCAGAAGGTACTTGTCCTGCTGGTATTCCTGCCGGGCCTTGAGCACATCCTGCAGGGTCTCTGCGCCATGCACCACCCCGATGCCGCCGCCGGTGGTGTTGGCCGGTTTGATGATAAAATTGCGGCCCAGATGCGCCAGGTCTTCCACGGAAAGGGCGCAGACCGCTTCGGTATCGTAGGGGGGCAGAATGATGGTGTGGGGCGTGTGCAGGCCACGGGAAATGAATTCCAGGTGCATGGTGGCCTTATCGGATGCCCAGCGCAGACTCTCCAGCGGTTCGAACACCCTCACGCCGCTATCCGTCAGCAACTGCTGAAGCCCCAGGAATTCGGGGGAGGTGTCGGAGGCCCGGTCGAAAAGGTAGCCGAAACGCAGCCCGCCCTCTGCCACGTCCTTCATGGTTTCCTGCAGATTATCCGGCGTGACGATGAAAGTAGTAAGCCCCATGCCGTGGGAAGCCTCTTCCAGCAGGCGGATAAAATCATGGTCGTATTCCCAGTCGGAAGCGACGGCGAAATCGAAAGGACGCGCCTTCTCCATTACCGTCCGCCTTTTCCCGAGCCTTTAATTCCCATAAATCCGTCCGTATATTGCGATCTGTTTTGGGTCATATTGAATTATATGTTTTGGAACCCGGATGAAAATCGATATTTTAAGAATTAAATTTTTCTGCCCGGTAAAATAAACAGAGGAATTGCCGAATGCAAAAATATTTCAAGCAGGATTCGCCGGTCCGCATACCGACGGACGATAACAAATTAATTGAGGAGCATTTCGGGCTGGCCAGCACCGGTTCGGGGAATTTCAGCATCGCCCGCATGGTGGCGCCTCCTGGCTGGGAGGAACCCCACCAGAACCCGGAATTCGATGAGATCACCATCGTGATCTCGGGCCGTAAACAGATTGAAGCGGACGGCGATGCCATTTTGCTGGGCGCCGGGGAAAGCCTGCTGGTCCGCAAAGGCACCCGGGTTAAATATGCGAATCCCTTTGAAGAACCGGTGGAATACTGGTCGGTGTGCATTCCGGCATTTTCACCGGATACCGTGCACCGGGAAAGTGAGTAAAAAAGATCGCCTTCCGGCGAGGGAAAGGCGGCGGGTGATTTTATTCCGGCGGCCAAAAAAATGTTGTATTGCCCGCCGGAGTTGTCTATCATTGGATTCAAAGAAAGGAAGCAGTTATATAAAAATTGTAACGCATTGAGGAAACAGATTGACGATGAAAAATAGATTCTATCCCGGACACCCCATCCACCAGCACTTGAAGGAACGGATACTGATCATGGACGGGGCCATGGGCACCATGATTCAGCGTTACCGCCTCACCGAACAGGATTTCCGGGGTGAGCGCTTTGCCGATCATCCCGTGGATGTGCGGGGAAACAACGATTTGCTGTCCCTCACCCGTCCGGCAGTGATTGACGAGATACACCGGGCCTACCTGGAGGCGGGGGCGGACCTGATCGAGACCAACACCTTCAATGCCAACGGGGTGTCGCAGACCGATTACCACATGCAGGAGCTGGTTTATGAGATGAACCTGGAATCGGCGCGGATCGCCCGCAGGGCGGCGGATGAAGTCACCGCAAAAAATCCGGTAAAACCGCGTTTTGTGGTGGGGTCCATCGGCCCCACCAACCGCACCGCTTCGCTGTCGCCTGATGTCAATCGTCCCGGCTACCGCGCGGTGACTTTTGACGATCTGGTGGATGCCTATTCGCCGCAAATCCGGGGGCTGATAGACGGCGGCGCGGACCTGCTGATGGTGGAGACGGTATTTGATACCCTGAACTGCAAGGCCGCGCTGTTCGCCATCGATCGTATCTGCGGAGAGATCGGCCGGAAAATCCCCGTCATGGTTTCCGGCACCATTGTGGACGCCAGCGGCCGCACCCTTTCCGGGCAGACCCTGGAAGCGTTCTGGATATCCGTCTCCCATGCCGATCTCCTGAGCGTGGGCCTGAACTGCGCCATGGGGGCCGCCCAGATGCGCCCTTTCATGGAGGAGCTTTCCCGCATGGCGCCCGTTTATACCACGGTTTATCCCAACGCCGGCCTGCCCAATGAATTCTGCGAGTATGATGAGACTGCCGAGATCACCGCAGGCTTTCTGGCGGAATACGCGGACAGCGGCTTCATCAATATTGCCGGCGGGTGCTGCGGCACCACCCCGCCCCATATCCGCAAAATCGCGGAAACCCTGGCCGGCAAAAAGCCCCGCCGGATTCCCGAAGTGGAAGCGTATGCGCGTTTCAGCGGACTGGAACCGCTCACCGTTCGTCCCGATTCCAATTTTATCAATGTGGGGGAACGCTGCAATGTCACCGGTTCGGCGCGCTTCGCCCGCCTCATCCGCGAGGAAAATTACGAGCAGGCCCTGGAAGTCGCCCGCCGGCAGGTGGAAAACGGCGCCCAGATCCTGGACATCAATATGGACGAGGGCATGCTGGACTCCGCGCAGGCCATGGTGACTTTTCTCAATCTCATCGCCTCCGAACCGGATATTGCCCGGGTCCCCGTGATGCTGGATTCCTCCAAATGGTCGGTGATCAAAGCGGGGCTGAAATGCGTGCAGGGGAAATGCATCATCAACTCCATCAGTCTGAAGGAGGGGAAGGACGTTTTTAAATCCCATGCCGCGCTGGCCCGCCGTTACGGCGCAGCGGTCATTGTAATGGCCTTCGATGAACAGGGGCAGGCGGACACGGTGGAAAGAAAGGTGGAAATCAGTGCCCGGGCCTTCAAAATACTGACCGGCGAACTGGATTTTCCCCCGCAGGATATCATCTTTGATCCCAATATTTTCGCGGTGGGGACCGGCATCGAGGAACATGCCGATTACGCCCTCAACTACATCGAGGCCGCCCGCCGGATCAAGGCCATGCTGCCCGGCGTGCTGGTGAGCGGCGGGGTGAGCAATATCTCTTTCGCTTTCCGTGGCAACAATACGGTGCGGGAGGCCATGCATTCCGCTTTCCTGTATCATGCCATCCGGGCGGGCATGGACATGGGTATTGTGAATGCCGGCCAGATTACGGTGTATGAAGAGATCCCTAAAGATCTGCTGTCCATGGTGGAAGACGTGCTGCTGAACCGCCGTCCGGACGCCACCGACCGGCTGGTGGCCTTCGCTGAAACGGTGAAGCAGAAAGGGAAGGAAAAGAAGGAGGAACTGGCCTGGCGCAGGGACCCGGTGGAAGCGCGCCTGATCCATTCACTGGTGAAGGGAATTGTGGAATTTATCGAACAGGACACCGAGGAGGCGCGGCAGAAATACGGCGAAGCCCTGCAGGTGATTGAAGGCCCGCTGATGGACGGCATGAATGTAGTGGGCGATCTGTTCGGTTCCGGGAAGATGTTTCTGCCGCAGGTGGTGAAAAGCGCGCGGGTGATGAAAAAGTCGGTCGCTTACCTGGTGCCTTACCTGGAAGCGGAAAAGGAGAAGTCCGGCGGCCGGCAGATGGCCGGAAAAATCCTGCTGGCCACCGTGAAGGGGGACGTCCACGATATCGGGAAAAATATCGTGGGTGTGGTGCTTGGCTGCAATAATTATGAAGTGATCGATCTGGGCGTGATGACGCCAGCCGAAAAGATACTGGAAACCGCCCGCCGCGAAGTTCCGCTGCTCATCGGCGGGGCCACCACTTCCCGCAAGCACACCGCGGTGAAAATCGCGCCGGCATATTCCCATCCGGTGGTCCATGTGCTGGATGCCTCACGCAGCGTGTCGGTGGTTTCCAGCCTGCTGGATGCCAAGCGAAAGGGCGGATTCGTGGAAGAGATCGGGCAGGAATATGAGAAAATCAGGAAAGCCCACGAGCAGCGCTACGGAGCGAAGGAACTGCTGAGTCTGCAGGAAGCCCGCGCCAACCGCCTGCAGACTGATTGGAACCAGGCGGAGATCACCCGGCCCTCTTTTCTGGGGACCAGGCTGTTCGATGATTTTCCGCTGGAGAAAATCCGGGAACGCATTGACTGGACGCCGTTCTTTTGGACCTGGGAATTCAAGGGAAAATTCCCCGCCATCTTCGATCAACCCGGTTACGGGAAGGAGGCCCGCAAAGTATACGATGATGCCCAGGTGCTGCTCGATAAAATCATCCGTGAAAAACGGCTGAAGGCGCAGGCGGTAATCGGGTTCTTTCCGGCGGGCAGCGTGGGATTTGACGACATCGAACTGTACGCGGATGATTCCCGGGACAGCCTGCTCGCCACGGTGCATACCCTGCGGCAGCAGATGAGGAAACCGACCGAGCAGCCCAATCTGGCGCTGGCGGATTTCGTGGCGCCGGCGGAAAGCGGCGTGCGGGACTACCTGGGAATGTTTGCGGTGACCGCCGGGGTGGGAATTGAAGATCTGCTGCGTGAATTCGGGGAAGCGCAAGACGATTACCACAGCATCATGACCAAGGCGCTGGCGGACCGCCTGGCGGAAGCCTTCGCGGAACTGATGCACGAACTGACCCGCAGGGAATTCTGGGGATACGCCCCGGAGGAAAATCTAAGCAACGAAGAGCTGATTCACGAGAAATACCGGGGGATCCGTCCCGCGCCCGGCTACCCGGCC
>JARRQT010000068.1:0-13784 GCA_037381445.1 Calditrichia bacterium
GGGGAAATTTTCTCGCCGGAAAATTTAAGGTCGCATTTATTCCATCACACGAAGTTGACGAATCAAAAATTGAGGTCGGTGCCGTCATTCAAACCACACCGGTGGGCATGTATCCCAATCCCGCCGAGCTGCCTGCGGGAACGGAACTGCTGAGGGAAGGAATGGTGGCGTTGGACGTTGTGTACAATCCGCCGCTGACCCGCTTTCTGGAAAAGGCGCAAAAGACGGGCTGCACCATCTTCCCGGGTGAAGAGATGTTCATCAGGCAGGCGGCAAAACAGTTCGAACTCTTCAGCGGACTGCCGATTTCCGTGAAGGAAGTCCGGGCTGCCTGGGAAAAGATACGCAAATACGGGGAGTGAATTCAGCGTGCCCGGAATCAATAAAAAAAGTAATCCGCATGCCGCCAGGCCGGTAATACTGATTGGGTTTCGCGGAACAGGAAAAACCGCGATCGGTAAAAGATTGGCTGAACGATTGAGGCTGAAATATATTTCTACAGACGAAATGATTGAGCAAAGAACGGGAATGATGATCCGGGATTTTGTTGAACAGAACGGCTGGGATAAATTCAGAGACATTGAGAGAACAGCGATTGAGGAAGTGACGGATATCCTGGGAGCCGTGATCGATTGCGGCGGCGGGGTGATCGAGGACGCCCAAAATATGGAACGGCTCTGGGAGCGGGGAATTGTGGTCTGGGTCGATGCTGAGGTCGAGGACATTCTGGCCCGCCTTTCCCGTGCCGCAGACAGGCCCCTGCTAAATCAGGCTGATCTGAAAACAGATGTGGAAAGAAATTATGCCAGGCGCCTGCCGTTGTATCGCCGCTATGCGCAAATTCAGGTGAACAGCTCCCGGGAGTCTGTAGATGAAATTTGCGACCGGATTATTGTTGAGCTGGAAAACATGTGATGCAAAATAGAAGCTGTATGAGGAATGAGCTTCTGGTGCAAAAATGAGAGCGGGCAGCCCTGCAGCGGCCGAATGCGGTCTCATTTTTAAAAAGCGTTGATGCACGGGGATTCATTCCATAAATTTTGGCGTTTTGCATGATTCTCTGACAAAACCAGTTTGCGTTAAATTCAACAATGCAGTGAAATTGATACCATCATGATAGAAAATAATGAAATCGATGTCAAAGAGAACGCCGCGGAGCCTGTTTCTGAAGCGGCTTCTCCTACCCGGCGCGAGGTCTGGCGCATGTTTGACCGGATCGCGCAGCGCTATGATCTGCTGAACCGCCTGCTGTCTCTGCGGCAGGATGTGGCATGGCGCAATAAATTGGCCGAAAATCTCACGGATGTGCGTGATCAAAAGATACTCGATCTTGCCACGGGAACCGCCGATGTGCTGCTCTCGCTCTTTCATCAAACCGACAAGGCCGATGCGGCGGCAGGCATTGATATGTCTGACCGTATGCTGCGGATTGGCCGGGAGAAAATCCAAAAGAACGGGCTTTCCCATGCCATTGCTCTGTTTCCGGGGGACGCCATGCATATTCCTTTCAGAAACAACAGCTTTGATGCGGTTACCATCGCGTTCGGCATAAGAAATGTGCTGGACGTAAACCGCTCGCTCCGGGAAATGTACCGCACGCTCAAACCGGGCGGTCGGGTTCTGATTCTCGAGTTTTCATTGCCGGCCAACAGGCTGATCCGGCAGCTTTATCTGTTTTATTTCCGAAACATTCTGCCCCGGATTGGAGGAGTTATCTCCGGTGACAGTTACGCCTACCGCTATCTGAACCGGACCGTGGAGACCTTCCCGTACGGCGAAGCATTTTGCGAATTATTACGGGATGCCGGATTTCAGAATGTGCGGACAATCCCGCTGACCTTCGGGATCGCGAGCATTTACCGCGGGAACAAGCGCTGAAATCAGCAGTTTTTGGATTTGCAATTTCGATCAGATTTTTGCGGAATTTCACATAAGATTTTGGAAAGGCCCGAATTGTGCAGACAGTAGAACAGGCCAGAGAAAGTTTAAAATATAAATTGGGTCAAATCTGGGAGCAGCCGCGCCCATCACTCTCTGATTCTTACGGGGCAGGCATCCGACGGCTGGAAATCCCTTTTCCAAAAACAGACCTGCTCACCTGGCTGGAAAATCAGCCTCAGCCGCGAAAACTTTACTGGGCGGACAGAACGCGCAAGCAAAAGGCAGCCGGTGTCGGAGTCGCCTTCGAGATGAGTGAACAGATCGCGGATTCAATAATTCCATTCTTTGACAGAATTAATTCATCATTGCAAAGTTCACACCCCGGCATCCGGTATTTCGGTGGAATCCGTTTCAATCCCTCCCTGCCTGCCTCGGAAAAATGGGAAGTTTTCAATGCCCTCCGCTTCTGGGTACCGCGCTTTGAGCTGTCCGAAGTGAATGACCGGACCATTTTTGCCATAAATTTCATGGTGCCGCAAAACGGGCAAATGGAAAACGAAAAAGCACTTTTGGACAAAGAAATAGATCAAATCCGATTTGGGGATACGCGGGAGGTTCCCGGGAATATTCGGGTCATTGAAAAATTTGACATTCCCGTATTCAGGAACTGGGAAGAGAATGTGCATGCTTCCCTGGAAATGTTCAGAAGGGATGAGCTGCAGAAGATAGTGCTGGCGCGGGAAAGCTGCCTGACCCTGAGCCGCAGGCTGTCTCCGGTCAGCCTGATGAAAAAAATTGCCGCTCAAAATGGCGGGGCCTACAATTTTCTCTTTCAGTTTGCCGATGAAATTGCTTTCCTGGGCATTACCCCTGAGCAGCTTTACCGGCGGGAGAGATCAAATATCTTCAGTGAGGCGGTGGCGGGGACCCGGAGAAGGGGGAAGAATGAGCGTGAGGATGTCCGCCTGGGCAGGGAATTGCTGAACAGCGAAAAGGATGTCAGGGAGCATCGCTGGGTGTCTGAAATGGTAAAGGAGACCCTGCAGGAACTTTGCGGGAAAACCGATGCGGTGTCTGCAGAGCAGCTGTTGAAGTTGTCAAATGTCCAGCACCTGCGGACGCTCTTCAGGGGTGAGCTGAAGGAAAATGTTGCCGAAGGAAAGATTCTGAAGACCTTTCATCCCACGCCGGCGGTGTGCGGCAGTCCGCGAAACCGGGCGCTCAAAAAGATAAGCGAGCTGGAACGGTTCGACCGCGGTTGGTATGCCGGTCCGGTGGGCTGGGTGGGACGAAATGCCTCGGAATTTGCAGTGGCGATCCGTTCGGCTTTAATTTCGGGGAATAAACTGTCCGTTTATGCCGGCGCGGGGATTGTAACCGGTTCCGAACCGGAAGCCGAATGGCAGGAACTGGAGGATAAAATCCTGAACTTCACCAATTTATTTGACAAACGATGAGTATCTACACCGAGAATATAAATATCCTGTGGGGCAGCCTGCTGGTGGAAGAGCTGGCGCGCAATGAAATTACCTATTTTTGTCTTTCCCCCGGCTCCCGCTCCACGCCATTGACGGTTGCCGTAGCGCGAAATGAGAGCGTGCAGCACATTATCTGTTATGATGAGCGGGCGGCGGCTTTTCATGCCCTGGGATATGCAAGGGCTACCGGGAAACCGGCCGTCCTGATTTCCACCTCCGGGACAGCGGTCGCCAATTATCTGCCGGCGGTGATTGAAGCATCGGTGGATGCCATTCCCATGCTGGTTCTCAGTGCGGACCGTCCGCCGGAACTGCGGGAAACCGGCGCTAACCAGACCATCCGCCAGCCGGAAATTTATGGCGATTATGTTCGCTGGCATTTTGATTTGCCATGTCCGGACACTAAAATACCGCCCTCGATGGTGCTGACAACAGCCGATCAGGCCGTGCACAGAGCGCGGCGCTCGCCGGCCGGACCGGTCCACCTGAATTGCATGTTTCGCGAACCTCTCGCACCGGTCAGCGTAAAAGTCCCGCAGGAGTATTTGGAGCCGCTGGAAGGCTGGAGAAATTCGCAACGTCCCTATACAATTTATTCAAAAACGATTACTTTGCCGGAGCCGGAATCATTCCGGGAGATAGCAGATGTTATCCGGCAGGCCGAAAGGGGATTGCTGGTTGCCGCAGCTTTGCGCTTCCGTGAGGAGCGGGAGGCGGTGAGGCATCTGGCGCGGATGCTGAAGTGGCCGGTTTTTCCGGACATCCTGTCCGGTTTGCGATTTGACGGTTCATTAAAGAATGCAGCGCATTATTTCGACCAGTTGCTGCTCTCCGGCAAAATGATGAGGAGAATCCGTCCGGATGTTATTCTGCACATCGGCGGACGATTGACCTCCAAGCGCTTTCTTCAGTTTATTGGGGAACAAGCGGGATGTGACTATCTGCTGGCTGCCGATCAGCCGTTCCGGCAGGATCCGGAACATAAAGTGACCATGCGGATTGATTCAAATATTGAAAAGTTTTGCCGGCAATTGGAAAGCGAACTGGCAGGCAGTCCGCTTCCTGAACCCGAAAGCTTTGTTCCGGAAAAATCCCGCCGGATAGCCGAAATTATTGAAAAATTTGTCATGAAGAGCGATAAGCTCAGCGAGCCGGCCGTTACCAGGATCATTTCCCGGGACATTCCGTCCGATCAGGCCCTTTTTCTGGCCAGCAGTATGCCCGTCCGGGAAATGGATATGTACGGAGACGCGGGAAATTCATTCATCCCGGTTGCCGCGAACCGGGGCGCCAGCGGAATTGACGGCACCATTTCAACTGCGGCGGGATTTGCCGCCGGTCAGCGGAAGCCCGTTACGCTGCTTATCGGAGATCTGGCTTTTCTGCATGATCTGAATTCGCTCTCCCTTCTTCGAACGATTTCATTTCCGGTGATTATTGTGCTGGTTAACAATCGGGGCGGTGGGATTTTCTCTTTTCTTCCCATTTCACAATTCGACGATATTTTTGAAAAGTTCTTCGGAACGCCGCATGATTTTGAACCGGGACGGGCAGCGGACCTTTTCGGTCTGGAATATCATCTTGCCGGTTCATTGCAGGATTTCCGGGAAATTTACCGGAGAGCTGTAAAGGAACAAAAATCAGCAGTCATCGAGATCCGTACAGATCGCAATGAAAATCTGATGCTTCACAAAGAGCTGCAGGCAAAAATTAAAGAAGCACTCGAGTCGGAATAAAAGGGCGATTATGGGGGCAGAAGCGCTCCATTTTGAAATTTTGGGAAATCCGGGAAGACCTGACATTCTGTTTCTTCATGGTTTTATGGGAAATGGCAGCGACTGGCAGGAGGTCTGCTCTCATCTGGTCCCCGATTTCAGATGCATCGTGGTGGATTTGCCCGGCCACGGACGAAGCGCGGACATCACAAATTCCGAAAATTATTCCATGCCGGAGACCGCCCGATCTGTTGCGGCAGTGCTGGATCAAATTCAGATTCGGAAAAGCGCGCTGGTCGGATATTCCATGGGGGGGAGACTGGGCCTTTATCTTGCCCTGCACTTTGTTGAGCGATTCAATGCAGTAATCCTGGAATCTGCTTCGCCCGGTCTGCTGTCGTTGAAGGAAAGGGAAGCCCGCATCAAACAGGACGATTCGCTGGCTGGAGAAATTGAGCAGGCGGATTTTCGCGAATTTCTGGAACGCTGGTATGCGATGCCGTTATTCCGGAGCCTGAGACAGCATGCGGATTTCCGGAAGCTGCTTATCCGCCGGCTGAATAATCATCCGGCAGGTCTTGCCCGTTCTTTGCGGTACATGGGAACCGGCAAGCAACCATCACTGTGGCCGGAATTACACAAAAACAGGCTTCCCCTCCTCATGCTGGTGGGGGAACTCGATGATAAATTCAAACGTATTGGGTTGCAGATGCAGCAAATTTGCCCCATCAGCAGGCTGGAAATCGTGCATGGTTGTGGGCACAATATTCATTTTGAAAAACCGGATGTTTTTGCGGCAAAAATCAGAAAATTTTTAATAGAAACGGAGGAGAACGGGCATGAGCAGCGTGAATTGGATTGAAGCGGGAAATTTTACGGATATCAAATATCACAAGGCGGAAGGAATCGCCAAAATCACCATCAACCGGCCCGAAGTGCGAAATGCGTTCCGTCCACTCACCGTGATGGAAATGTCGCAGGCGCTCGGCGATGCCCATGAAGATTCTGAAATCGGCGTTATCATTCTTACCGGGGAAGGGGAGAAGGCCTTTTGTTCGGGAGGTGACCAAAAAGTGCGCGGAGACTCCGGTTACAAGGATGAGAAGGGAGTGAAGCGCCTCAATGTTCTCGATTTCCAGCGGCAGATCAGGACCTGTCCCAAACCGGTGATTGCCATGGTGGCTGGCTATGCCATTGGCGGCGGCCACGTTTTGCATGTCATGTGCGATTTGACACTTGCTGCCGACAATGCTGTTTTCGGGCAGACGGGCCCCAAAGTCGGCTCCTTTGACGGCGGATACGGCGCCAGCTATCTGGCCAGAATGGTGGGACAGAAAAAAGCCCGGGAAATCTGGTTTCTGTGCCGCCAGTACAATGCGCAGCAGGCCCTGGAGATGGGTATGGTAAACGCGGTTGTGCCGCTCGAAAAGCTGGAAGAAGAGACCGTGCAGTGGTGCCGGGAAATCCTGGGCAATTCGCCCACAGCCATTCGCTGCCTCAAGGCCGCCCTGAATGCGGATTGTGACGGCCAGGCCGGACTGCAGGAGCTGGCGGGCTGTGCCACCATGTTGTTTTACATGTCCGATGAAGCACAGGAGGGCCGCGACGCCTTCGTGCAGAAACGAAAGCCTGATTTTACAAAATTCAAGCGTCAGCCCTGATGATGTTTTATATTTCTTTTGATTTTAATATCTTATAGTGAAACAGATTGCGGCAGGCTGAAAATCATCATACGAATTGATCGGGAGTGTCGGAGAAAAACAGAGGCGGACCGGGAATGATATTTTCAAATTACAGGGTTTGGATTCTGGCAAGCAGGCCCAAGACACTATGGGCGGCGCTGGCGCCGGTGATAATCGGAACTGCTATGGCTTTTGATCACGGGAAAGCCCACTGGCTTTCCGCGGTGCTGGCTGCGCTGGCAGCGGTTATGATCCAGATCGGCACCAATTTCGCCAATGATTATTTCGATCATCTGCACGGCGCCGATCATGCGGAACGGCTGGGTCCGCTGCGCGCCACGCAGGCCGGTCTGGTCAAACCGGGCGCCATGCGGGCGGCCTTCATCACCGCCTTTTCCCTCGCTTTTCTGGCGGGTGTGTATCTTATCTGGCGGGGAGGATGGCCCATTCTGATCATCGGTTTGCTCTCCATATTATTCGGCATTCTCTATACCGGCGGACCCTATCCGCTGGGCTACCACGGGCTGGGCGACATATTTGTCCTCATCTTCTTCGGACTGGTCGCGGTTGGGGGAACATATTATGTGCAGACCCTGGAAATCAACAGAAATGTCCTGCTGGCCGGACTGGCGCCCGGTTTTTTCTCAACCGCTATTCTCACTGTAAACAACCTGCGCGATATTTATACGGATAAAGCGGCGGGCAAGAGAACACTGGCGGTCCGGTTTGGAGAGACTTTTGCCAGGCTTGAATATCTGTTGAGCATTTTCATCGCCTGTCTGGTACCGGTAATCTTATATTTTCTAACCCTGCGGCATCTCTACGCGCTGGCATCGGCGCTGGTATTTTTTGCGGCATTGCCTTCCATTAAAATCACTTTCACCGAGCAGCCGGGTATTATTTTCAATAAAGTGCTGGCGGACACCGGAAAACTGCTTCTCATATACAGTGTGCTCTTTTCGGTCGGCTGGCTGATATGAAACTGCAGTCCCTTGAAATTTTCCGTTATGAATTACCTTTTATCGAACCCCTGAAAATGATGGGCGCCGAGCTGTGCACCCGCACAGGTTTGATCATTCGCATAACGGATGAGGAAGGCAATTGGGGGTTCGGCGAAATTGCACCCTTTCCGGGATTGAATAAGGAAAATCCCAAACAGGCGCTCCAGCAGTTACAGCGCTACAAAACCGCGCTGCTTGAAATTGTTTTCGGTGAGGATGTCCTTCTTTTGAGCGGGGAATTTGAGTGGCTGCTGAGCGGCTTCAATTTATATCCGTCTGTCCGCTGCGGCATCGAAATGGCTGTCCTCAATTGTTTTGCAAACAAGAGGAAATTGCCGCTGCGCCGGCTGATTTCCTCTACCCAAACCAATGATTTTCTTCACCTGAATGGCCTCTTGACCGGAACCCGGCATTCCATTGTTGCGGAAGCCCGGAAACTCAGGGATGAAGGATATCGTTCATTGAAAATCAAAACAGGCAGCGAGAAGCCGGATTCCGATATTGATCTTATCCGGGAAGTACGGCAGGCTGTTGGCCGGGATATGGAGCTGCGGCTGGATGCAAACCGGGCCTGGAATCTGGAGGAAGCGGTATATATCGGCAGAAATATTTCACAATTCGGGATTGAATATATTGAGGAGCCGCTGAAAAAGGCGGAAAAACTGCCTGAATTTTATAAATCCGTGAATATCCCCTTTGCACTGGATGAATCTCTCTCCGGACTTGCGCCCGAGGATATTACGCTTTTGTCGGGACTGAAAGCATTGGTTCTAAAACCAATGTCATTGGGAGGATTTGAAATAACGATGGCCTATTGCCGGCAGGCCGCCAAAACAGGGATTTACCCGGTCATCAGCTCGGTTTTTGAATCCGGGATCGGTCTGGGGGCATTGGCCTCCTTTGCCGCCGCTGCCGCTCCGTCAAAGATTGCCATGGGACTGGATACCCATAAATGGCTGAGGAAAGATATCCTTCCAGAACCCTTTCCGGTGCGCTCCGGAAAAATCGATATGGGGAAAATCGATCAAAATGAATGGCAGGTTTGCACGGAAGATCTTATGCCGGCATAGAGAGGACAACGGGGATTTTAAGGGCAAACCGGGCATTACACTGAGAATAAAATTATGAGTCGGCAACCTGAAGAACACATCAATTTCAGAGAAATTTTTGCAGGACATGGAAAGCTCCCTGCGCTGGTTTCCCGGGAGCGGACGGTTTCCTATCAGGATTATTACCGGCTTGCTGCCTGTATATCGGCCATTCTGGTTTCCCATGGATTTAAGAAAGGAGAAAGGGCAGGAATCCTGTCAGATAATTCCCCTGAATATGTTATCATTTTGATGGCCCTTTGGAAGGCAGGCGTAGTAGCGGTGCCGCTGAATACCCGCTGGACACCGGCGGCAATTGGAAAAAGCCTCACAGACATTGTGTGTGAAAAAATATTGCTTTCCCCTGCATTTTATGATGTATCCGGTTTCAATCCGCTTTCAAAATTTCTGATACAAGATTTTGTAAACCAGGCTGATTCGAAATCCAAAGCGGAAAAGGATGAAGAAGATTTTACTGACTTAATGCAGGATGTCACCATTGTTTTCACTTCGGGCAGCTCCGGGACTCCCAAGGGCGCCCTGCATTCGCTGGCAAACCATTATTACAATGCGCTGGGTTCCAATCAGAATATTCCTTTCGCGCCGGACGACCGGTGGCTGCTTTCGCTGCCCCTTTTTCACGTGGGCGGGCTTGCCATTCTGTTCCGGGCACTGCTGGGCGGCGGGGCAGTGGCAATTCCCGATCCGGCTCTGGAGCTGGCGGAAAATCTGCGGGAGCTGGAGGCGACGCATGTCTCCCTGGTGCCGACTCAATTCTACTGGCTGCTGCAGTCTGGGGCAGCGATTGATACCATGCGCCGGATGAAGGCCATTCTATTGGGCGGAAGCGCCATCCCGGATTCCCTGCTCCGGCAGGCAGCGGAATTGGAACTGCAGGTTTTCACCAGTTATGGTTCCAGTGAAATGTCCTCGCAAATTACCACCACCCATGCCGGGGACGGACTTGCCCAGTGGCGATCCTCCGGCCGCCTGCTTCCCTTCCGGGAGCTTAAAATTGCGGCGGATAGTGAAATACTGGTAAAGGGGAAAACGCTTTTCAAGGGGTATGTGAGTCAGGATGCCGGAGAATCTATCCTTGATGCAGCCGGCTGGTTTCACTCGGGAGACCTCGGTTTTTGGGACGAAAACGGATACCTGCATGTCCTGGGAAGAAAGGATAATATGTTCATTTCCGGCGGGGAAAACATTCAGCCGGAGGAAATTGAACAATTGCTGCTGCTGAGTGAAGGCGTTTCGCAGGCGGTGGTAGTCCCGGTCAGCGATCGGGAATATGGTCAGCGCCCGGTGGCGTTTTTGGAGCTGCAGAAAGGGGGACAGCCGGATGCCGATTTATTCAGGAAATATCTTCTGGAAAAATTGCCCCGCTATAAGATGCCCGATCACTTTTTCCCCTGGCCTGAGGAGGCAGGGAATACCATGAAAATTCAGCGAGCCCAATTCTCAGAGCTGGCCGAACGGCTGCTTCATGATTTACCTTCCATAAAAAAATAATTCACCTGGTTGATACAGGAAACAAGTCTGGTATTTGAGGGCGTGAAAAATTAGCGGCACAAGTCCATCTCTTAATTCCTTTTTCGAGCATAAAAATAGAAAAAGCAGCAGGACCTTTCCAAATTGGAGATCCTGCTGCTTTTTTAAGATCAAACCGGGCGCTTCTCTGTCTGCCGGCGGGAAGCGGTTGCTGTCAATTCATGACAAACTGTTTGCGATGCTGCTGAAGTTTTTCCAGGTCCTGTTTGGTCATAGAGAAATTCATTTCCAGTTCCTTGCCCTTTTCATTTACCTTTATCTTATTCAATACGTCGATGGCATCCCGGTCATTGCTCAGGGTCAGTTTCGCGGTGGCGATGAAGCCCTTTACGGCTTCCCGGAATAACTTTGCTTTCTGTTCATTCTCGAAATCGCTCATTCCGGAGAATTTCATCTCATTGCTGAACTGCATGGAGAAGTTGACGCTTTTCACCGCGTCCAAGGCATCCAGATTCATTCTTGAAGAGGCCGAGTGCAGTTTCTCGGTGAATTTATTGACAAATTGCTGAGCGTCCAGGGTGAACCAGACGCCTGTTTTGTAGCGCAGAAGATTGATTCTCTTTGTCATTTCGGGCGCGACGTTGACCGGCTTGTCCGAACTGCTGTACTCATCCAGCCATTTTTTAACCAGCGTCTCTGTGCCGCCAACCAGATGGGTGTCATCGGCAAAACTGAAAACCATATTTCCATGCCGCACAGTATACAGGTTATAGTCCTTGTACTGTTCTTCGCCGATCTGATTGGTAGTATCCTTTTGCGCGATATAATTCGTAATTTCCTTAACGTTATATTTTCCGAGTATGACCGCCAGCAACTCGGGAGTCTCCGCCATGGTATCCGGCATCATCGAAAAATAGATTTCATTGATATCCCGGCGCAGATCAAGTCCGGTTGCATTGACAAAATCCTTGTATTCGGGATTGACAAAAGGATTGTGACGCCCGGAATCGGAGAGCATCGAGTAGAATTCGCTTTTGCGGATCTGAGCCAGGTTGACGAATCCTACTCCGGCGGCATCGGCCGGAAGCAGGGCGATTTCCTGCGTCATCTGTTTGGTCAACCCCTCCGGTTTTTCTTTGGCGCACTGCCAGAACAGAGAAAGCGCCAGCACAAGCAGTACCACTGTAATCAATTGCTTTTTCATAAATCATCTCCTAAAAGTTTTTTCGGGAAAAAATTAATGATGATATCATAAACATGAATATGCCAAATGCGATGGAACTCCATAATGCCGCCCAAGAAGATACTTCCACGCCGCGAACCAGTCTTTGGGTAATGTCCCCGATCTCAGCGGTTTTCGGGAAAAAATAATATAGGCCATCCACGATGTAGCCATAAATTTTGTTGGAAAGCAGCGCATATATTTTGTCCCGCTGCAGCAGAAGCGGACTGAAAAACAGGATGAGGTAAGTCAGCATGAGGGAAAAGGCGCTGCTGCGGGTCAGGATACCCAGAAAGGTCATCAGAGAGTACAGAATGGCGAAGGTCACCACGATCATCACGCCGGCCAGAATAAATCCAAAATGCCAGATCCCGGTTTTGATGGAAAGAATCAGCCAGCTGAAAATGATGAGGTAGAAGATGTTGAAAGCCACAATGGCCACGGCCCCGAGGAACCGTCCCGCAAGAATCTGGTAGCGGCTCACCGGTTTGGAAATGAGCAGGTCGATACTGCCGGGATCGAGAAAACTGGGGATAAGGCTGCTGGTGGCAAAGAGCGACATGAAAAGCCCGCCGGTGTAGAGCAGGACCGCCACACCCGCTTCGATACCGAGCAATATCTTGTTGAGGTCCAGCAAATGGTTACTCTCTTTGCCAAACAGCGAGATGGATGACTGCATACCATTCACGATGTCCAGATTCAAAGCGAAAATGAAAAGCAGGCAGACCAGGGTTGAGATCCCGAAAAATGCCATGAAGGTCTTTTTTGCGAAAGATTCGCGAAATGTTAGCTGAATGATGGAAATAATTTTCACGCTGTGCCCGCCTTTTTGTCTTCGATCACTTCAATAAAGAAATCTTCCAGTGATATTTTGTAGGGAATCACCGCTTCGATGACCGCCTGCCGCTGCCTTAATTCATCGATCAGATTATTCAATTGCTGAATGTCATTGACCGCCACCCGGTAGTAGCCGTTCTGCTCATTCAGGAGTACCCTGAGCCGGTCGCAGGTCGCCGTCACGGTTTCCCGCGGGGCCTGCAATTTCAATTGATATTGATCCTTTATGGAGATGAAATCCTGCACGTTTCCTTTCTGCAGCAGTTTTCCGTTTTTTAAAATTGCGACTTCATCGGATATTCTTTCCACCTCCGAAAGAAGATGGGAGTTCAGAAAAATAGTTTTACCCTGTTCTCTCAGTGTTCTGAGCAGGTCGCGGATCTCGCGCCGGCCGACCGGATCAATACCGTCGGTGGGTTCATCCAAAAACAGCAGTTGCGGATCGTTGATCAATGCCTGCGCGATGCCCAGCCTCTGCATCATGCCCTTTGAATATTTCCGGATCTTGGTCTTTCCCCATTTTTCCAGCTTTACCAGCTGCAGGAGCTGCGGGATGCGAGCATTCAGGGTTTCCTTTTCCACGCCGGCCATTTTCCCGTAATAATATAGAATGTGCTCGGCATGCAGAAATTCCGGGAAGCGATGGTTTTCCGCCAGGTACCCCAAATGGGTATGGGATTGATAATCCCTGATGTTCTTTCCCAGAACACTGGCAGTCCCGCGGGTGGGAAATATGATTCCCAGCAGCAGCTTAATAAGTGTTGTCTTACCGGAGCCATTGGGTCCCAAGAGGCTGAATATCTGCCCTTTTTCCACTGTGAGGGAAAAATCTTCCAGGGCCCTTACCTGCCCGCGGGTATAGTATTTGGTCAATTCGTGTGTTTCAATAATCGCCACATTCAGTCCTTTATTAATCTGTTCGCTTTTACGGAATCAAATGTCAATATGTTGCCTCGTTTTAAATTAAGCCTCATTTTTACCTGATCTCATTTCATGAAATGCATCTTCTAGGCAGTTAGTCTGAACCAGTCAGGCTTAAATTAACTAATCCGGATGGTACAATTCAAGATACATTTATTATTTGAAAAAATCATACGATTATTTGTGTATATCCACAAAAATGTAAAAAATTATTTGTGGATTTGGACGGAACACAGTTTTCAAAGACTTTAAGAAAGCTTATTTGTAATCGGCATCACGAATGGGGAACATTGGACTTTTAAATTCATTTCAATGTCGGGAAGGGAAAATAGCTGTATGAGCCATTTGGGGATAATCATGGACGGCAAAACCGCTGTTCAAAAATGCAAATCTCACGGGACAGAAAATCATAGTGCGCAATCGGCGGTGTTAAAATATTTTAAAACGGTTGAAATTAAAAATGTGAGA
>JARRQT010000068.1:13891-15628 GCA_037381445.1 Calditrichia bacterium
CTGACAGACTATATTCAGAAGAAATTTCTCTGGTAACTTCACCGGAGTATCTGGATTATGTTTACCTGAATCTGAGGAAAATTCAGGAAATCAGGCGGAATTTCAGTTTGCCGGTGATTGGTGTCACAGGCGCGGAAGGCAAAACAACCACCAAGCGGATGCTGGCGGCCATATTATCGCAAAGAGGCGCGGTGCTGGAAACGCCGCTCGACTGCAATTCCGCTTCCGTGGTGACTTCCACTCTGCTCAAACTGAACAAGGATTATAAACACGCCATCATCGAACTGGGGATTATTAACGGTGATCAGTTCAAGCTGGCGGTTGAAGTGGCAGAACCCAATATCGGTATTGTGACAAATATCGGCGAAGCCCACATGGCCAGCCTGGGAGATAAGTATCTCATCGCGGATGCCAAGGTAGAACTGATTCGCCAATTGCCCGAAAACGGGTTCGCAGTCCTCAACATTGACGATGAACTGGTAAGCGGGATGGAAGCTTTTTCGCCCACCCAGCGGGTCATCAAGTTTGGTTTTAACAGCAACGCACACTTTTTTGCCTCCGACATAAAATACCTGGGGCCGGAAGGAATGGAATTCACGGTAAACAACTATTACAAATTCCATCTTCCCATCTACAGCTCCACATCCGTCTCAAACGCCCTGGCGGCAATCTCAACCGCCCGCATCCTGAATTTTGAATTTGAAGAAATCAAACAGGGGCTTGAGAATAATTTCGAGCTGCTGCCGGGACGAGGCAACCTGGTCGATCTGAAAGATGTATACATTCTTGACCACACGTATAAGGCCACTGTCAATGCCGTCACCAAGGCGTGCGAATCTCTGGTGCAGTTCAAGAAATTTTCCAAACACTCCATTCTTGTTATCGGCAGTATGGATGAGCTTGGAAATTCCAGCGAGGACATCCATCTTAATCTGGGTTACTACATCTCAGCCCTTCCCATTGATACGGTTATCACGGTGGGAAAGGATGCCGGTCTGGTTGGCGAGGGAATCCGCCGCATCAACCATAATAATAAAATCATTGACCATTGCCTGAATCCCGATGCGTTGCCCGATACGCTGATGAAACGGCTCGTCCCCCACACCACGATTCTGATGATCGGCGGAAAATCCCTGAATCTGCAGGAGAAGCTCCGTCAATTGAAACAGAAAATTCAGAGCAGGTGATTCATTTAAAAATAAGCTGATCTTTCCTTCTTTACTTTTCCCTGTAAAACTTTTTTGTGTTGAAACTTTAGTTGAAATCACCTATATACAATTTTATATTAATGCTTTGTTTTTTGGAGGAAGGTAAATGCATGAAATGTCAATAGCAGAAAGCGTTTTGGAAATTGTGCAGGAATCCATGCACAAAAACGATGCCCGGAAACTGCTCTCTGTTACCGTGGAAATAGGTGAGCTGACCGCGGTTATCCCCGAATCGCTGGAATTTTGTTTTCAGGCCATCACGGAAAATTCCGCATACAAAGGCGCGGACCTCAAAATTGTTAATGTGCCTTTGCAGGGACTTTGCCGAAAATGCGACACCGAATTTCATATTGAAAAGTATCAGTTTATCTGTCCTGCTTGTCAATCGAATGATGTTAAGGTCACCGGAGGACAGGAACTGAATGTAACCGAACTGGAGGTGGAATAAGATGAGTGAAATTATCACGGTAGAGCGTCAAATACTGAAAAAGAACGATGAATTCGCTGAAGAGAATAGAGCGCTATTCAA
>JARRQT010000068.1:15646-26360 GCA_037381445.1 Calditrichia bacterium
TTTGTTTTTAACCTTTTAAGCTCTCCCGGCTCCGGCAAAACAAGCCTGCTGGAAAAAACGCTGGAAAAAATTCATCATGAATTAAAAATAGGGGTCATCGAAGGCGATGTGCAGACGGACCTGGACGCACGGCGGATTTCGCGTTTTGACGTGCCGGTCATCCAAATCGTGACCAAGGGCGGCTGTCATCTGGAGGCAAATCTTATTCAGAACGCGCTGGGCCAGTTTAAACTGGACGAACTGGATCTGCTGGTTATCGAGAATGTGGGTAATCTGGTATGCCCCTCAAATTATGATCTGGGCGAGGCGCTCAAAGTGGTGGTGGTTAGTACCACCGAAGGTGATGATAAGCCGCTCAAATACCCCAAAATGTTTCGCGTAGCGGACGTGATGGTGGTTAACAAAACCGATCTGATTCCTTATGTTGATTTCAGCATGGAAGCCGTGAAAGAGAACGCCCTTTCCATTAATCCCAATCTGGAAATTTTTGAGACCTCCTGCCGGACCGGGGAGGGACTGGATGGCTGGATTGGCTGGCTCAAAGAAAAAATCAAGCTCACCCGCGAAGTCACTGCTTAATAAGGTCGAAATATTCTATCTTTAAAAGGCCCGGTCATCATCGCCGGGTCCTTCTGGTTTTTGCAGNATATTATCGGGACATTGACCTCAACTTTTCTTGTATCCTCTTCCATAACTGCTTAAATTTGTTACTAATAAATGAATTGCAGCATTTTAATTTGATCCTCGGTGTGCTGTTGTTTGAATATTGAAACTTATGCGTTGCTTTTGCATAGGAATCTAAGGAGTGTAAACGATTTAAAAATTTAAATAAAGGGTCTTATTTTTAAAATGGAAGATCTTTCTTATATCTATCACGCCCATCCCCAGTACGTGGAATCTCTTTATCAGGACTATCTGGACAATCCGGAATCCGTGGAAGTGGGATGGCGGAAGTTTTTTGAGGGTTTTGATTTTGCAGTTTCCTCGGATGGAAAACCCGGCAGGGCCTCGGAACATATCCTCAAGGAAATCAAAGTGCTGAACCTGATTCAGGCCTACCGTTCCCGGGGCCATTTGTTTACCCAGACCAACCCGGTGCGGACCCGACGGCAATACCGCCCGACGCTGGACCTGGAAAATTTCGATCTCGGAGAAGAGGATCTGGATATTGAATTTCAGGCGGGCACGGACATTGGCATTGGAACCGCTACGCTCCGGGACATTGTTAGCCATTTGAAGGAAACCTACTGCCGCTCCATCGGTGCGGAGTTTACCTTCATCCGTGAGCCGGGGAAGGTGTGGTGGCTCAAAACCAAAATGGAGTCATCGAAAAATACACCCTCTTTCAGCATAGAGGAAAAACGCCACATTCTGGAAAAATTAAATCAGGCGGTAGTATTTGAGAATTTCCTGGACGCCAAATATGTGGGTCAGAAACGCTTTTCTCTGCAGGGAAATGAAACCCTCATTCCCGGGCTCGATGCCATTATTGAAAAGGGCACCGAAATGGGGATCGAGGAATTTTTTATCGGTATGCCGCACCGCGGACGGCTCAATGTTCTGGCAAACATCCTGAATAAATCCTATGAAGAGATTTTTACGGAATTCGAAGGCGAGGAATACGCCGATTCGGTTTTTGCCGGCGATGTAAAATACCATCTCGGGTACACCAGCCGGGTGAGAACTGCCCGGGGAACCGAAGTGCAGTTGTCCCTGGCGCCCAATCCCTCCCATCTGGAATCCGTGAACCCGGTGGTGGAGGGAATGGTCCGGGCGAAACTTGAGCAGCGCTTCAAAGATGATTATACCCGGATTGTGCCGATCCTCATTCACGGGGACGCCTCCATGGCGGGGCAGGGAGTGGTCTACGAAGTCATCCAGATGTCCCAATTGCCCGCCTATCATACCGGCGGCACCGTGCACCTGGTTATAAACAACCAGTTGGGCTTCACCACCAATTACCTCGAGGGGCGGTCCAGTACCTACTGCACCGATGTGGCTAAAGTCACCCTTTCTCCTGTCTTCCACGTTAATTCTGATGACGTGGAGGAAGTTGTTTATGTTATTCAACTGGCCATGGAGTACCGGCAGATTTTCCATACCGATGTGTTTATCGACCTTCTGGGATACCGCAAATACGGCCATAACGAAGGAGATGAACCGCGTTTCACCCAGCCCAAACTTTATGATATCATCGCCAAACATCCCGATGCCCGAGAGATTTACAACCGCAAGCTGCTACAGAGCGGAAGCGTGGAACGGGGATTGGCGGAAGAGATGGAGAAAAAATTCCGGGAAACCCTTCAGAATCGCCTGGACTTCGTGAAAGAAAGGAAAAAGCCCGAAAAGGGACAGGAGGTCACCGATACCTGTGATGAATTGAAACGGCCGGCGGAGTTTGATTATGAATCGCCGCTGAAGACCAGCGTGGATGAGAAGACGCTGCTGGAAATCGGCAGGAAAATTCTTACCATACCGGAAGACGTCAAAGTATTCCGGAAAATCAAAAGGCTTTATGACGCTGAAAAGAAGAAATTTCTGGAGGGGAAAACCGCTGATTGGGCCATCGGGGAATATCTGGCTTACGGAACACTGCTGAATGAGGGAACTTCCATCCGGCTGTGCGGACAGGATACGGTGAGAGGGACCTTTTCCCACCGGCACGCCGTTCTGCTGCGCGAGGAAACCGAGGAGCAGTATGTGCCGCTTTCCCGCGTGGAAAATAATGGGGCCAGATTCCGGATTTATAATTCGCTGCTATCCGAATATGCGGCGCTCGGCTTTGAATACGGCTATGCCTGCGCCACGCCGCATGGTCTGACCATCTGGGAAGCCCAGTTTGGCGATTTTGCAAATGGCGCCCAGGTGCTCACCGATGAATATATTTCCAGCGCGGAGGCCAAATGGAAGCGGGTCAACGGGCTGGTTCTATATCTGCCCCACGGTTTTGAAGGGCAGGGTCCGGACCATTCTTCTGCAAGGATGGAACGGTATCTGACCCTGTGCGCGAAAAACAATATGGTGGTGGCAAACTGCACCACGCCCGCGAATTTTTTCCATCTGCTGCGCCGCCACATGAAAATGCCGTTTAGAAATCCGCTGATTATTTTTACGCCAAAGAGTCTGCTGCGCCACGCCCGCTGCATCAGTCCCATCGGGGACTTCTCACAAAAAGAATTTCAGCCGGTAATCAATGATGAATTTGTGAAGCCCAAAGAGGTGAAGCGGGTGCTGTTTTGCACCGGGAAAATTTACTATGAGCTTCTGGAACGCAGGGAACAGGACAAAAGAAACGATGTGGCAATTGTGAGAATCGAGCAGCTTTATCCGCTTCCGGAAAAGAATCTGAAGAAAATTCTGGAAAAATATGAGGCTGCGGAAAATCTGTTCTGGGTGCAGGAGGAACCGGAAAATATGGGCGCCTGGTCATTTTTGCTGCGGAAATTCAAGCTGGCCCGGCTCGGGCATATTGCCAGGCAGGAGAGCGCCACCCCCGCAACCGGATTCCATCGTCAGCATGTGGTGGATCAACAGGCAATCATCGACAGGGCCTTTGAATAAAATTGCGCCGGCTGTTCCGGAAGGCAGGAAAGTCCTGCCGTTGTGAGAGTCCCAGTAAAAACAGAAGGAAGAAATCATGAAATCGGAAGTGAAAATACCTGAAGTCGGGGAATCCATCAGTGAGGTTACCATTGGTCAATGGCTGAAAGATGACGGGGAGCATGTCGATGTGGATGAGGTCATATGCGAAATAGAATCCGAGAAAGCGACACTGGAAATCCGGGCTGATAAAGCCGGTAAACTGAAAATTCTGGTGAATGCCGAAGAAACGGTTCCGGTTGGTGAGAAAATTGCTGAGATCGATACCGAAGCGGAGGGTGAAGAGGCCGGGCCATCGGAGGAGGAAAAGAAAGCGCCCGAGAAGGAAGAGAAAAAGGAAGTCAAAGAAGAAGCGGAGAAAGCGGAATCCGCGGGGGAGGAAGTTGAGGAAGCCGCAGGGGAAGGACCTTCGGAAGAAGAGGAGACCGTTCCGGAAGAGGAAGCGGAAAGCCGGAGGATATCTCCGGTGGCCTCCAAAATGCTGAAGGAAGCCGGCATTTCTCCCGAAAAAGTGAAGGGTAGCGGCGCCGGCGGTCGCGTCACCAAGTCCGATGCCCGGGAAGCCATCGAATCTGCTGAAGAATCAGCCAAGAAAGCGCCGAAAGAAGAAAAGGCGGAAGAAAGAAGAGAAGCAAAGGAAGAAAAGGAAGAAAAAGAAGCCGAGGCCGAGAAAGCGCCACAGCCGCAGGTGGTTGGCGAGCCCCAACCTAAATTCATGAAGCCTTCCGGAAAGCCGGAAGGGGAGCGGACGGAAAATCGCAAAAAGATGTCAACCCTTCGCAAGACCATCGCCAGACGTCTGGTCGCCGCCAAAAACGAAACCGCCATGCTCACCACTTTCAATGAAGTGGATATGTCCGCCATCATGAAAACCCGCGCGACCTATAAAGATGCCTTCCAGGAAAAATACGGTATTCGATTGGGATTTATGTCCTTCTTTGTAAGGGCCTGCTGCATCGCATTAAAAGAATTTCCCCGGGTCAACGCGACCCTGGAAGAGGATGAAATTGTTTATCACGATTACTGCGATATTTCCATCGCGGTCTCTACGCCCAAAGGGCTGGTGGTTCCGGTTATCTTCAATGCGGAGGAGATGAGCCTGGCCCACATAGAGGCATATGTTGCCCATCTGGCGGAAAAGGCGCGCGACAACAAATTGACAATTGAAGAGATGACCGGCGGGACATTTTCCATTACCAACGGAGGCGTATTCGGATCGCTGCTCTCCACGCCTATCCTCAATACGCCGCAGTCCGCCATTTTGGGAATGCATAAAATTGAAGAGCGGGCGGTGGTGATAAATGGCGAGATTGTCATCCGCCCCATGATGTATGTCGCCCTGAGCTACGACCACCGCATCATCGACGGAAAAGAATCGGTGAGTTTTCTGGTACGCCTGAAGGAACTGCTGGAAGACCCCTCCCGAATGCTGCTGGAAATTTAAGTATTATTCCAAATGTCGTCAGCACAAAAAATAGCCCCGGTGAATTTTTCCCGGGGTTTTTTGTTAGCATGGAAGATAAAGATTTGCCGAGCGAACTGTGCCTGCCACGAAAATATTTTTAATGATTCCATTTCGCCGGGAAACCTGTTATTTTCAGGAATGTTACTTTCATTTACACTATTGAGAAGTTAAAGGAGTCTGTAATGAAACGGGGAATCGTTGGAATTTTCCTTTTTTTGATATTTTTTGTTTCCCTGGCTTTCGCGCAGGAAACAGCACAACTAAACGAGATTGTTGGTTCGGCTTACCTCGAGAACCATTCTTACCAGGTATTGGAAAGAATATGCGACGAAGCTGGCGGCCGGCTCGTCGGTTCGCCATTGAATGAAAAAGCGCAAAATATTTTGAAGGAAGAGCTGGAAAAAGATGGCTGGCAGGTCAAGTCTGAGAAGTTCAGTATTCCCGGGTGGGTTCGCGGGGATGATGAGGTGCTAATGACGGCTCCCGCACGACGCCGGCTTCAGGCGGTGGCGCTGGGCTATGTAGGACAAACGCCGGCCTTCGAGGCGCCGGGGGTTTATGCGGCCTATGGATTTCCTGAAGATTATGAAAATGTGGATGCGAAAGATAAAATTGTGCTGGTTACTTCCGAAAAGCCGGAAGGCAAAGAAGGACTCCTGCGTCAGGAAGCCATCGAAATTGCCGCAGACAAAGGCGCCCGCGCCATCCTGTTCATAAACACCAAACCAGGGGGGCTCAATCTGGCCGGCACCGGCGACTTTCAGGGAAATCCCACCAGGATACCGGCCTTCAGCCTGACCATGGAAGAGGGGCAATGGCTGCAGCGTCTGCTGGAAAACAATATTCCGGTAAAGCTGAGTATGACGGTCCGCTCCCGCAATCAGCCGGTGGAAACATCCAATATTGTTTTGACCCTGCCGGGAAAGGTTAAAAAGAAGATTGTTGTCGGTGCTCATTTCGACTCGTGGGACCTTGGCCAGGGCGGAATTGACAATGGGCTGGGTACCGCCATATTATTTGATGCGGCCCGCCTCATGAAAAAATTCAGCCCGCAGAACTACTACACCGTGGAATTCGTCTGGTTTAATGGGGAAGAACTGGGGCTATGGGGATCGAAAAAATATCTGGAAATGCACCGCGGTGATGATATTGCAGCCATGATAAACATGGATATGACCGGAACGCCCGTGGGATTTAATGCCATGGGATTCGATGAGCTGGTGCCGTTTCTGCAAAACCTTGAGAAGCAACTGCCCGGATTTGATCTTTCCCGGGGCGTGATGAACCGTCCGTGGACCAACAGCGACAATCAGCCCTTTATGCTGGAAGGCATTCCCACCATTTCTCTGCTGGGCCATCTGGACGATGAAATGGTGAAATATTATCATACCCGCGCCGATACTTATGACAAAGTCAATAAGGAGTACCTATCTGACGCGACAGCGGTGGTCACGGTATTACTGAAGGAACTTGCTAATGATGAACAACTGCCGCTTAAAAACAAGAATAGCGATGAAGTTGTAGAGATGCTGAAAAAATATCACCTGGATAAGCGGCTGAAGCACCAAAAGGAATGGCCTTTTGGCAACAGGTAATTCGATGTGCGATCGGTCGATTTAAACCGGAATAGAGTAGCTTTTAGAATATCTCGGAAATTCATTGAAGGAGAAAAGATGAAAAAAGTATTGTTGATTGCGTTGATTGCAGTTCTGTGGATCGCCTCCTGCGAAAACAGCGCAAAGAAGGCACAGCAGATGTCCGAACAGTATCAGGCGATGAACGCCAAATACCAGCAGCAGCTCCTGCTTGCGCAGAATGATTCCACTTACCGCAGCACTATTCAGGAATGGAATAATACCCGGCAGCAAATGCTTGAGAAATACAAGAATGCCAAATCTACGCCGCAGATCGAACTGCTGCGCAGTGAACTGCTGGTCGATTTGGGCCGCTATGGCGAGGCCATGCCCAAACTGAACCAGTTGATTGAAGAGAATTCGCCGGTGACCGATCAGGCAAAATTTGAAAAGGTGAAGGTTTTGCAGGAACAGCATGACATGAAGGCGGCATACACTTTATTTAAAGAGATTGAGGGCCGGGTCGAGAAGAACAACAGTTACTATGAAGTGCTGATGAATTTCGCCTTTGAAGCGCCGGAAACGGCGGCGCGTGAAGCCTACACCAATCAATTGCTGCAGACCAAAGATCTGCCGGAAGATATTGCCCGCTATGTGCCTTATCTGTATGAAAATTTGGCTTCCATTGCACGGGAAAAAGGAAATGTGGAGGAGTCCCGGAAAATCCTGCAAAACGGGATCAGCACGCTGGAGGCGCAGGGAAGGGACGTTGCCTCCCTGGAATCCACGCTGAAAATTACCGATATGATTGGCAAACCTGCGCCGGTACTGACTGCCAAAAACTGGGTGAATTCGCGGCCGCTGAACCTGAGAAGTCTGAAAGGAAAAGTAGTGGTGATCGATTTCTGGGCAACCTGGTGCGGACCCTGCCGGGCGGTTATTCCGACCATCGTAAAAGATTATAATGAATATAAAAACAAGGGATTGGCTGTGATCGGCTACACCCGCCTCTACGGCCGCTACAGCGACGATACGCAAAGGCTGGGTACAGTGCCCCCGGAAAAAGAACTTCGTTTAACGAAGGAATTTCTGAAACGCCACAACATGGACTATCCTGTTGCCATTGCCGAGAATACCGCCGGTTTCGATAAATATTCCATCCGGGGAATCCCGACCATGTTTTTCATTAACAAGAAGGGAATTATCACCGACTTCAAGATCGGATCGGGGAACGAGGAGTTTATTACCGATAAAATTAAAGAACTGCTGGGCGCGTAAAAGACTGCTTTTTCAACTGGCGTAATGCAGGGCAGGGATAGATCATTCCGTGGTGGGGTCCCTGCTCCGCTTATGCCAGGATGCACCAGTTCAATTTGTTAATCTTTTTGTTCATTAATTCCTCATCCTGTTTTTAAGCGATTAGTTCTCTCAAAATCATGTGAATCCTGCTTCTCTGTTGGGCTATCCCTTCCGAAAGCGATCCACGAGAAACCAAGCGGCAAAGCTGCAAAATTTATACTGTGTTATCATCATCAATTCAACCATCAGGAGGTGAAAAATGCCTGAACATCCCCTCAACACCATCATGAAACTGGACCCGGAGTTCATGGATCATTTCAAAGCCGGCGAAGCGCTCGCCTTTTCCGATGGCGCTTTGCCCGCAAAATTCAAATACCTGATAGCCATGGCGTTCGATGCCGCCCATGGCGCGGTGAATGGAGTCATGGCCCTGGCCCGCTCGGCGATGCGGGAAGGTGCCACAAAAGAGGAGATTGCCGAAACCCTGCGGGTCGCCGCCCACCTGAGCGGTGTGGGCAGCCTTTATATCGCCTCCCAGGGACTGAAAGATATTTTGAAGTGATTTGAAATTCCGCGCGCTGAAAAGGATCTGAAAAACTTTTCAGGAGCGGCGTATTTCCGTAATAGAAAAAGGGAAGCTGAAAGCAGCCTCCCTTTAATGGGACAAAGAATTTTGAATCCGCCTTTTCCGGCTAAAAATTTCATGCTCGCCGGAATAGAATCAAAATGCTACCTGCAGGGTTACCTGGAATTGGTCTTCAGCAGGAATATAATCGGCGGTGTGACTGACACGCTGGTAATCCACCAGCCAGGTATTCCCTTTATACATTTCATACGCCACGCCGGCAATGACCCGTTTCTGGACATCGTTGGAGCTTATATCCGTGTTGTTGTCAAAATAGTCATAGCGGCCGACAACGCTGATCCGGTTTGCTTCCCAGAAGTGCACCGCGCCGAAGAAAGAATACCCCCGCTGTTCCCTGGCTTTTCCATCATAAATGGCCGATCCGGACTGGTTGCCTCTCCCGCGGTAATACTGGGCGGTCCCTGTGAACTGGGGCATCTGGTAAGAAAGCATCCCGTCAAATACCGTCCAGTCGGGAATGGGCCTTTCCGCAGTAGCGGCCACATTTCCTTTACCGGTCATTCCCAAAGCGCTGACCTGCAGCCCGGGAAGCACATCAGGCAGGGGACGGATAGTCAGACGACCTCCTATGACCTTGTTCAGGTTTTTTTCGGCCGCGTGATAACCGCTTCCGTCATAAATTCCGGCCTGCCAGGTTCCGTAACGCCCCGCATAATGGCTGTTCACCTTTTTGCGGTATGATGCATCCATTTTGCCGCCCAGGTCAGAACCGACCATAACACCCATATCGGCGCTGTTGAATATGCCGCTGCGCTCCAGGAACATGGTTCCCTGCATACGAAAACCATTTATACTCTCCTCAAAATCCAGCCAGGGGTTATGCACTTGTCCGAATTCCATACCCAGATCGGTAATAAAAGATGTGCCTTTCCAACTGAATTTACCGTAGATATATTTTATCCGGGTTTTCCAGTCGCCGAATTCATCCCGGGTGATATCGGTTGTATACCGTCCCATTAGATAGGGAGTAATCGTTTTCTGTACGTCCAGGTAACCGCGTTTTAGAACAAAGTGGCTGTATGGGGTCGTTTTATCCGGTGTGCCGGTATATTCTTTCCCGTTCTGATAAGAAATATAGAACAGTCCGCCAACCTTCAAACCCTTAAGCGATTCCGGCAATAGGGATTGCACGGACTGGAACTCCTGCGATGCCTGCACGCCAGCCTGTGCAGCGCCGGCGGTGCTGGTATTCTGCCCCTGGTCGGCAGACGGCGTCTGGGCATACAGGCCGAATCCCCAGATTAATAATCCCACAAGACTGATTTTTGCTAATACTGCTCGCATTTGAATCTCTCCCTTTACATTCTTTATTAAGTTGATGAATAGCATTATTATTTGCCTTCCAATTAAAGCCTGAGCCGAAGTTTTGGCTATTTCCAGACGGATTCATTACCCGCATGAATTTCTTTGGTCCAGGTGTTTTCAACCAGTTGGACCACATTGTCCGGCATCGGTACGTAATCGAGTCTTTCGGCACTCTGCCGGCCGTTGTGATAGCACCAGTCGAAGAAATTGAGCACGGTTTTCGCTTTTTCCATATTGGTCTGGTTTTTATAAAAGAGAATGAAGGAAGCGCCGGTAATCGGCCAGCTGGTTTCTCCGGGTTGATCTGTCAGCACCAGGTAGAAACCGGGGGCGTTCTTCCAGTCGGCGTTGGCAGCAGCGGCAGAGAAAGTCTCCATGGTGGGCGCCACATATTTTCCGGCTTTGTTCTGCAGCAGCGCGTAGGTCATGCTGTTCTGAAGGGCATAGGCATACTCAACATAGCCGATCGAACCATCGATGCGCTGCACATAGGCGGCCACGCCCTGGTTACCCTTGCCTCCCACCCCGGTGGGCCAGGCCACGGATTTATCGCTTCCCACTTTGGCGTGCCATTCGGCGGAGATTTTATCCAGGTAGTTGGTGAAGATCCAGGTGGTGCCTGAGCCGTCAGAACGATGAACGACCGTGATGGTTTTTCCGGGAAGGGTAAGTCCTGCGTTTTCCTTCTGAATGGCCGGATCGTTCCACTTTGTGATTTTTCCCAGAAAAATGTCGGCCAGCAGGGTCGGGCTCAGTTTGAGCTTGCCGGCTTCCACACCCTTAATATTTACAACCGGGACCACGCCGCCCATAATCATGGGCCAC
>JARRQT010000069.1:0-15385 GCA_037381445.1 Calditrichia bacterium
ACCCAGGAAAGGGACTGCTCATACTGAAGCTGCAGCCTGCGATCGTACATTTCCTTCGAATAGACCAAATTTCGTGAAGTAAGCCGGAACTGCCCAATTTCATCCAAATAAATCTTGATGCTTTCCCGGTAGTATTTTGTCAATATGGAGTCCAATTTATCGACCTTCGATGGCAATTGCTGCCCCGCCGTAATTATCGGATTGACCGAAATTTGAGCCGGGCTAAAATAAAAAAATACAAGCACAAAAACAATACTTAAAATGGTACCACTGACGGAAATACGCCAAACCATGAGAATCCTCATAACACTAAGAGATAAAATGATTCAACAGACTGCAAAAGAAATTAAAATAGATAAAAAATGCTGGCATGAAATCATGCCTCGTTTTTTTGTCACTTTGGATCCGATCATTGATCACGAGCTTTTTAATATAATGCTTCTCGCATCAGCACATTTTTGAGGTGCAGATCCAATTCCTAAAAATGCTGCCCATAGCCAAAACTAATCCATCCGGGATCATTCCATTCGAATTCGCTTATCTTGATTCCCAGATCAAATGAAAACAAATTTCCGTGCCAGCGATATCTTATTCCGGGTCCTGTTGTCAAGATGATACTTCGCAAGGTAATTTTATAAAAATTCCCTTTTAATTCGCCATTATCCAGAAACCAGACAAATTGCCAATGGGAAGACCACATGTGCCGAAATTCAAAGGAATAATACAACATGGCCAACCCCCCAATGTATCTGCCATATTCATTTTTCGGCCCCAATTTATTATTCCGATATCCCCTCAAATTCTGTGCACCCCCCAGAAAGAATCGTTCATATTCCGGAACAGGTTTTCCCGCAGAAAGACTCTCAGCCCAACCGCCCTCCAGATGAAAGGCGAATACATTTTTCAATCCCAGCGGGAAATACCAGGATGTGCTGGTCGATATGCGATGAAAATCATTGGCACCCCCTAAAAAACCTCCATTATACTCATATAACAGGTCTGCCCGCATACCGTTTACCGGATTAATGGCAGGAAAAACGCTTGCAAAGGTAAGGCGGAAGTGAATCTGGCGATTTTGGTCAACCTTGCTCTGGATAGCACCATTTAAACGGTTCTCATCCAAAGCGCTGCTCAACCAGACTTTGCTGAGTATAGCGCCCATATTCCAACTCAGATTCTTATAAATGAAAAAACGAAGGTTGCTTTCCAATGCTGCTTTTTTAAAATGAAAGGAAACATAGGATGGTTTGTCCGATTCGTAGAACATCTCATTCTCAAGCTGCAGATTCCGAGACATCAAAAGCGGAAAGTAGTATTTGCCTTGAATCAGCAAATGTTTCAGCATGACATGAGACGCGTAGTAAAATGAACAGGAGCCCTCCAGCCGGGCAGACTGCCCATTTCCCCTGAGATGACGTCCACCTGTCTCCCCAATAAATTTTAAACCATCTTCACTGTCGAAACCAATCCCGCTTCCAAGAAAAAAAGGCTTGCGTTCCCAAACATTCAGGAGGAGATCAACGCGCCGGGTTTTGAAATCGAATTTATCTACTGAAAAGCGAATTGAATCAAACAAAGCGCTGTTATCCAGTTCTTTCTGCATATTGAGAATCACTTCGCGGGACAACGGCATATTTGCTTCGAAATCAATAAATTTTCTGACAAATTCCTGTCGGTTATATTTAAGCCCGGTGATTCGAACCTTGCCGAGATAAAAACGCTGACCCTCGGTAATATTGAACAGAACCGTATCCTTAATATTACCTTTTCCTGACAATTTATACCTGACTTCAGACAATAAAAAGCCGTTGTCCTCATAATAATTTTGAAGGATTTGCATGGCCTTTGCCAGGTCGCCCTCTGTTGCAGTGGGATAAGTCAGAAAGAGAATCTCATGGCCTAATATCCGATCTGAAAAAAATTTATTCCCCTCAAATTCAAGTTTATATTGGCCATAAACTGAAACGAAAATGAAAAGATGACATATTATAAAAAAACTACAATTCAGCCTTCGAAACATGCACAAATTTATAATGAATGGCTCAGGTTAGCAAGCCAAGTTGAAGAATGCACATATATCTGTTTTCTAAATAGTCACGAACTTATGATGAAGAAATTCAGGGATCAGTTGGTAAACTAAAAACATACACGATGCAGGCTACTTCAATCAGGAATGCATGGAAGCAGAGCAGGATATATCAAATGGCTCACCATTTGCAATTTATAACTCAGTCTTCCTTATGCTCATTGCATCTGCCAAAAATCTGCAGCTGGTGACTGATCATGGTCATACCATATTTCTCGCATATTTCGCGCTGGCGTTTCTCGATCACGTCATCAGCGAATTCCACAACCTTCCCGCAAACCACGCAGATTAGATGGTCGTGATGCGGCCGGTCCATAGCCAGTTCATAACTGGCATAATCGTGACCGAGGTTTTCCTTCTTGATAATCCCGATATTATGCAGCAATTCCAGAGTACGATAGACTGTCGCCCGGGAGATATGGTTATGTTTATTCCGGATATGTATAAAAAGTTCTTCGGCATCGAAGTGCGCAGGAAATGAAAATATTTCCTCCAGAATCGTGACGCGCTCCGTGGTAAAACGAAGGTTATTTCGTTTTAGGTAGGCACGAAGTTCGCTTAGAGCGGTTTTGAAATCCAACATAAAGTGTGACTCATTCTCAATTTTCATTTAAATAGAATCTGACATCTCATAATTATCAAAAATATTTTTTATTGAAAAGTCAGATCGTTGAAATAATAATCGACCGGATCGACGGGCTGCCCATGGTAATGCACTTCATAATGGAGATGGGGTGCAGTGGAAATCCCTGTATTTCCAACCTCGCCTATTTTTTCTCCTCTCTTCACATACTGCCCTCGCCTTACATAAATCTTCTGCAGATGACCGTATTTGGTTTCAAAACCGTATTTGTGATTGATGGAGATAAAAAGGCCGTACCCTCCATTTTTGCCTGTAAAAGTCACATAACCATCGGCGGTAGCTAGTACCGGCGTGCCGCGGTTGGCGGCAAGATCGATACCATGGTGGGGCATAATTCTTTTAAATATCGGATGGCGCCGTCTTCCAAATCCATCCGTTAGCCGGCTATTCGTTACCGGTTTGATTGCGGGAAGGTAACGCAGGGAATCTTCCTTGCGCTCCATGGTGGAAAGCAGTTTTTTGTAACTTTCAGTTTCGAGCTTAATTTCACGTTCAAGACGGGCCAATACACTCTGGCTGTTGATTAAAGACGATTTTAATTGGGGATTGTCCATTTCAATGCCGGATATATGGGCAATATCAGACCCACCAATGCCGACCTGCCGCACATCCGCATCAATGGCAGGTATATCCAGCCTCGATCTCAAATTATCATCCAATTCCTCAATCTGATCAACCTGGCTTCGCATATGGGTGATTTTTTCCCCCATCGATTTCAGCTGGCTTTCCAGAACCGAATTTTCCTTTTGCAGCTGCGAAATTTTGGAATTGTGGTTGAATTTAATTCCCAGATCGACGGAAATCTTAAGGGATAATCCGATCAGAAAAATCAGTACTGACAAACCAATAATTACTTTGGGGAACGAAAAAGTGACTTGTTTAATTTTGGAACTATTCGAATCAATAATAACAACACGAGGCTTATTGACCATGAGCGATTTTCCTTATTTGCAGTTTTCCACCTTTAACTCGTCTAAAATAATAACATATGTGATTTATGTCAACAGTTAAAACACAAAGAATTTGAATTTTTTCAATTAATTTTGAAAAAAACTCCTTTTTTTCTCTTGTCTCCATGTTTTGAACCAGGCCTCACTAATTATTATTCGGCGCAATTATAGATTACATTAGTACTTATTGCGTCTATACCAAATTATACAAAGATTATACCATCTTGCGCTTGTTGAAGTTATATTATTCAACAAGCCTCACATATCGTACAATAGTTATAAAAATCAAATAGAGTATTAAAATTTTACATCCCTGCCTTATATCATTTTCCGGTTGATATGCACCACCTTTTGGCTCATTCCAACCAATTGGCCCATTGTGACCACCGTCACTTTCCCAAAAAAATTTCTTAATATCATCACCCTCAATTAATTTCAAAAAACATCAGGATGTTAACTTATCGAGTTGGATGATATAATCGCACCAATTCTGATAGTCGGAATTTGAGGAGCAGATAATGATCTGATGTTCTTGTTTTAGATTATTCAATATTTTAAAAATCCGCTCAGTTCTTTCCCGGTCAAAATGAACAAAAGCATCATCAATAATGAAAGGGAATTTGCTCCGGGGCGCTATGAGCTTTCCAAGCACCATACGGTAGGCCAGAAAAAGTTGATCCCTCGTTCCGCTGCTCAACTGATCGGGTTTAACTTCAAATCCTTTAAAATATAGATTAAGGTGGAAATCTTGATCTACATTAATTGCGAAATCTTTCCCTTGAGTTGTGTTCTCCCAATATTCCTGGATATCTGCATTCAGAGTCTTAAGGTGCAGATTCCGGTATTCATTGATGGAAGACTGAAGTGTCTCTATCGCCAGTACTAATGCCTGTTTGCGAGACTCCAGCTGGTCTATATCATCAATTAACTGATTTTGCTGCTCCTTCAATTGCTCGGGATTATAGGTGTCCGGATAATTCTGCCGGAGCCGTTCCCGATATTTTGCAGTGCGGCCTTCAATCTGGTTTTTATTGTCCCAGGCTTTCTGAATTTCCGTTTCAGTTTTCCCGATCATCTGATCAAGACCAATTTTCCCGGTCAATTTTTTCAATGCAGGATTTTGATTATGCAGCTGCTTTATCTCAAACTCACATGCCGAGATAGCCTGAATATGCTCCTCCCTCCTGGCACGAAGTTCTTCCAGAGCGGGAAGCGCCTTTAATTGGCTTTCATAAATCTCCGCCTGATTTTTTTGCCGCCGGTAACGTGAAATTTCTTCTGAAATTTCCGAACCTTTCCGCTCTACCAGCTCTTCATAGCGAGAATAATACCTGCCAAAGAGAGGATCCGCATCATATTTTTCAAGATCATGCGTGATTGATTTCTGCCGAACTTTGAGATCTCTCATTTCCTCCTGATTTTTCCGGTAGCGCGAATACGATTCTTCTAAATACTGCGGGCTAGCGTTCTTAAACTCTCCAAGAAGAGCATTTTGGTTCTCTCTGGCGTTTTCCAGTTGTTCAATTAGCAACAATATTTCTTTGTGCTCAGTCTTCTTATTTCGGAAAGGTTTTCTTCTGCGGATAACTTCGGCTGATAAAAGGGAAATCCCGCCGACTAAAATAACAGTGCATACGATAAACAATGTCAACGGAAGGCGGTTTGTATAATACATTAAAAATCCGGACAGGAACGATAGCCCCATCAGACTTCCTGCTAACCATATCCGCTTTCGAGATTTGCGAGACAGTGCAAATAAATCTTCTCTTAACTCACCAGCGTGGTGTTGAGCGGCATTAATTTCCGAAGTAAGTTTTTCACGATTTTCGAGAATAAATAAAAGGTTCTCAGGTGCCTTAGCAAAATCCGGCAGAAGCCTAGAATCATTTTCCAGCATGCTTATTTCTTGGTTTAATTTCTTACATTGAGCTGATTTTTCTTCCCGGGCCGAACGAAGAGATAAATAGGCGCTCACTTCTCTTTCAAGGTCAAACGGATCAAATTTTAGGAGGTGTGGATAGAGATCATTAATCTGTGATTCCAGCGATTCCTTTTTCTTCTTCAACCCTTCCGCTTTTTCCAATTGCTCCAGAATACTATCCTTTTTCTCCTGATGACGTGCTATCTGCTCTTCAAGCCGTTGAAACCTATTTAAATCCGCTGCCATTCGTTTCAGGCTGGCGATTTTATGATCCAGTTCAATGCGTTCTTTTTCGGAATCCTCCAGTTCCTGCTGATTTCGTTGCTGGTCTTCAAAAAATGCGGCGGCTTTTTGCATCTTAGCACCAATTTCCTGTAGCTTCTGCAATTTCAATTCGATAAGCTGGTTAGACCTTGGCCCTCCCGATCTCTGCCAGGGAAGCCGTTCTTTTGTCAGTACATAGTATTCTGCTTCCAGAATGGAAAGAATATCTTCATAATCGTTTTCACCGCTCCCGGTGAGTATTTGGCGAAGGGTCCTGTCAACTTCTACATCCAAATGACTTTCATGAACGACGGCGGTCGTGCTGAGGATTTGTTTGTCGGGTAAATCGAAAATTTTGCGGAAAGCCTCCCAGTATGCCGGTTCATATTTTTCTGTTGGCAAATGATAGTCATTAAAAATAATGCGTTCCCGATCCCCCAGTTCCGTAATGGTTACAAAGTTCTTTTCCAGATCACGCTTTAGGCGAAAGGTTTTCCCCTCATTTTCAAAACAGAGACCAACTTCAAATTGATGATTTCCCTCCCATGATTTCCATTTCTTTTTCTCGGAGGTTTTCAATCCAAAAAATGCTGCGAAGATTGCGGCCACAATTGTAGATTTTCCTGCTTCATTTTTGCCCAATATCAGACCCATAGAATCTTTTAAAAAGTCCAGCGATACTGAGTGGCTAAAATTACCGAATCCGGTGATTTTAATTTTAGTGAGATTCATGTGAAAATCCTGACTCTATAATTCTGAGATCTCAGCACTATACAACAAATGAAATATGTCCTGAATCGGACATCTGGATTAATCATTGGAAAAATGGCCCATTAATATTTTCAACGCCTCGCGAGCAGTATTTTTTTCCTGTTCAGTTGGAGCGTTTTCAATTAAGGAAATTAGCTTGGAAACGGCTAAGCCCCTGATGGTGTTTTCATTACTCAGAGATCTTATTTTTTCCGGGGCAGTAATTGTCGTACTATCCTCACATCGGAAATAATAAAAATGATCTGCGCATGTTTCCGCGAGCTGCGTTATATCCGGCATAAAATCGAGCTGCCCCTTTAATATCAACCTGAAAAAAATTTTTGAATCAGCGAATCTTTCCATAACATATCTCGCGATATCTTCCGTTGATTCGAAAGAGTGCAAATCGCAATTCAATTCAAATGTTTTGAAATATCTTCGCTGGCCCGCAAAAGGCGCAGAATTGATCCGGACATCCCCATCTTCAAATTCCGCAATCACTACCTGCCGTTTCCCTTCCTCTGTCCAACCCAACGGTTCCAGACTTCCCGGATATACTACATGAGTTCCGTTTCGCTGCACATGCAGGAAATTATGGTAATGCCCCAGTGCAATGTAGTCAAATCCCGTATTCAACAAATTCTCTGCCCGAAGGGGGATATCCTGCGCATGGAGTTTCCATTCGGGATTATTCTTTAATGCACCATGAATGATAGCAATATTTCTGACATCGCTTTTCCGGGGGCGAAAGGTATCAAAGGGTTGCTTCGACATAAAAGTATAGGTCATCCCATAAAAATGGAATAATGTGTCACCCAATACTAATTCTTTTGGCTCAGCAATGGAAGGCGAATTAAGCACGACAATTCCCGGAAATTCCACTTTATTAAACACAGAATCGGGCGCTATGATATTGTCGTGATTCCCGGGGACAACTAATATGGGGATATTTTTTTCTTTCAGCCGATCAGACAGTCTTTTAACCCTGCCAATTAATTCAGAAGTTGGATCCGGGGAATCAAATAAATCGCCCGAGATCATGATAGCATTTACATGAGGAGCACCATCCACGGCTTCAGACAGGATTTCTTTAAAACTCTCCAATATCTCACCTGTTCTCCGGGCCTGCTTTTCCGGGGGCAGGAATTGATGAACGGCTCCTAAATGGATATCAGCCAAATGCAAAATGCGAATTGCCATTAATATCAGCCTCACTTTGGGCAGATCTGTTAATTATTCTCTGCCAGAGATAGAATACATTCCAATCTCATCATGAATATATGAATGCAAAATAAACAAAAATATGTTGGTCAAAAATATATAAGATTTTTTGGAAGGAATAATATTATCTGAATAATGCTTTAATGCTTCCCCAGGTACGGGAAATACTGCTGATGTTCAAATTTGCCTGAATTGGCTCATTATATGTCGAATTCCCGTTCTTGTTAACAATCTGTAACCGGTAATAAAACCAGCCGTTTATCTTGCCCAGACGATCATCCACAAAACGGTACTGATATCCCGGTCCTCTGGCTTCTAGTGAACCTATTGGATAGAAATGTTCCTTGTCGTTCGATCTCTCCACTACAAACTTTTGGACATTATCTTCCTGTGAGGTTTTCCATTGCAGAACTATTCTTTCTCCGTCCGGATCTGCACTGAATTCTGTAATGATGGCGTCCGCAAAAAGGAAGGATAGAAATAAAAACAAAATGAAGAATGATTTGATGAAGATCTTTTTTTCCATGTTCATTACAGTTTTAGCTATTCTAATTTAATACTTTTTCTGAAAAAATCAAGAACCAAGTTTAATATTTTCAAATTAATGGATCGAACCTCCGGGCATTCACAAAGTATCCTCCAAATTTTTCCTCACAATATAATCGACAAAATTTTTATCCAATTGACAGAAATCATAGAAAAATGGAATTCGGAGATACCAGTCGCTTTAAAAATTGTAGCCGATGGAAAAATACAATAAATCTCTGATGCCAACCAAGTGTCCATAGGCAAAGCGAATGGGCCCAAAAATTGAATTGACCGCAAGATATCCTCCCCAGCTGGTCAGGAAATCCGAACGGCGAATGGTTTCTTCGGAGGTTTTCCAGGTTGCCCCCACATTGAAGTTGACTCCGGCATAAAGATCAAAAGGAAGGAACGCGTGGAAATTGTGTCTTATTTCCGTGTTCAAATGAATGATTTGACGGCCGAATTTCTCTCTGTCATAAAGACCGGGAAAGTCGAGCATTCCCCCCATCGTAAAAAATTCAGAGAAAGGCAGGGTCAGATCCGCGCTGCCCCCTTCAACCATGATGTGATAGTTGAAATTCCGCCAAATGGGATAATATCCTTCCAATGCGATATAAAATCGGGTAAATGCTTTTGAACTTCCCAAAAAGCGCTGATTCCCCGTTTCCCAGAACCATCGATTATAAATTCCTTTATCCGGAAAGGGCAGCTTGTCTCTCTTGTCGACCACGGAACGGACAGTCAGAGATCGAATACGGTAGCTGTCCCGATAGGGAAATACGGGATCGCCTGAATACACGCTGACCCCATCCCAACGGATTTCAGCCGATATGGAACCCAATCTTTCTATCTGCTGTCCCAGCACGAATTGGGCACCCCGCCGTATGGTCTGATAATTTCCGGAGCGCACAAAATCCTGATAGTACCGGTCCCATCGTTCATTATATTGAAGCGAAAAGCGGTAAGTCAACAGGGTTCGAAACAACCGGACGCTGTATAGCTTCAGCTCCGCCCCCCGTTCCAACTCGCCAACCTCGCCGAAAAGCGAAGTCTTAATTTCCCTTCCCAGAAGGTTATCTTCTGCAAATTCCAGAAAAGCTTTCCCTTTTCTCTCCATAGAAGCATAGGCTCCCAACCGCATCAAAAAGAATTTCTTCTCTATGACCTTAAGGATCAGATCATTCACAGAATCCTTCCGTACCACATTGACCGTCACTTTGTCAAACAACCCGGTACTGTAGATATTCCGGATTCCTGCTACAGCCCGTTCCGCGTTAAAAATTCTTCCCTTTTTTAAAGGAAATTCACGTAAGATTACAAAATCCTTTGTTTTTCGGTTGCCTTCCACTATGACATTCCCGATGACGCCCTCATCAATGTCAATATCCAAACGCTGACCGGCACTATCATACCGAATCGCCAAAAAGCGGGCCAGTGAATAGCCTGCGTTAACAAACACCTGACGTAGAGAATCAAGATTGGGAAAAAGAAGATTATAATTCAGCGTTTCATTTAATGGAAGTTTGAAACTATTATTTAAAACAGAATCGGGTATCAGGTGACGGGTGTGGAATTCCACTTGCCTCACAATGGGATTTTCCTGTATATGAAATTCCACGGTGTATGCAGAGGGATCTCCCTTTAGCAGCACATAAGCATCGGCAATCAGTCCGGTTTGATAAAATGTATTCAAATCCTGAAATAAATCATATTGATAAAGGCTGGCCCCTTCCTGAGTAATGAGGCTTTGTGTCAGCACTGACAAGGGCGGCATTTGCAGCCCTGTTACTTTTATCTCCTTCACTTTGCCAAGGTATTCATTTTGTCCCCACAGATTGTGCTGACGGTCCTGGATCATCGCTTTTATGGTATCGATTTCCTGCAAAGTGGCTCTATATCCGCCATGCACCAAAGAGTCAATATTTGAAAAATCAAATGCCCCGTGTTCACCAATTTGGGGACGAATCAGCACATCAGCCATCTTGCTGCTCTCCCTGGTGGGTTCACGCATCATAATGGTTGTTACCTGATCAGCGATCTGCCAGGGCAATTTCAGTTGATCGGCTTCCCGCAGCGGGGAAGTGACATCGACCGCGATTGTCAAATCGGAATTCTCATGGATGGCGACATCAACCGGCAGATTATCACGGACCCCCCCATCGACCAACTCCATACCCTCCCACGGAACCGGTGCAAACAGAATGGGCGTGGCACTGCTGGCGCTGATCGCTTCTGCAAGATCTCCATGGGACAGAACCACCTTGCGGCCGCTGACCAAATCGGTAGCGACGGCACGGAAAGGTATCCGCAGATTATTAAAATCATTGGCTGCCTGAAAATTCGCTTTCAGCAACCGGGAATAGATGATATCAAAAATCTTCTGTCCCGTATTGATTGAAGAAGGAATATACGGTAAGCCCTTGTCAAACCGGACTTCCAGTATGTGCCGGCGTGGATTGGTTTTTTGCGCCCAAAACAAGTTGGTGCGATAATTATCGTCACTGAAGAAATTCTGCCACTCGATTCCTTTAATAATCTGAGCAAGTTGTTCGGCATTGTAACCCGCCGCATAAAATCCCCCGATAATGCTGCCCATGCTGGTACTGACCAGCAGATGGATGGGAATATTATTCTCTTCCAGCGCCTTTAAAACGCCAATATGAGCAAATCCGCGGGCCCCGCCGCCGCTTAACACCAGTCCGACTTTAAGCGTTTTGGGCGAATGATAGGTAAGATTCTTCAGGGGATATTGCATACCGGTTTCATAGCCGATTGTAATCTTTTTGACGAAAGTCGAATCTCCGGCAAACAGAGAGTGCCCGAGAAGAATAAATGGAAGCAAAAAACAGACAACGATTTTGCGGTTCAGACGCCAGACCTCTTTCATAAAATCATAATAAATTTCAATATTTAAGTTAAAAAAATAATCGATAATTTGAAAGAGCTTTAAATGTTAGGAAATAAACTCTTCCGATGGATGTGGATTTTGCCCGAAAATAAAAGGAGGGATTCCGGATTCTCTGTTTTGGACCCGGGCAGCGACTTTATGTTGCCAACAGGCCTGACACAGAAGTGGTAGACTCTGTTCGTGGTATATCATGTCCAACTGCTGTCGACGATCATTCGCTTGCTTGGGGCTCTGATTCCATCTGCCGGGAAAGCGTCTCAAAATACAGCTTGATTAATCTGCGGTATTCCGGCGAATAGCCCTCCTGCAATGCTTCCAGCAGTTCTTTGCGCAGTTTGTCCTCTTTTTGCAGCAAGTCCCGGCGCAGCTCTGGAGGAGATTTGGTCAGCATTTGCTTTTCACGTTCCGCTTCCCGCTTTTTGGAATATTCTTTCTCCCGGATCGACTTCTGTGCATCGAGCAATCGGGACAGGATCTTTTCCTGCCTCTGAATGACTTCGCGGTCAAGTTTTTGTTGTTTCAAATCTTTGATCACTTTTTCCATCTCGCCGCCAAGCTCCCCCAGCCGCCCCAGAATATCCCGGCGATTCTGGGTTTGGTTTGACAATTGCTCCATGGACTGCCGGATAGCTTCCTGCTGGGCAGCAAGCCGTCCCAGATCATCCTGCGAGAGTTGTAGGCGGCCCTGTTGCCCCTTCTTGAAAAGCCCCAGGCTCTGCTCGTTTAACTGTCCCTGCTGACCTGCCATTTGCTGTAGCTGCTGCATGAATTCCTGGAAACCAGAAGCTGAAGAAGACTGACCCATCTGTTTCATGGAATTTTGTAGTGACATCAACGCCTGGTTCAATCCGGCCATGGCCTGCTTCTGGGAATTTGCTGCCTGGGAAGGATTCCGGTTCTCCAAATTTTCAATTGATTTATTCATATTTGAGACAATACTCTGCAAAACCTTGCTCATCTGAGGGGACATGAAAAAAGTCTTATTGGAAATATCAACCAGCTGCCCCGTTAACTGATGCATCGATTGCTGCAGACTGGCCTGCTGACGCGCAATATTGTTAATCTGGGAAGAAGCCGGGTTCAAATCCTGCGACCGGTCTGCCAGATCTTCCTGCTTGAATGATGTTTCGAGCATGTCCTGCATCGCTTTCTGCATGGCATCTGCTATTTCCTGCTTCTGCCGATCGGTCATATTCTGCCGGGCGGACTGGAGCATTGCCTGCAGCATCTCCATATTTGCCTTTATCTGCTCGCCGCTCTGCGAGGCCTGTTGTTGCTGACTATTCATCAATTGCTGCTGCATCTGCTGCATGGAATTTTGCAGGTCCTTATCCTGCATGAAGGATTTTGCCTCATTCAGCTTTTCCGACAGTTCCTGCATCAGCTTTTGGTATTCTTCGTTAGTTTCAGAAATTTTCTTATCCAGATAATCGGTCTCTTCCCGGATATTTTTCTCTTTGTTTCCCAACTGATTGAGTTCTTCGGGCTTTTTATCTTCCGCCCCGAGCTTTTTATTGATTTCTTCCTGCTCCTGGCTGATTTTTTCCGCCAGATTCACCAGTTCATCCATTTTCTGCTCCAGTTTCACCCGCTGGAACAGTTCATAAGTCCGGGCGATATCCTTCTCAAATTGCTCTACTGAAAATTGCAGACGCTCTACAGCCTTCTGAATTTGCTGCGGATCTGCTTTTTCCAGCGCCTGCTGTAATTTTTCCATGGCGTCTTTCAATTCAGGAGAAGCCAGCTCCTGAAACATTTTTTGCAGCTCAGCATATTTCTCCAGTGTTTCAGGACTCAGCATCTTGCTCTGATCCAATTTCTGAACCACATCCTCCAGATCTTTCTGAATCTCGGAAAGCTTTTCCATTGACTTCTTCTGCTTTTCAAGCTGTTCCTTTATCTCCTGTTTTCTTTCCCAATTGATATCAGTCTCTTTTTTCAGCTCCCGGTTAATATCTTCCAATTTTTTCCTCAATTCCTTGGTATTGCCAGCCATGTCCTTCACTTTATCAAGCTGGTCTTCCTGGTTGCGGGCAGTCTGATTCATCATATCCAAAAGAGAAGGAAGCCTGACTGTAAAAACCTGGGTTTTGTAGGATTTCGGGCCGCTGATGCGATCATTATCCATGATTTCCACATAATATTGAATGTAATCATCGGGAATCATATAAAAAGCAGTCAGATCCCAGTTTTGTTCGCTGAAGGCCTTGCCCTTCTCAATCACTTTATAGGGCAGTTTCATACTAAACTCGCTGGTGTCCCCCGTGGAACCCTGACGAATCAGTCTTCCCTGCAGAGTCAATGAATGAAAACCGAAATCATCTCTCATCTCCACGAACAGGGGCAATCGCAGCTCATCGCCCAGATCCACATCACCCCCGGGCTGCCTGATCTCCGCAAAGGGATATTCATCCGCCAGAGGATAAATGCTGTATTCCACCGGCTGCCCATTGTCCACGCTGTCGGTATCGAAAATTTCAAAGCAGTAATTTCACCATCGTTCTGAAGTAATAGCTGCGCGGGAAGACCCGTATATTCAGGAGGCGTAATTTTTATTTGTAAGTTGCGCACTAAAGGTCGTTCTTTGATTAAAATTGTGCCCTTCTCTGAAACAGCAGGCCGCTTCCGAAAACGAGGCTGATCTATTTCAGCCATAAAGTAATATTTGAAAGGATTCCTAACGCTCCTGAACTGATACTGAAAATCTCCGGTCGCCGGGACCGACAGAGCAATTTTTTCTGCCGTATTTGTCTGCTCCTGCTCAGCCTTTGCTGTGGTATCTTCAACAACAATATATAACCGACTCGGCTTGATACCTTTGTAGCTGCCGCGTAATATAACAGAATTATTTTTTAGAACGGTGATGTCACCGGTTTGGTTTATTACCCGCGTGGGTAACGGCTCTTTAAAATTTACCCAGGGTATCATAATTTTTTTAAATGCAGTGCCCATAGATGCTGGAAAAATTACCCATAAAACAGCAAATAGGACCAGGGCTGCAACCAGCGTCTGAATCTGCTTTCCAGCACGGCTCGAATCAAATGTCTGGCGAAATGACAGGTTTGCAAACCTTTTATAGAGTTGTTCGAGAGCCATATTTTTGAGTATGGGCGAATTGCCGCTGGCACGGTTTTGATAAATCTGCACATAATTAATAAGCGCATCCCTGACTGAGGCATCGGTTTGTCCCAGACGGCTGGCGGTATTAAATATCTCGCTGCCGGAAGGCGAAAAAATTTCATGCAGGAGCGGCATTATTTTAATAACTGTGAAACCCGCCAACCAGATAATAAAACCGGATGCAAGAGCAAGTCGCAATGGTGTCGAGATATCAAAAAGAAGATTGATGACCACGAATATTGCGACGACAGCAAGCGAGATCAGAAAAAAGCGAATAGAATTTGCACCAATTTTTCGAAAAAAATAGCTGCGATGGGCGAGAATAATCTGATGATATATCTGCTCATATTTCTGTTTTATCTCATTGCCCTGCATATACACCTTTTTAAGAAATGATTGATGAATACGACTAATGGGTCAATGCCCAGACGAGTATGTTAGTTCCCATTTTCAGCGCACTCTCCCTGATATCGGCCGGGTCTCCATGAATATCGGCATCCTCACAACCGTCACTGATATCAGTATTGAAGGAATAAAAAACCACCATTTTGCCGCGGTATATCAGGGCCAGGCCGTGAGGCGGACCGCCTGCATGCTTATGGATTTTCGGCAGACCGTTCGGAAACTGGAATACCGTATGATAAATGGGATGAGAATAGGGCAGCTCGACCCACTCCAGATCCGGGAATACCCGTTTCATCTCCCTGCGAAAAGAGGGATCCATCCCGTAATCATCGTCGGCCCATAAAAAACCACCGCTGGTCAGGTAGGTTCGCAAACGTGCGATTTCATCTTCAGAGAATTTAATATTTCCGTGACCAGCCATATAAATAATGGGATATTTGAAAAAATCCTTATCTGTTACTTCCACCGATACTTCCCGGTCCGCGGTCAGCATGTTTGTTTTTTCGCGGGCATAGCGGAACAGATTAACAAATGTCGTGCGGTTCCCATACCAGTCTCCCCCGCCTCCGTACTTGATTCTCGCGACCGT